>NZ_JAHKQC010000045.1:0-254394 GCF_018860845.1 Pseudoalteromonas sp. C2R02 | reverse complement strand
CACGCTTTGTAATTTATATGTGCCTATTATATCGGTACATATTTTCGTATGTGATTGACTATACAGCTTTTATTTTTTTGCAGCAAGACAAAGCGTGCGACATAAAAATGTAAAGCGTGCTTGATTTATCAAAAATACAAACGACACTGTATATAAATACAGTTAAAGCGTTTTCATAATGTCAAAAAGTCCTTTTTTAGAATCGGTTCGAGATGAAATCAGGCTGCGTGGTTATAGTATTCGAACCGAGAAAAGTTATTTATATTGGATCAAACAATTTATTTTATTTAATAATAAGCGCCACCCATTAGATATGGGAAAAGAAGAAGTCAAAAGTTATTTATCATGGTTAGCTAGCTCTCAAAATGTAGCTAAAAACACACAGAAATCAGCACTAAATTCACTTATATTTTTATATGCTAAATGTCTTAAAATAAATTTAGGTGATTTAGGATTTACTTTAGCTACAAAACAAAGGCATTTGCCTGTCGTACTTGACGATAAAGAAGTCTCGGCAATTTTATCTTATATGAGAGGCTATGCAAAAACTGTTGTAGCGTTACTTTTTGGCAGCGGCTTACGTGTCAATGAATGTCTCAGGTTAAGAATTCAAGATATTGACTTTAATAACCTTTCAATAGTCGTCAGAGACGGTAAAGCAAATAAAGATAGCCAAACTATACTCGCTGAAACATCTGTAAAACCTTTACAGTTACTAATTGATAAAGCAATAAAAACCCAGCGAGAAGATAATGAAATAGGCTGCGGACCTTCGTTTCCATATGCTTTATCACGAAAATATCCGAACGCATTTAAAGATCCCGGTTGGATGTTTATATTTCCTTCATCTAATTTATGTGATCACCCAGAAACAGGTGAATTGTGTCGTCACCATTTACATGACAGCTGTATTCGAAAAGCATTACAACCCGCTGTGCGTAAAGCTAATATTGATAAAAATGTCACTTGCCATACTTTACGACATTCATTTGCAACGCATTTATTACAAAGAGGTGCAGATATCCGCACTGTGCAAGAGCAACTTGGGCATACAGATATTCGCACTACTCAAATTTATATCCATGTTATTCAAGCGGATGCAAACGGAGTGCGCAGCCCATTATCTGATTTATAATTTATCATCAGAATTAAAAAAACCAGTAATAATTAGCTGGCTTTGATTATTTAGGTTGGATACCTTAATACTTGGCTTTTATCTATTTATCTTTAACACCCATTATTAATAGCCATAGACAGGTGCCTATTTCACCAAATGACGCTGGCCAACCAACAAAGCTAGGTATGCTTGCCTCTGGAAAAACAATGCGAGCAAAGAAATATATCAGATAACCAAAACACCCGAGCATAAGTGATATGCATAAAATTTTAGGGATATAGCCCGATTTATATGCCAAATAACCAAATGGGAATAACCACAATCCCCAAAAAATTTGTACAACTCTAATGCCATTATTATATGAGTGTAAAAGCAACATCACTTTTGCTTCAATTTGTTCTGCGCTAAAAGTATTTAAATATTCTGCGCCGCTTATTAAGCTAAGTATGTCTAACTTAGTCACCATATTAAAAAGAGAGATTGGCACGCTAGAAGCTGCGAGTACCACCATAAATACAGCAACCTTTTTGTTAACCTCTTTAAATAGGTCAAACAAAATAAAAGGTAATATTAAAAAAAAGACATAACACAGCACACCTGCAGCAATACCTGAACGAAACAAGAGTTCGTTACCTGTTAAATTACTAATTGTTGCTGCTGCATCGCTAAAAACTATCAATTTTTTTGGTACGTACATTAAATTAAAAATACCCGTTAATACGACAAGTAAATATATAAAACCTGCTGCTCTGGCTGTGGTTTGCTTTGTCATGCTTTCACCTATTAATTAAAATGAATTAAACTCCATCTCATTTTTTATTTAGGAGTTGATTATAATCTTCTATAGCAGTCAGCATGCCAAAATATAGCTTATTGATTTTATTATATAAAATCATTATTTATAGATATTTAAAGATAAGTATCCCATTCATGGGTAAACGTAAATTTGTTTTTTCCCATGAATGAAACAATTTGAATTTTTGGTATAAATAAGGGGGGTTGAAAAGTATTCGACCTAATAAATAAATCAGTAGGTCTAAATCACACCTTATAGGTTTACTTAACGGTTAAATACAGTGTAACTCACGATAAGCTTGCAAAATTCTATCTGTCATTGAAGTTTCAGCTGCGTGTATCCACTACCTTGGATCATTATATTTTTTGTTTGGTTTAGCGGCACTTTCTGGGTTTCCTATTTGGCGATCTAAACAGTCTAAATCTGACGCCTTATATTGATTTACACCCTGTCAATAGGCCCATTGTGTGTCTGTATCTATATTCATTTTTACAACGCCATAGCTGATAGCCTCACTAATTTCGTCAGCGTAGAGCCAGAACCTCCCTGAAATACAAAATTTAAACTGTTATTTGGCAGCGTGTATTTTTTAGATACAAATTCTTGAGAGTGTTTTAATATTTTAGGTGTTAAATGCACATTTCCTGGTTGATACACACTATCGACATTGCCAAATGATGCTGCAATCGTAAAACTATCACTGATTGCTGTTAATGCCTTCAAATAGAAATTAAAACTGTACACATGCTTCAGCCGGCTTTAGATTAAATTCAGTGCATAACTCATGAAATTTATCACGCCAAATAAATTAATCAGGATTAGTGTCTCTAGGAATTGTTTTGTCATCTAAATTATCACTACCAATTAAAAATCCAGCATTAAATACAGCTGAATTAATAACCTTTACACCTTGCTAATTTAATTTTTTAACAAATTAAGTGTCGATGGTTCATGAGTAAAAGGTGTAATAGAACACTCAAACATCGCCCAATCTAACTGAATATGATCGCTAATAAAATCTATGAACCTCACATCTTTAAAGCCTACACCAACAGACTCAACAATGCCTGCATCACGTAATTCAAGCAATGCTTTGTTTGTATCTAAAATATCTTGTTGGCGTTGTTTAAAATCATCTTGGTTTTTGGCTGCTGCTAAATATTCATCGGGAGCATGTAACAACACTATTTTAATTTCGTAACCACCTAATAATTCATTACCTTGATGATATCACTCTAAAATCCCTTGATATGAAATATCTTGCACAGCATCATGTTTTAAATTAAACCAAGCACCCGGTTCAAAAGTAGGCTCATCAGATGTTAACTGCATTTCCGCAATGATATAGTGATTGTCTCTAGCATTTTTAGGAACATAGATTTTATCTGAAGCACGATGTCTACATAGTATTGAGTTTACTTTTGTCATAATATTGGTAGTGTAGATGATTGAAGATCAATCTCATCTATATTGTCATACTATATAAAAACAATATCGTGATTTTTATGAAGTTGAGCTAGATCACTGGCAAGACAGAAGTTTATAGAGCAAAGGAGGTATAAATAAGATCCCGTAAAAAAACTTTGCTAAATACAGCAATGATTAAAGTTTATAAGGGTATAAAACAGAGTTAGTGTGAATAACATTAGAGCTAAGTTTTTTGCCTTGCTTTAAATTAAACAAAGTGTCCAGCGCTTTTTCACCCATTTCAAATGGGCTTTGACCTAAATTTCCAGAAGATAGGCCTTGTTTTAAAAGGAATATTTGTTCTTTAGATGCATCGATAGATAAGATATTAATTGTTTTGTTTTTTATATTTTGTTTATATTTTTCAAATGCTTTTGTATATTTATCAATATCAATTTGCGCCCAACCTCCCATATAAACAAGTGTCTTTCCCATGCCATGATTATCAAAGTCTTCGATGAAAGATACCCCTTGTCTAATTGAAGAATCAGTATCTTCTAAACTATATAAAGGGCACCTGTGATGCTCTTCAAGTAACTTAGACTGACTAATTGCTTTTTTAAATCCTTTGATCCTTTCGTTTAAGTTATCTGAGGCTTTATAGCCACTTACAATGCAATATTCATGTTTAAATTTTACGATTGAAAGGAGGTGCTTGCCCAGATCATAACCTAATTTAAAGTTATCACTACCAATATAAGCCGCTCTTAAATCATCTACTTGTCCGTGAATTCCTTTAGCAAAATCTGCATCAACGGTAACAACCGGAATGTTGTTTTCTTTAAAGTATTTTAGAGAATCAATATGGAATTTTGAATGGATCACAGATAAAGCCAAGCCATCAACTTTTTGTGTTTGTAGTGCTTTTATAGCGTTTTTTTGAAGAAAAGGATTTCCGGCAGACATTTCAATAAAATGGCAATTAACGTTTAGTTCTTTGGCTTTATTGATACATCCTTGTTTCATTTTTTTAAAAAATGGGATCTCAATACTCTTAGTTACAAAGTAAAAATCTTGCGCTATTAAACTATTAGAGTACAGAAAAAGAGAAACAATTACGCTTAATATGCTTTTCATATACTTCCTTATATTTCTAAAAAGCGGCTAGGTTAACAACTTTAATACTAACCTAATTAAGTGGCTTTAAACAAAATTATTTAAAGTCACTATTTTATTTACCATTTTTGAAACCAATTAAATGACTTTTCATCTCCCATTTTTTGAGATAAATATAATCCAAGTTCTTTTAATTGCTGGCTGTCTTTAAACTTCTTAAGTTTCATTTTAAGCTTTTGCAACGCAAATTTAGTTTTATTTTCACCATCAAGCGATAATACATAGGTATATAAGTACTGTTCTTGTTCTGGCGCATAAGACATGGCTTTAGCAAAATGTTTTGTTGCTTTATGATGTTGCTGCTGTCTAATTAAATACAGTCCAAAAGCATATTGCACTTGCGCTGACTTGGGCAGTTTAAATAGCGCATTATTTAAGGTTTTCTGCTCTTGTTCTGGTCTTTGTAAATTCCGATATAGCTCTGATAAATTCAAATAGCCAGATTCAAAATAAGGGTCAACCTCTATGGCTGCTTTAAATGATTCTTCAGCACTAGTCCAATTACCAAGGCTCATTTCTAATACGGCTTGATTTGCTCTGCCCTCACCACGCCAACTATTGATTTTATTAACTGATAATAACTCTTCAAATACAGCTCTAAATATTGCCATATTATTTGCAGACATATTGGTATTAATTAGGCTTCTTGCCGCTTCAATCCGTACCGCTTTGTATTTATCTTTTAGCAAAGGAGAGATTAAACTAATGCGCTCCCTTTCATTTAATAATCCGCCTAAAGTTGCGGCTGACAGCCGCAATAAATCTTCTTTATGCATTAAATAACGTTTTAAGAACTTTCCAGATAGCGTTTGCGTTGTCATATTTAATAAGCGTATTGCCGTGGCTCTTGTTATAACGTCTATATCCTTATCATTTATAATTGCTTTGTGTTTTTCCAAACTAATTGGCTGACCAGAATTGAGTAAATAATAGTTATGACGTGTTGATGATAAGGCTTTAGGTTTAACATGCCATTTTTTGAGTGTTTTAGCGGCCCATAAGTTATCTTTATCTTCATGACATTGTACGCACGCATTAGGTGTATCAAACTCTAGTGACAGATCAGGTCTGGATATTTTAAAACTATGATCACGACGATCATCTACACCCATATAGCGATTTGTTGGCATATGACAGTTAATACATTGTGCACCTGTACTTTCTTGCTCATGTTGATGATGTGTTGGCACATTATAAACCTCAGCACCATGACATTGTAAGCACAAGCCATTGCCTTCAATTTTCAATTTCATAGTATGCTGATCGTGGCAATCTAAACAATTAACCCCATTTTCAAACATTTTACTCTGTAAAAAAGAGCCATAAACATAAACTTCTTCTTGTATCTGCCCATCAACATGATACATAGGTGCGTTGAGCATTTGCGGTGTAAATTGATCTAAATACGGTGTGTTTGCTTTAAAACCATCAGTTAATGGTGAACGCAAAGAGTGACATGCAAAACAATTGTCCATAAAAGCATTATCACGTTTAGCGCCTTGCCAATGTGCGGTTTTTTGGCCTGATTTTCTTAACCATAAACCTGTGTTTTGTTTTTTGATACTTGGTTTGCTTAGTGTTGATATATTATTTGAGTGTTCAGTCATATCACCATGACAAGATAAACAGCCCACATTAATATCATCCCATTTTGTATCAAATGTATTAGTTTTGTCATCATAATTTCGAACTAAACCATCAGAATGACAATCGGCACACATGCCATTCCAGTTTTGTAGGGGTTGCTGCCAATGCAATCTATCTTCAGGGCGAATTTCTTCATTGCTATAATTGTGATACCAACGTTGGCCTTTATCTTCTTTGCTGCGTGTATCCCAAGCAAAAGGTAATACTTGCAAAGAGCCCTGTTTAGTTTCTACAAGGTATTGCTGTAATGGAAAGTGACCAAAGGTATATTTAATATCATAGGTTTCAGTTTTATAATCGTAAGAGAGTTTAGCTTTGTATTTATCATTCTCTATATAAAACAGTGCTTTTTGGCCATAGTGCGTTGCAGTAACATGTTTAAAGTCACCTAATACATTTGTTTTATCTGCGATTGCCATCGCTTTGGCATGATCTGATTTTTGCCAATCATGAGTTTGTGATTTATGGCAATCAATACAAGTTGCATTGGGTGATTTTTTATTAATAAAATGAGTATCTTTATTATCAGTTTTAGTTAATTCAAGTGCATAGTTTTTAACTACTTCTCCTTGTTCGGCCAACAGGTATGGCGACACTAAAACAAGTAAAAACCAAATTTTTGAATTCAAAATGCACCTTTATATTATTATCATTTAAGACTGGTATTGGAGCTATAATAAAATACGCTTTAACACTGAATTAAACACTTAAGGCAAGCTTTTCTATACCATGAGAAGGTGTCCATCTTTTAAATTCAACAAATCCATGCTTTTGATATAACTTTATTGCAGGTTCATTAACAACGGCCGTCTCAACAATGGCTTTATCATGAGCTATCGAAGTTAAAACATAAGCGATTAGCTTATCTGCTATGCCTTTTCTAAAAAAACAAGGATCTACAGTTAAACTATTAATCTCTAAATTTTTATCATTCATTTCTATTTCAATAACCGCAGCAAGACAATCGTCATAAAAATAACCATAAAAATCTGTTTTTGAGCTCCTAACGTGGTTTACATCACGTGATAAAGGCGGAAAATTATCTGTACCAATCAATTGTGCCTCAATTTTATATGCGCTTTGAAAAACATCATAGATACGAGTGGCAGTGATCTCATCAGAATTTTTGAGTTTTTTTATCAAGTTCAATATTGCCTTCATGCTTATATTACTTTTTATTATGCACTAATTATTACATTAACTAGTTGCTTGGTTTAACCCTAATTCTTTTTGTTTTCTTTTAGTTAGTCCTAAAGAAACTAAATGATGAGATTGTGTAATGTAATAACGTAAGTCTTCATCTGTTTGATTATCACAATCAACTTTTTGTATCCATTTCATGCCGCGATTAGCAAAATATGGCGCAGGAATATAACCTTCACATTCACTTAAAAAATAAAAGTTTTGCTCTGAAGTTTTAAAAGTAAAAGCGGGCTGCTTGTCTTTACCCCATCCACCTATTGCAAAAACTTTTCCCCCGACCTTCCATACATGTGAGTTACCCCATTGCACAACATAAGTCGTTGCGGGTAACCCACCACAAAATTCATCGTAATTCATCGTAATTCATCGTAATTCATACTTTCATTTGAACCTTTTTAATAAATATCATAAAGATTAATTATTACTATGGCTTACTTCAGCATTAGCATAATGTCTTGTGTTTTTTCGATTCAAAAATTCACTTCGTAACTTAAGAAATGGACGTTCTACCGAAAGATACAATACAGTAGCAACTAATGTTGCAGAAAAGCCATAAACAAAAAAGCTAACATAGCCATTCCCCTGAATGAGCTCTCCACCATAGGTTTTAACTAAATGAAATACAGATTTATGAGTCAGGTAGTAACTAAAGGCAAGTGTAGCAATTACATAAGCCCCTGGTACTTTTGTCTTTGCTAAAATTGAGCTTGTACTCGATGCACTGGCAACGATTAATGCCAAACTAATCGACAAAATTGGAAACCCTATCACAGTTGCCATCAAACCAAATCTATCTTTAAAAATCCAAATTGATAAAGCTAAACTCAACCCCCCCAAAAATAACACTTTATTTGAATTCGTTAATAAAACTTGCCAAAAATGTGGTCTAAATACTTTTAAGGTTGCTAATAATACGCCCGCTAACAACCCATCTAACCTGGTATAACTTGGGAAATATATTTTTTCGACATAATCTCGGTATATTGGAATTGTATCTATTTGATTTAACAAAATATCAGCTCTTAAATACATGCCAATTATCACAATAAGTAAGGACAAAAATATAACAAGCCCAGTCCCACTTCGTTTCATAATTAATAAAACTATTAAAGGAAATATTAAATAAAAATGTTCTTCAACACACAAAGACCAAACATGTGAAAATGTATTACTATTTTTAATATCAATAAACAAATTGACTGAAAAACTAAAAAATTGCCAAAGTGGCTGTAATCCCCTACCTTCTTGAGAAATTGGTACTAATACGTAAATAGCCAACACAGTAAAGTATGCGGGTAAAATTCGAAAGGCACGGCTGATATAAAATTCTCCAATATTCAGCTCTTTACGTTTGTTAATTGACTTAAATACTTGGTTACCAATTAAGAAGCCACTTAATACAAAAAACAGATCGACTCCCATCCAACCTAGTACTGAAAAATCTCTATAAGGCGTTCCATACCTCAAACCATGAAAAAGCATTACCCACACAATTGCTATCGCTCTGAGTAAATCAAGGCCTGGTAGTCGATTCATATTATTCCTTTATGAATTGAGAGCATTGTTTTATAAAAATTATGATCTCAGTTTTTGCTTTTAATTAAGGAGGGTACGATATGTTACAAAAGAAGAAAAACCAAGATATTTTAGATGCTTAACAATTTTTAATTTTGAGTAATCAATATTATAACGCAACTGAAGTATCATTTTGTTAAAGCCATTTGATAATAAAACTGGGAGAAGTTTGAAATGGGTTAATCCTGACAATGCTTTAGATCAGAGATTTAACCCTTAATAATTTAAAGATAATAATGGATTATTGCACGCTACCATGTATTCAGCATGAGTTTCAGATAATATAACCTATTATCATATATCAATTAACTTCAATTCTCTCAAGTGAATTTAGCTATGTTTATTTAAGAACTCGAGAACAGCTTGATTAAATAACTCAGGCTGCTCCCACTGAACTGCATGGCCTGCTTCATGAATTATGAGCGTTTGACTGTTAGGTATTTCAAGAGCTGCTGCTCGCATCATTGAAGGCGGTTGATATAATTCCGCCCCACCAGCAATAAAAAAACTAGGTAGGTTAGCTGCACGAATTTTTTCCCATGTAATATTACTTTTCGCTTTTTGACGATACCTAATACCGTCACCTTTAGATTTTTTCTCCATTTTAATCCATTCATTTACTCCCTCAGGGTGTGCCCAGCGATACGAGGGCCCTAATTCTTTAAACTCCGGAGGCAAATCAGCAAAACTTTTTGGTAAAATAAAATCTAATCGTTCATCTATATTTTTATCCCATAATCCAAAAAGACTACAAACTATGGTCATGCTAAGCAGTTTTTCGGGATATGAAGCAACATAATCTGATACTGCAAAACCTCCTCCAGCCAAACCTAAAATATGGAATTTTTCTACACCTAAATACTCAATTAAGGCATTCAAATCATCAGCAAAATTACCTGTATCATTTTTTGAACCTGGCGGAGATCCAAAAAATCCGCGTCTAGAATAGGCTATTGTTCTAAACCCTGCTTTTGCAAAAACAGGTTGTTGATAGGGCCAAGTTAACGCACTACCTCTCCTGGGTGTGAAAGTAAAACAACAGGGCCTTCACCACCTGTATCCCAGTAATAAAGCCCTGCACCTAAAGGAAGAGGTAATACACCTTCTGTCACAGGAACTTGCTTGGGTTTTGGTATATATTTTGATTCCACTTTACTAGAGTTAAAATTACCATTTGGTGTTTGTGCCTGAACATTACTAGTGATTCCACTAGTCATTAGAATTCCAGCTACTGAGGTGGCTTTTTTTATTATACCTCTTCGGCTATCGTTTATTTTCTCTACTTGTGTTTTCATCCTACTCCCTGAATAAAACTAAATTATGTTTTTGAATTGATAAACGACTTATGAATATTTATCATTAAGATTGATAAGTGACTTATTAGCCTGATAAATTCCTATCTTTTTTGTAATATTTTCAGCCTACTCCCATCAGTTTCGGACTTTGTTTAAAGCCATACTTTTGATATAAGCTATGTGCATCATCTGTAGCCAGTAAAAGGAATTTATCTTTCCATCGAGGATCATTGATCACCGTTTCCACTAACCATTTTCCAAGTCCTTGCCCTCTGTAATTGGAGTCGATGATAACATCAGCGATATAACCAAAAGTTGAATAATCTGTGACAACCCGAGCAAATCCAATTTGAATCTCTCCGCTGTAAAGTGAAAAGCACTCTGAGTGTTCAACTGATTTTTGAATAACATTAATAGACCTTTCAGACGCCCAATAAGATGCAGATAACAACTCTCGTACTTTTATAAAATTGACATGCTTCACATCATCATAAATAAAAAAATTTTCTTTTTTGTACAACAAGGGATTAGTTGCTCCTAACAATAACAATACACAAGTTAAGGTATAATAACTCTTTAAATAAGAGTACGATTTTAATTAATTAAAAACAATAAGATAGAAACTTTAGTTGAATATAACATCACCTTACTAGCGCAACAAAAAACTCATATAAGGAACCATTTAATTGGCGTTGTGCAATAAGTAAGATATTAGACTTGCAGTGTTTTAAACAAGTTAGCTTACAAGGAAGTACTAAATGAATGCTGAATAACTCTGTCGATAATCAATACGATATTATAAAAGATTGCTATTTAAAACGTATTTATTCACCAAGCCACTTAAATTTAGCGGTTTTGTTGATTTCATTAAATTCAGACTGGCTTATTTTTTTGCTAGCTAAATCTTCTTCAGCAGCACGCAAAATCTTGGTATATTGAAGTTCTGTTGCAGCAAGTATATACCCTAATTTCCTTTGAGTAATTTTTCCGCTATGAAATTGACTCATCGCTATTTTTTTATTCCATAACTGCCCTTTTGGCGGAGGCGGTAGTGAAAAATCAATCGAGAGCAATCTTTCATCAGATATTGTATAGCCTTTTGCAATTGAATCTTTAGCGCATTCATATAACACATAATCAATAGAATCTTGTAGCCCGTATAAATGCCAATCAAAGCCAGCAATACAACCACCTACAATTTTACCATCGTTATCACTGATATCAATTGCCCTTTCAGCGCAACCTGAAAGAAAGAAGACTATAGCTATTGTTTTTATAAAATTTCGATACATCGACGACCTTTAAAAAATAATGAGTTTGCAAAGTACTCATTTAAATTATCTTCAATATTTATTTCTCATCAGATATTACAATAACTTTAGGTTTCAAAAAACTTGAAGTTTATTATGCCCTTATAGACTGAAACACATTATTCTCAATCAAACTTCCAGAAAATTCAAAGGTTAGCAATCCTATCTTTTAAAAATCTAAATGCTCGTAAAAACCGTTTGAATCGTTTTCAACCCAAGTATAAAAGTATAGAGAAAGGGGTCGGAGTTAATTAATTTAGGAAAAAATGAATGTACCTAAATTAATTAACTCCGACCCCTTTTTGTATTTGTTGGTTTTACTTTTTAAGGAGGTGATTTACAAGTTTAAAGTATTTGTCATTATTATTAGTATCTTCTGAAGCGATGATCAGATATTTACCATTAACAACAATAGATGGCACACTGGTCATTTTATTCGCGCTCATTTCTTCATAACTTTCTTTCATGTTATTGATAACGTTTTCATTTTTACCTGCAGTTTCTAAAAACGCAGCTTTATCAATATTGTTTTTAGTAAAAAAAGCATCAAAATTTGCATCATTTATGCCTGATTTATATAAATCAAATAACTCTGCAAAATGTGCCATATTATTGGTTTCTTTAAGCGCATAAAAAATACGACCATCATTTACCCAGCCTTCAGATAATACGGCGTGTTTTCTAATAAATCCAACTTCAGGATTCGCTGATTTAAAGTCTTGTAGCGGTTTTTCAAAGCTTTGACAATGCGGACAACCTAACCAAAAGTATTCAACTAAAAATGGTGCTTTAAGTTCACCTACATTAATGTTGTTAACTAAGCGGTAATGTTTACCTTCTTCATAGCTAATATCAACTTGGCCACTTTTAGCTGATTGTACATTTTGTTTTGGTTCACTGCATCCACTGATTAAAATTGCAGATGCGAGTGTAATAACTGAAATTAACTTAAACATTCTTTATACCTTATTATTCTAATACGTAAGATAATAAAATAATTAACGTTATGAGTCATTGAAACATTGTGTTTATTTTCATACTCAAAAGTTATAACTTGAAAGAAAAACCTAAAGAAATTGTTTTAACGGGGATTTCTGCAACTTCTGTTTTTTCAAAGTCTAATGTCACAGCTATTGTTTTACTAATACCATAACCAAATCCGAAACCTGTTATTAACGAAACACCGCGATCTTTTGCTTCAGTAACAGTCACCACTGCATTTTCTGCCACATTCAATGATGCGTATTTGTTATCCCAACCTATAGCACCTAATTGTGCCCTTATAAAAACATCATCGGTCAATGAATAAGAGCCAATTGCACGAATGTCTATTCCTAACGTACTGAAATTGCCTTTATGATGTGTTGTAGTTTTAGTTGTTTTATCTGCATTGATAATTTTTTCAGTAACAGCAAAGTCTGGTTTTGCGAACTGAGATAAGCCAGCTTCAACAGCGATATATTCATTAAAATTAAAGCCCGTAAAAATACGCACACCTATACCTGATGTACTTTCTTTATATTTTTTAGGATCATCAAAAACAGTTTGTGGGTTCGATTGAAACTGAATTTCGTCAAAATTACTTTTCTGTAATGCAGCGCCAAAATAGCTAAATGTATTTTTATCATTTGCTGAAGCTAAACTTGAAGTAAGTACGTACATACTGAAAAGAATGATATTAATGAACTTCACTAAATTATGTCCCTATAACCGAATTTTGGAAGCGAAATATAACAGATACATCAATTAAATCTATGTTTATTATGAAATTTAATATCAAACGAATATTAAATAGCCTTTATTTCCCAAGGCTGTTAATTTAACTATACTCAAATTAGTTTTCATTGCGGTCTTTAAGAATTTTAAAAATGAATCGATTACTTATCCTATTGTGTATTTTCATATTCTTTTGTGCTTCAACGCAAGCAAGAAATATACGTCTTGCCGTTGGCCCTGATCATAGTCGAATGATCGTCAATAACTACCCTTTATAC
Organism: Pseudoalteromonas sp. C2R02; assembly: GCF_018860845.1. NCBI lineage: Bacteria > Pseudomonadati > Pseudomonadota > Gammaproteobacteria > Alteromonadales > Pseudoalteromonadaceae > Pseudoalteromonas > Pseudoalteromonas sp. C2R02. Next base: position 240,874 of record NZ_JAHKQC010000045.1, on the reverse strand, counting down.
CGTGCTAGTTGGCTTTTTTTAACTCAAGCTTTGAGAAAATCAGGCCATACAGTAAGTGTCGTGTCTCAACCTTGGTCAAAAGCTTTATCTACAGTACAAGAAGGTAAACTTGATGGGCTATTTTTAGCGGCTAATCTAGTGGGTAGAAAAGAATGGGCGGTACTGAGCACGCCTTTAGGCTACGATTATTTTGGTTTTTTTGTTAATTCAAACTACCTAAGTTCAGGTAATAAAATCGCTTCGGTAAGAATTAATAATTTAGATCAAATTCTTTCATCAAAGCAGCAAAACAACTTAATACAAGTACCCACTGCTCAAAGAGGCTTACAGCTTTTAGCTAAAAATGAAATTGATAAATTTATTTTAGCTCGAGGTTATGGAGAATATTTAATAAAAAATGAGCTAAAATCTATATCGAAATACATTCATTTTCAAGAGCAAGGAGCAGAAAAAAGATCTGCTCATATCGCATTATCAAAACAAAATCTAAGCTATAAAATCCTAAAAGAGATCATAGACAAAGCAATATACCAAGGTATAAAAGAAGGAGATTATGAAAAAATAATGAAAGAAAACAAATTACCCACAGACATGTGGATAGCCCTTTAATCCCTTAATATCAAAACTTACTCTGCTATAGCTGGTAATCATTACCACTTATGATAAATTCCCAGAATAAAAATAAAACTGGTATTCATCATCCATGACAACATTACCCAAATGTATTAAAACCTCGCAAAAAGGCATAGGCCATTATTTAGGTCGCTTTTTATTAAAACTCTTAGGCTGGAAGGTTTCAGGTGAATTCCCTCAAACATCTAAATTTGTTGCAGCTGTCGCGCCTCATACATCAAATTGGGATTTTATAATTGCCATTGCTGTTAAGTTACAATTGGGCATTACGATTCGGTTTTTAGGTAAAAATAGCATTTTCTTTTGGCCATTAGGACCGATATTAAAAGCTTGGGGTGGTATGCCCGTTGATCGTAGTTCGCCCCATGGTCTTGTTTCACAAGTCAAAAAGCAATTTGATAACAACGAACACTTGGTATTGGGTCTTGCTCCTGAGGGCACCCGTAAAAAATCTAAAGAATGGAAAACTGGGTTTTTACATATTGCACATAATTCAAATGTGCCTGTGGTTCCTATGGCGCTCGATTATAGAACAAAAACATTTATTATCATGCCTGCGCAACATATTAATGAAAATACTGAGCAAGCGCTTATTAGCATAAAGTCTTTATATGATAAAAATATGGCTAAATATCCTGAGAATGTTTCTGGTTTTTAAGTTTAAGTTAAACTTCATTAAGTGCTTTAAAGTGACTGATTATTGCTTGCATCAATTCACTTTGAAGCTGAAACGTCTCGTCTCCACCATTTGATAATATAGCCACTTCTAAATCATATTTTGGATATAAAAATAATTCAGATTGATAACCATCTTGTGAACCACTATGTGCAAAAAATGGTTCGTTACCCCAGCCAATAATCCATCCTAACCCATATAAGCCATCGTCTCCCAAATCAGAATGCACCTGAGTCATATTATCTAACGAACTTTTACTCACTATTTTTTCTTGTTTGAGCGCGGTGATAAAATTATCTAGATCATTAATGCTACTAACTTGTGCCATCGCACCCGTTGTATATTGCTCGATATTAAAGAACCTAGTTGTTTTTGCATAATTTAGCGCACTGGCAGGCTTTAAATGTGTATTTTCGTCAACAATATAGCTCTGCTTCATATTAGCGGGCATAAAAACATGTTGTGCCATATATTCATTATAATCTTGGTCACTCACGTGCTTTACTATCTCAGCAAGTAAAACATAACAAGTATTACAATAAACCGCTTTGTCTCGTTCTAATTTTGATACTTGTAAATCGTCTTGCTGTAAATAAGATAATAAAGTGCTATTTGTTGCATTATTAGCTAAATGAAGATTATTAAATGCAAAAAAATCTTTTGATAAACTGACTTTATGAGAGAGTAAGTCTTTAATGTTAATATCAGCCCAGTTATTCGGCAAAGATGCAAGATGTTGTTTAACATTATCGCTAAGCGATAGCTGACCAGACTCAACTAAAGTCATTATAGACAAAGCTGTAAAAGTTTTACTAATAGAGCCAATTCTAAATGCGGTATTTTCAGTAATTACAATGCGCTGATTAGCAAGACCTTTGCTTGTTTTAATTAAGGTTTTATTTTTATGTTTTACTAATACACTCAATCCTGGTTTTGTATCTTTTTGCTTATTAATAATTGCGGAAAGTTTTGCTTTCAGAGATAAGCTATTCTCATCAACTTTGCTAATTGTACTACACCCCATCAAGCAAAATAAAAATATAACGACAAGATACTTGTTCATAAATAACCATAAAATAGGAGTATTAATAAAAGGTACATTGAGTTCAGAAAAAATACGATAAGATAATACTTAAATCGCAGATGGTTTTGGTAACAAAATAATTCTAAACATAAAAAAGCGCTTAAAGGACTTTTTCAGTTAAGTAAATTAACTACAACTATTTAGCATCTACAATATGAACTTGCGTATTTGTTTTTTCAAACAGTTCAATAAATTCTTGAGGGATGCCGCTATCTGTTATTAAAATATCAATCGCATTTAATTGTAGAATTGAATGAAGTGAACGTCGGCCAAATTTAGAAGAGTCTGTTACCACTATAATCTGATCTGCATTATCACACATCGCGCGGTTAAAACTGGCCTCAGGTTCATAATGTGTGCTTATACCGCTTTTTAAATCTATACCATCAACACCTAAAATGACTTTATTAAAATTATAATCATTTAAAATATCTTCTGCATGAGAGCCATAAAAAGACATAGACTTTTTACGTAACTGACCGCCGGTAATTAATACATCACAATTTTCAAAACCTGCTAATTCATTGGCTATATTTAAGCCGTTAGTCATCACTATTATGTCTTTATGCTTGCCTAAACAACCTGCAACTTCTTCTGTGGTAGTACCTGAGTCTAATAAAACGGCATCGCCATCATTAATAAATTGTGCGACAGCTGCACCTAACTGTTTTTTAATTTTATGGTTTTCTTTATGCTTTTCTTTTACAGATAACTCTTTGGTTAAACGTGTACTTGCAACAGCACCACCACGCGAGCGTACAATTAATCCTAATTTATTTAATTCATTTAAGTCATGTCGAATTGTTACCGTTGAAATATCGAATTCTGCAGCTAATTCTTTTACGGATACATTACCAAGCTTTTGTGTTCTTAATACAATTTCATGACGTCTTTCTATTGTGCTTAGCATTTTATTTACTCTGGTTATTTTTATTATTTAAAAAAATGTTGCTTAAGCTTAACATAGTTAATCACGCTATTTATAAAAACTTCCATTTTGTCAAATATGAAAGGATTTCAGCTTAAATTTATATTAATTACATAGTAATGAAACAAAGCGAAGCTTTCGTACAAACTAAACCTACTTAAAAAATGGCTAATAACACCTTGAATATAAGGAAATACTTACAAGTGTCGTAAGCTATTCGTAAAACAATCTCACTTCATCATGCAGTATTTTTCTGTCTTCACACATTTAGTAAAAGGTATTTATTAAAGTTAATGCACATTTAATTGTAGAGTTACGACAACAAAAATCATGGTCACAAGATGAATTAGCTATCGCTTGAGGACTTAATTTACGAACTATTCAGCGAATTGAAAATACGGGCTCTGCATCATTGCAATCAAAAAAAGCACTTGCCTCAGCATTAGACATAGATATTTTAGAACTTGAATATAAGGAATTACCTCAAATGAACAAGTATGAATATAAAACATTAGAAATAGACAATAAAGAAGATTTTTTAACCGGGCTTAAAAAACAACAAATGCCTGACTTATCAGAGATTTTCAATAAAGAAGGTCAAGAAGGTTGGCTCGTTATTCAAGTATTAACCCCAAATTTAGCCCAAGGAATATGGTCAGCTAAAACAGAAAATTTTGTTGTTTTATTGCAAAGAGAGATTATTTAGAAATTAAGCTAAGAAACTTCATATAAGTCACTTAACTATTGTCATTATTTATTAACTACTGACTCAGGTTCAATTTTACTCAAAACACTGCTGTTTAAGCCAACGCCCTAGTTTTACGATATCCATTTGTTTCGCACGTGATTTTTTATAAACAAAATAGAAATTATCACCGGTTAATACTTCATGCATAGGAATGCGCACAAAATTATGTTGCCTGTCTTGATCTGACATCAAATAATGATTCATTAAAGTAATGCCCTGATCATATCGGGCAGCTTCTGCAGCCAATAACATATGACTAAAGTGATTTATTTTTGTATCACTTGGCATTTCAAAACCGCCTTGCTGCGCCCAGCGTCGCCAATCTTCAGCTAATTGCTCTCCTGGGAATAAATTTTGCACCGATAATAGCGGTTGAGTCCATAAGGCATCAGGTAAGGGTTTATCTTTTATCTGTTGCCAAAGTTTATGTCCACATACAGGGTAAAGTCGCTCAGCATATAAAAACTCTACTACAAAATTTGTTTTTGGTGGGTCTACCGTAATAAAACAATCTGCTACCTGATCACTACATTTAGGCTCATCTGCCATCATATTGAGCGAGAGTTCTATTTCTGGGTATTTTTGTTTTAAGTCATCTAAACGAGGTATCAACCACTTAACCGCGACTGAGCTATATAGCGCTAAACGGATCTTACCTGTTTGTCCTTCTCTTATGAGCTGGCTGGCATTAGATAAGTTACTTAATGAATGTGTTACTTCTTCAAAATACCGCTCCCCTACTTCTGTTAAAGCAAAAGAGCGGCCATGGCGACTAAACATAGCTTCACCTAAATATTCTTCCAAAAGCTTTACTTGGTGGCTAACCGCACTTTGTGTGACGTTAAGTTGATCTGCTGCTTGTGAAAAACTATTCAGCCTAGCAACAGCTTCAAAACATTGTAATGCACGTAACGGAGGTAACTTCATTTAAAAAACTCATTATTAGTTTAACTCATACTAAAAGTATTTTAATCATTATACATAATCTATAGGTTTGCAATAAACTTCTCCTATTCAAATTGCAGAACAATTTTATAGGAGAGATTTGATGAATAATATGACTGTTGGTTTAGCCATGATTTTACTTGTAATAGGTAATTTAATTGCCGTATTTTCTGATGCTTTGATCAAAACACTTTCTGAAGATATTGCTGTTTACCAATTTGTACTTTTTCGACAAATTACAGCGGCATTAATATTATTGCCTTTATGTTTTATCGGTAAAAAAACAGCTTTTAAACAAGGTTTAAAATGGCACGTGATCCGTGGTCATATTTGGTTAATAGGTGCTGTATTTATGGTGATTGCAATTAGCTCAATGCCATTAGCAACGGTAAATGCTATTTTTTATGCCGCACCTTTATTAATGCTGCCACTTGCTATGGTGCTATTTAATGACAAGTTATCTAAACATGCTGTTGGTGTCGCTATTTTTGGTTTTATAGGCGTTTTAATTGTTATTCGCCCTACACATATAGACTGGGCTGCCATTGCAGCTTTAATCGTTGCATTCACTATGGCAGTAAATAATTTGCTAATAAGAAAGCTACCAAAGCAGCAAAATGTATTTCAAACCTTATTTATGACAAATATAGTCGGCATTCCAATCGCATTTGCTTTAGCTTTATATGAAGGAAAGCCTTGGGATTTTACACCTATGCTCACAGCTGCAGGTTCTAGTAGTTTTATTTTAATCTATGCGGGTATTTGCATCGTGGCTTATCGCTCTAGTGATGCAAGTAAAATAGCCAGCGCCGAATATAGTGGTCTATTGTGTGCGGTGGCTGTTGGTTTTATTTGGTTTGATGAAATACCAGATCTAACCATGGCAGTTGGCACCCTTTTTATTATTGCGCCTTTATTATGGTTAGCAAAAATAGAGTCAAAGAATAAAGCGCTTGTATCTTAGCGATCTGAAATGGGCATGTTAATCATCATGCCCAAGATTAATCATACAAAATTACATTTTGTTGTTTTTTAGTTTCGCTTGAAAAAATACAGGTGATTAAGCTTTTTACTCACCCCAGTTAAATGAAACATGCTTTTAGGAAAGTTATGTTTCATAATATGAGTAAAGCCATTATTAATGATGTAATAATATTGCCCAGTACGGGCTCTTGTTACAACAATAAACCCCTTTTGCACTTTAAAAGCATCATAAATAGTTTCATTTTTCGGCTGCCACTTTAAATTAGGAGCACAATTGAACTCATTAGCGAATAACAAACATAATGAATCATTTTGATAAAATGCTTGTATCACTTTGCTATCATTTAACTGAGTGATTGCATCTTTATTTATTGACCATTCAAGTAAATAATCTTGCCCTTGGTTAAAACCTTTTAATAATACTTTATTACCATTTTCATGCCAATCTAATACACGAGTAATATCATAATCCAAGGTTGATAATTTTATTTCAGACTTTTTGAGGTTTATAAAAACTAACTTTCCATCTGCACTAAAAGCGATATTTTCTTCATTTGGTGACCATATTGGCGGGCTAATATATTCTGCATCGCCTTCATTAGCATAAGCTAAGCTTAGCTTAGCTGTTCATTATGCTTTAAGAATATTTGCGTTTTACCCAATCGTCTTGAAACAATAAGTTGCTTATTATTCGTTAAACTGGGTTTTACAAAGCCATGAGAAAGCTATTTCCTAATTGGTTTTCAAATCATAATCTCATCACTAAAAATAAGCATAATCTAGAAAAACATTATACCCGTTTATCTAACAAATAAGGATATGAAGTAAAAGCATTAGAGACTGATCTCTATGAGTACACTCACATATTTCTTAGACATAACAATTTAGATACTGCATTACATATCGCTGAGTATCGTTTAAAGCTTTATCAAACTCACATTTTGCTATGCGTACATTACCTGATGTTTTTCATGCACAAAATAACCAAACATCAGCATTACTTTACATAAACAAAGCAATCAAACTTGCTAAAAAAGAAAATCATGAGAACTTAGATAACTATATAGAGAAGCATAAAAAGTTCAGTTTATAACGCAATCAATGCCAGCTTTTTAAATCAGAATTTAGCTGGCATTTTAATCTATAGATAAAACGTTGTTTTGAAACATTATTTATCGTAACCTTTAACAGTCTCAAGTTTCATTAATTTAGGAATAAAGTGAAATACCCAAAACCATTAAAACCAGGTAGTAAAATTGCCATAACCGCTTTTTCATCTGGTGTTGCAACTAGCTGCCATCAGCGTTTAGATATTGTATTAAAAAATCTTAAAGATTTAGGTTTTGAGGTGATTGAAGGTCAATGCCTTAGAAAAGATATTAAACATGTCAGTGCTTCAAAACAGTTACGCGCTCAAGAGTTAATGCGCTTTTTATGCGATGATACTATAGATGCCATTATGCCACCTTGGGGCGGCGAACTTGCAATGGATATTTTGCCCTTATTAGATTATGAATACCTAAAATCTGTCAAACCTAAATGGATAATGGGCTTCTCTGATGTCAGTACGGTTTTAACAACGCTTACAACTAAACTTAATTGGTCAACAGTTCATGCAACTAACTTAATGCAACTACATCCTGATGAGGCTGAATTGTTGACATCAAATACTTTAGCGCATTTAAAGCTAAAGGATGATGATAACTTTGAACAACAGTCATCTCAATTTTATCAAATTAAAAATGATTCTTTTAGCCAAAATCCCAATGTCACTTTAAACTTAACTGAGCCAACACAATGGAAAATACTAGGCGACAAAGACACGACACAGTTTAACGGACGTTTAATTGGCGGCTGCTTTGATACTATTTCAAATATTATTGGCACAGAATATTTTGATTTTGATGCTTTTCATCATAACTACATAGACGACGGTGTTATTTTATATATCGAAAATGCTGAAATGTCGCCCACCGCATTTATGCGAGCATTATTAAGTTTAAAGTTTAAAGGCGTATTCAATAAAGTTAATGGCCTTTTAATTGGACGAAATGCAGTAATAACCAATAATGGTAAGGAAATTTCTGCATTTGAAGCATTATCAAATGCGTTAAATGATTTAAATATTCCTGTCATATATGATGCTGATATTGGTCATTTACCACCAAATATGACGCTTTTTAATGGTGCTATTGCTGAGGTCCATTTTGATTCGAAAAAAGAGATTTATAAACTTAAACAAAAACTCATATAGCGTGAACTCAATATAAGGGTGACTTGAAACCACCCTTTCATACTTGTGATTTACCCTTTGTTCATTTACTTAACCCACCCTATTTTCACTAAAACAAAACCTAGCTCTAATTAAGGCTAATCTAGTCCAAATATATAATGACTTTTTAATCGAGTTATTTTCATTAACCTTTTTATTAACATTTTATAATACGATTAATGGCATGCCAAAAATACCGAATTAGTTGTGTATATTGTATAAGGTGAGTTGAAAACAACCTTAAATCTCAATAAATCTGACTCAGACAAAAAAAATCTAAAATAATTCCATTTAATACGGACATTTGTCCTGTAGAAAGCCCGCACTAAAAGTTTATATTAGTATCATAGACTTATAGAGTAAAAACTCTAATTTAATTTGCATTATTTATGTTTATAAAATGTTAAAACACTAATTAAAATACAATTTCTTAACATTTACTGCATTAATTATACTTTCACCGTGCTATAATTTCCACTGTAAGGTTCAACCTAACGGTGTCTACCACTCTTACCCGCTAGGTCCGCATAATTTGCGTAAAATTGAACCTTTCATCGCCAATGTAATATGGCGCTACATATTACCGTTGAAATTTTAGAGTGAAAAAAGGTTAAATCCGACATGAAAGCAATGAAAAAGACAACCTTAGCAGTATTAATCAATACAGCTTTGTTTTCTGCTGCAGGTTATGCAGCTGACGCCCAAGTGCAAGATCAAGCAAAAGCCAATCAATTAGAAGTTATCTCAGTAACAGCACGTAAACGTGTTGAAAATGCACAAGAAATCCCAGTTTCTGTTTCTGCATTACAAGGTGATAATTTAGAGGCATATAGTTCAGCAGGTATGGACATTCGTTTTATGAATGCAAAAATCCCATCACTTGCGGTTGAATCATCTTTTGGTCGTAGCTTTCCGCGCTTTTATGTTCGTGGTTTAGGTAATACAGATTTCGATTTAAACGCTTCACAACCTGTTTCTTTAGTTGTTGATGAAGTTGTTCAAGAAAATCCAATATTAAAAGGTTTCCCTGTATTTGATATGGAGCGTGTAGAAGTTTTACGTGGTCCACAGGGTACTTTATTTGGTCGTAATACTCCTGCTGGTTTAGTTAAATTTGATTCAGTAAAACCTTCAGAAGATACAAGTGGTTATGCAGCTTTATCATACGGTACTTTAGGCGCAATTGATTTTGAAGGTGCTGTAGGTACTGCATTAACAGATAACTTATCAATGCGTATTTCTGGTCTTCATCAAGAAAAAGATGATTACATTGATAACCGTGCTGAAGGCTTTGAGCAAGACGACGTTTTAGGCGGTTACGAAGAAAATGCAACACGTATTCAATTCTTATATGAAGCAGACGACTTTTCTGCTTTATTAAACTATCACTGGCGTGATTTAGATGGCACACCGATTGTGTTCCATACAAATATTGCAAAACCTGGTACCAACGAAATTCGTGATGACTTCGACGCTGACGTTGTATATCAAGATGCGGCAGAATTTGCGACGCAACAAGTAACCACACAAGGCGCTAACTTAAAACTTGAATGGGATTTAAGTGATACGCATACTTTAACTTCAATCTCAGCATGGGAAAGCGCAGAAATTTATTCTCGTGCCGATGTTGATGGTGGTTACTTAGGTAATCCAATTGAAGATTCATACGCTGTGTGGTGGGGTGCGCAATCAGCTGATGCTATTCCAGATCACAACCAATACACGCAAGAACTGCGTTTATCTAGTAATTTAAATGGCCCTTTAAACTATCAAACGGGTGTTTTTTATTACTACGAAGACCTAATTATCGATTCTTATGATTTTGTAACAAGTACAGCTGATGATGTTAATCATGGTGCACAAAATGGTTACTCTACACAAGATCAAGAAACAACTGCATATGCAGTATTCGGTTCTGTAGATTATGATGTATCTGAAGACTTATCTATGACAGTAGGTGTTCGTTATTCTCATGATGAAAAAGATTTTACAGCTAAGTTAATTGATAATCCATTTTCAGATACTGATAAAGAAGAAACTAACTTTACTGAATCTGCAAATCCAAGTGATAGTCATGTAAGCTGGGATGTAAGCGGTGTTTACAAGCTTAATGATGATGTTAATGTTTTTGCACGTTTAGCTAATAGCTTCCGTGCACCAAGTGTTCAAGGTCGCATTTTATATGATCAAAATGTAAGTGTTGCAGATTCTGAAACAACTAATTCTTTCGAAACAGGTATTAAATCAGACGTATTAGATGGTCGCGGTCGTGTAAACGCCACTGTTTACTATTTTGTAATGAATGATCAACAGTTAACAGCTGTAGGTGGTGAATCAAATTCAAATACATTACTAAACGCCGATAAAACGGTTGGTTACGGTTTTGAACTTGATACACAGTGGATATTAACAGATGAAATTAATGCATCATTCAATGTAAGCTATAACAGCACTGAAATTCAAGATGATGGCTTAGAAGTTGCGACTTGTGGTTCAGGTACTTGTACTGTTACAGATCCTACTAACCAAGTTCCTGGTGCTTTTGGCCCAGTGACTATGGCTAACATTGATGGCAATAGCTTACCTAACTCTCCAGAGTGGATTGCTAATTTTACTTTACGTTATGCAACTGAAATTGCTGATGGCGAATTCTTTGCTTACACAGATTGGTCTTACCGTAGTGACATCAACTTCTTTTTATATCGTGCAGAAGAATTTAACGGTAAAGCATTACTTGAAGGCGGTATTCGCACAGGTTACAACTGGGAAAGCGGTAATAACGAATACCAAGTGTCTGCTTTTGTACGTAACTTAACTGATGAGCAAGTGATCATCGGTGGTGTAGACTTCAACAACAACTCTGGCATGGTTAACGAACCTCGCTATATTGGTGCTGAATTTAAAGTTAACTTCTTTTAATTAAGAGTTTACCTATATAAACAATAAAACCCGCTGATCAGCGGGTTTTTTATTTATGAAATATAAAAATGTACTTTCCCTCAAAATTAACTTTCTGTTGGTTTTCAACCAACGCCTTCAAAAATTACACTTTACAAAACTCTATTACATTTAGCATCATAAAATCACAATTTACTTAAAATTACTCTAATATTGATTATAATAGCGACTCATCATAATAAAGGCTGAGTAATGCAAAAAACATCTATCACCCCTCCTGAGCAACTTAAAAAGCAGCTAAGACTATTAGAAAATATACTAACAAATGTGGGCGCTTTTATTTATGCAAAGGATCTAAATGGATGTTATGTATATGCCAATCAAGCAGTATTAGACTTATTTAACCGCCCTTTAAACGAAGTATTAGGTAAAGATGATAGCCATTTTTTTGATCTTCCTTTATCAAAACAATTAAAAGCCAATGATAATAAAGTCATATCACAAGGCGCTACCATTGAAAATGAAGAAACTAATGTTGTTAAAGAAACTGGTCAAACACATATTTATAGAACTATAAAAAAACCTCTTTTTAACGATAGCCAAAAGATAATTGGTATGTGCGGTATATCAACCGATATTACTGAAGAAAAGAAATTACAGAAGATAATCCGGCATCAAAAACAGCTATTAGACACTGTATTAGATAATGTAGATGCGCATATTTATATGAAGAACTTACAAAGAGAGCTTTTATATGTCAATAATAAAACAGCTAAACTATTTGGTTACCCTGTTGATGAAATCATAGGTAAAAAAGAAAACGACATATTACCAGCTGAAATTGCCGATCACTTCTATCAATCAGATAAAAAAGTATTTGAAACCAATGAAAAACAAGTCATAGATGAAGAAGTTATTGATGAGGAAGGTAATCAATATAGGTATTTAAGTATCAAAGTACCTTATAACCGTGAAGGTGAACTTCCCGCACTGATTGGCTTTTCATCAGATGTAACTGAATTATATCAACTAAAAGAACAATTTAAAAAACAAGCCAATACAGACCCTTTAACTGAACTTTATAATCGTCGATTTTTTATTGAACAAGCTGAAAAAGAGTTTAACCGCACATGCAGGCACAGCAATTCACTTTCATTAATCTCTTTTGATATCGATCACTTTAAAAATATTAATGATAAATATGGGCACCCTGCAGGTGATCAAGTACTGATACAATTAGCTAAAGCTTTACAACCAGTGATTAGAAACGAAGATATATTAGCCCGTATTGGTGGGGAAGAGTTCTGTTTATTATTACCTGAAACACCTATAGATGTTGCGAATCAAGTTGCAGAACGCATTCGAAATACACTTGCAAATATGACAGTAAAAGGTGATTGGCAAGGTGAAATAAGTATAACAGTAAGTCTAGGTGTAACCAGCTTAAAAGCAAAAGATGATTCTTTTGAGCAGTTATTTAAGCGCGCAGACAAAGCACTTTATAACGCTAAAAATAATGGCAGAGATCAAGTCTCACAATTCATCTAATTAAATTGAACAATACATCACAAGTATAAAAAAACCCGTAGAATGCGGGTTTTATTGAATCAATAAAATAATTAGCTTATCAACTCTGTTTCGGCTTCCTTAACATTTTTACTTCTTTGGTAGCGTCGCCAAGATAACATCACCCCTGTATAAACCAATAAACAAGCTAGTAATGAGGCGATACCTGCAATCGTTTGGCCTAATATGCCAAACACTTCACCTGTATGGCCAAATCTAATATAGCTACGTAGTTTGTTATAATTCGATTTGTGTTCAAATTTCATTTCTTCGATTAGCTCACCATTTAAGCCATCTATTAATACAGAAACACGTTTTTGTGGCTCACCACCATTGCCATTATCAACATTATAAATTTTACTACTGGTTTGCACATTATCTAACGAGAATTGAATATTTTGCCATTGTGGATAATGCGCTTTTACCGTAAGCAACTGCTTATTAATAGGCAATAAAGATGACTTTTGTTCCATTGCAAGCGCTACTGGTTTAGTCAGCTCAGTTGATTGAGTTGATGCATATTGTTTGAGAGTTTGACCTGGCCATTTAAATGAAAAGAATATCGCTGTAAAAGCCAAAATAAATAACACTGGTGCCATATAAAAACCAAAAACATTATGCCATTGGTAATTTCTTACACTTTTATTTTTATAGTTTCCGCTTAAAGTCAGTCTTTGTTTTAGTGCGCGAGATTTAAGTTTTTTAGGTAACCATAAATATAGTCCAGATAAAATCAAAGCAATGAAAATGACATTAGAGATGCCATTTACCCAGCGACCGTTTTCACTGAATTTACCATCTAATGTTAGCCAGCGATGAAATGCACGCAATTTACGAAGGAAAGTTTTAGTGCCCTGCCCCGGAACTGCCATTTCTTTACCTGTATAAGGGTTTAAATAAGCCACTTTTTTTCTGCCATCTTTAATGATAACAGGTGCATTTGGCGTATTTTCTATGACGATTTGAGGCGTCTTTTTAGTTTCATAGCCTTGTGCGATCACTAAAATTTCTGACAAAGGCAAAGTCTGATTTATATTTTCAGGCTTACTTGGATAATCACTTCGCTCTGCTGATTTAATCATTTGGCGCTCATAAGTTAACGCGACACCTGTAATTGACATTAAAAATATAAAAATTGCCGCACTACAGCCAATAATCAAATGCAGCCAAAAAAAGGTCTTTCTGATAGTCATGTATTTACCTATTGCCAATACCTTAGGTAACGGCATTTATACATCCTTGTGCTTAAAATAAGACAAGCGCCCCGCAAGTCTAAATGATAATTATTGTGAATCACGTTATTAAAGTACGATTTAAATCACCATGCAAGTAATTAAGACGAGATAAATAATTTAAGTTCGATATAGGAAATTATTTCAAAAACAAGCTAGTAGAGTATTAATTACAGGAACTAAATGATTACAATGACCTTGATATAGTGATAGAAACACACGTGCCCTCTCCATGTTTACTCAACATTTCCACTTGCCAGTTTTGGCTTTCACTTAAACGTTTTACAATTGATAAACCAACACCCGATTTTTTAAGAACATTAACTTGTTGAACTTGATTATCCTTGTTATTAACACCATCACCGGTATCTTCAACAAAAATTTTATTACCATCTGCGTATACTAATACATAACCATCATTTGTATGTTGTAGTGCGTTGCGCACCAAGTTATCAATCACGATTGCTAAGTACTGCTCAGCCTCACGTATAATACAATTAGGTTCGATTTTATTGATGCATTGGATATGAGATGTTCGTTTCAAGTAAGCATGTTTAGTAAAAGAGCGATTAACTAACTCATGTAAATTAAACTCAACAGTACTTAAATTTGATGATTCTTCTCGGCCTAATAACAAAAAAGTTTCAATTAAATGTGTCATATCCTTATTTGCACGAAACATACGTTGCAAAAATTTATTCATCACACTTTGTTGACCTTCATCAGTAGACATGGCTAACTCAAGTGCAGCTTGGCTACTTGCAAGAGGTGTTCTTAGTTCATGGCTGACATCACGTGAAAATGCTTTTTCCCTTTGAATAAATTCATTTGTTCTAACTACAAATGAATCTATTCTATTTGCAAGAAACCCAATTTCATCATTAAAGTATGTTTCTTTAGATTTTTTTAGTTGACTATAATCAATTGAATCTACCGACTTTGCCAATCGAGTCAGTGGAGATACCACCATCTTAGCCAAAACAAATCCGATGATTAAGCCTAACAACATAATCACTACGAGTACTTTAAAAAATACACTCGCAATATATTTCCTAGAATTGTTCTCGTAACTACCAAACTTAGTCACATCTACAATATAATAAAAATATTTATTTTTTAGTTTTGGTAGTGTTGATTTTAAAATATGAACAGTAATATTATCATCGCTAAATTCATATATTGTATGACCTTGTTCAGTAATAAATGTCGGACCTGGTAGTCTAATTTGATCTAAAGAGTTAGCTTTTTCAAATTGAGTTTGACTTCTTTTGCCTTCAAAATATTGTGTTAGTAATTTAATGACACTACGTTCATCTGAAATCAATACTTTAGCCGTTGTACTTTTGTGCAGTTCTTTACTCGGATCTTGATTATATTCAGCGATTATCAAATCAGCTTCTTGTGATATATACCAATTAAATAGTTCATCAGAATTAACACTCGCGCCATGAAACGTAAGCCATCCATAACAAGCAGTTACAATAATTGAAAAGAAAATACAGGCAACTACAATTCTAAAACGAATACTTTGAAATAGTTTCATGAAAGACTAAACCCTCTGCCCTTTGCTGTTTTTATTAATGGAATATCAAAAGGTTTATCAATTTTACTGCGTAGTTTATAAATATGGCTTCTTAACGAGTCACTGTCAGGTAGATCCTCACCCCAAACTAAATGCTCAAGTTCATGCCTTAAAACGACTTCAGGCGTACGATGCATTAAAATCACTAATAATTTATAAGTATTTGGCGAAAGCGATATTTTTGAATTTGCTCTAGATACTTCTTCGGTTTTTAAATTCACTTGTAAATCGGCTACTTGTAGCTGGGTTTTCACACCTGTATAGCGTTTATATATTGCTTCTAAGCGCATAATTAACTCACTTAAAGCAAATGGCTTAATTAAATAGTCATCCGCTCCCGCTGCAAAACCAGCTATTTTGTCTTCAAGCGTATCTCGGGCAGTTAAAAATAAAATAGGTGTATAATCATAGTATTGCGTTCTTATAACATTACACAGTTCTAAGCCATCCATTTTAGGCATCGCAATATCAAAAATATACATATCGTAAGTATTTGAGATTGCGGCGTTTAGACCCGCTTCACCATTAAAAGCTAAATCACAACTATGTCCTTTCATTTCTAAGTAATCAACTAAACTAGCAGCTAAATCAGTATTATCTTCAACAAGTAAGATGCGCATATATCTTCCTAAATAGTCTCATGTTTATTATAAGCGAATCTAATGTGATAGGAACGTGAACATCCAATCTCTTCACCTTAATTAGCATGTTTAAATATTTCAGGTTCATTTCTCTGACTCTAAATGAGAACTGTTTTCACGTTCCGTTCACGCTGCGTTTGATAAATTGCATAATATTAATTCAATTTATCAAAATTTATTTAAGGTTATATATGCGTAATATTGTTTATATTCAGCTTTTTTTGCTGTTTACATCATTAGGTCTAAAGGCTCAAGCTGAACCACTTAACGTTGAGGTTGTATATTCAAAACAAGAAATTAAGAATTATGAAATATCACTTAGCGGAAATGTAGAAGCTTTAAATAATGCTCAACTCACCATACTTGAAGCAGGCATTGTAAAATCAATCAAAGTAGATGCTGGTGATGCGGTTGTTAAAGGGCAAACTTTAATAGAACTCGATGATACATTAGCTAAAATTCAGTTAGCGCAAGCCAAATCGACGTTAGATTCAGCAAAAATACAATATCAAGAAAATGTACGTTTATTAAATGAAATACAAGCGCTGGCCCAAAAGCAAGTAATCGCAGAAACGCTTTTATCGGAGCGTAAAGCAAACCTAGCATTAAGCAAAGCTTTAATGACTCAAGAGCAAGCTAAGGTAGATTTACAAAAAGAAATCCTAAAAAGACACGCATTAACAGCCCCTTTTTCAGGCGTAATTGCGCAAAGAAATATAGATGTGGGTGAATGGATAGCGCAACAAGACCCGACATTTCAGTTAGTATCTAATGATTCTTTACGTATCTTTATCAATATTCCTCAAGAGTATTTTAATCAAATTAAAACAAGTACTGCTGTAAACGCATCTGTGATCCCAGATACTTCTCCTACAGACATCATACAACTAAATTTATCTCAATTTGTAACTGTTTCAAACCCAATCAGTCGCACATTTCAAGCACGTATTGATCTACCTAAAAATACGCAACTTGTACCAGGAATGTCGGCGAAGGTGAAACTGTCTCTGTCTGGCCAACAAGCAACTCAAGTCACTTTGCCGAAAACCGCTTTAAAGCGTCACCCTGATGATAGCTATAGTGTTTACTCAGTTATAGATAACAAAATAAAAAGATTAGCAGTGCAATTAGTACAAACTAACTTTGACCAAGTCACCCTATTAGGCGTACCTGATCACGCAGCTATTATTATTTCTGGCAGTGAATTGTTAGTAGATGGCACTTCTGTATCAATCAAAGATAATAAAGGGGTAATCTAGTGTTTAAAGCTGTCATACATAAAGGCACTTTAGTTGCTGTAATTGTATCTATTATTTGTATATTAGGCATAGTAGGTGCGTTAAAAATCCCAGTACAGATGATTCCCGACTTAGAAGTAAGAACAATTTCTGTACAAACAGGTTGGGCAGGAGCAACACCACAAGATGTAGAAAAAGACATTTTAATTGAGCAAGAGCGATATTTACGTAGCTTACCTAATTTAAAACGCATGACATCTATTGCTCGCATGGGACAAGCTACAATTGAGCTAGAGTTTCCATTTGGGGTTGAAGTCAATGATGCCATGATAAACGTAAATAATGCTTTAAGCCAAGTTTCTTCTTATCCTGAAAATGTTGATCAACCTAGACTTGTTTCAAGTTCTTTTTCGAGTAATGCATTTATGCATTTTTCATTAAAGCCAAATAAAGGTAACCCACTTGATTTAGATATGGACTTGATCCGAGATTATGCCGAAGATTACATACGCCCAAGAATGGAAAGTGTGCAAGGTGTATCTGAGATCAGAGTCGGTGGTGGTGCAGCAAAACAAATCCAAATAAAGGTCAATCCTTCAAGACTTGCTCAGCGAGGTATTAGTTTAAACACTGTTAGAAATGCCATTCGAAATCGTAATAAAGATGCCTCTGCTGGTGATATTGAAACACAAAAACAGCGATATTTAATTCGTGTAATTGGTCGATTTGAAAATGTAGCTCAATTAGAAAATGTAATAATCGAACGTAAAAACAACATTAATATTCGCCTTAAAGATGTCGCTGAAGTGGTACTTGATCATTATGAAACTCGAAGCCTTTCTTATTTAGATGGTGAACGCACTATCAGTTTATCTGTTCGCAGAGAAAGTGGTTCCAATGTTATCCAAATCAAAGAAGATATGCGCTCTGTCGTCGAAAAAATCAATGCTGATCTATTAAAGCATAATGGTCTTGAATTACTATTAATAAGCGATGATGTTGAATATGTGCAGAGCTCACTTTCAAATGTGTGGTTTAATTTAATTCTAGGCGCATTGTTAGCCACATTAGTTATGTATTATTTTTTACGCTCGGCTAAAGTGACTATGATTGGCATACTTGGGATCCCAATGTGTACCATAGCTGCATTTTTAGGACTCATGCTATTTAATCGTACAATCAATGTTATTTCACTTGCTGGTGTCGCCTTTGCTATTGGTATGACGGTAGATAATACCATTGTTGTTTTAGAAAGCATTATGCAAGCAAAAAAGCGAGGCTTAGAAAGGTTTGATGCTGCAATTGCTGGTGTTAAAGATGTATGGCCTGCGGTATTGGCATCCACTGCAACAACAATATTAGTATTTGCACCTATATTATTTGTTCAACAAGAAGCCGGCCAGCTTTATTCTGATATTGCCATAGCGATTTCAGGCGCCATCATTGCATCTATGTTAGTTGCAATTTTTGTAGTGCCAGTTGCAATTGCTAACTTTGATAAAAATAAATCTGATACGCAAAAAAATCACTTACAGCTCTCAACTAAATGGATTAAATTTGTAAGCTTCTTTATTAAAACTAAATCAAGAGCCATTGGTACGGTCGCCTCATTTTCAGTTGCGATCCTGATGCTCGCTTATGTTTTAATGCCTGCTACAGAGTATTTACCTGAAGGTGAAGAACCTAAAGCTTTTTCAATCATGATTGCCCCACCTAGCTACAATTTAAGTGAAATGCAACGCATTGGATTAGAACTAAGAGATTATTTTGATCTCCATATTAACGCAGCGCATAATGATTTTGACAATGGTAAAACTGATATGCCACCGCTCAGTTATTACTCAATGAGTGTATCGGCAGGCCGTATTTGGATGTTAAGTAGACCGAGCGATCCGAGTAATATCCAAGCTATGATGGATGCTGTAACAGCTAAATTTAAAAGTTATGAGAATATGCGTGCATTTTCTTCTCGTGGTTCAATTATTTCAAGTAATGATGGCGGAACTCGCGCTGTCGCGGTAGATATCTCAGGCCCAAATTTAATCGAACTGTATCAAGCAGCACAAGCAGTTTATGACCAAGCAGAAGTGGTTTTTGACAACCCTCAAATCAACTCTAACCCGAGTTCTTTAAGTTTAAACCAACCACTCATTGAAGTTAAGCCAAGATGGGACCGACTCGCTGAGCTAGGTTTAACCAACAGTGAATTAGGTTATGCGATTTCTGCTTTTAGTGATGGCGCTTATGTTGATGAGTTTATTTTAGAAGACAGTAAAGTTGATGTATTTATATTTAGTAGTGCAGGCAATAAACAAAGCCTAGAGCAATTATCTAGCTCATCTATTATGACACCAGCAGGCCAAGTTATGCCATTGAGTGCACTCGCTGATATGAAAGAAAACTATAGCAGTGATAGTTTACGCAGGGTTGATGGTAAACGTACTGTTTCTGTTTATATTATCCCTCCAAAAAATATCGCATTAGAAAATGCAGAAGAAATGGTAAGAACGCAGCTAATTACCAACTTACTTCAAAATGGCAAAATTGCCCAAGGGATCAATCTAACTATCAGTGGTGCTGCAGATCAACTTGAAGAAACAAAGGCGTCATTATCTTCAAACTTTATTATTTCTATTGTTTTAAGCTATTTATTATTGGTGGCCATTTTCACCCACTGGCGGTATCCGCTATTTATTTTAGCAACAATACCTTTAGGCATGGCAGGCGGACTATTGGGTTTAGTATCAGTAAATGGCGTTAATTCCCTATTAGCTCAAATGGGGCTCGCATCATTTCATCAACCTTTAGATATGATCACTATGTTAGGGTTCTTAATTCTTTTAGGAACAGTTGTAAATAACCCGATATTAATTGTAGATCAAACACTTAAAAATATGTCAAAAGCAGGTAGTAATGTGATTGATGCCGTAAAAGCTGCGGTAGAAAAACGTTTAATGCCAATTCTGATGTCAACAGCTACAACAGTCTTCGGTTTAGCGCCTTTAGTGTTAATACCAGGTGATGGTACTGAGTTATATCGCGGTGTCGGTATTATCGTTTTATGCGGTATTATTTTTTCTACAGTTTTAACTCTGAGTTTTTTACCTGCGCTTTTAGTGAGTATATTAAAAAGTAATAAAACTTAATTATTTTATTAATTTTACTTAATTAATAAACATAAAAAAACCCGCTAACAAGCGGGTTTTTTATAAAGTAAAATAAACAAATTAATGTGTATTAATACCTTTATCTGCTAAATCAATTGTTGCAGAAACAACATTTGGTAAACTTTGTAACTGCTCAACAAGCGGTAATAAATTTGTTTTATCACCAGATTTTAAGATATAAAAGTTTTTATAAGCCTGCTTAATCGTCAGGTTATTATCTTTACTAAAAGTATCTAAATCTACATCACCAGCTAGTTTAACAATTATCTCACCAGTAACATCATATGCTGTAAAGCCATCAGTACTATTAACAACTTCACCAATGACTAAACTTGGGATCTCAATGTGATTAGAAAGAGCACGTTTATTTAAATTTGGCTTTGCTTCTTGTTGATAAACAACACCATTAATAGTCACACTTTTTTTAACTAACTTTAATGCTTCTACTGGTGTAATAGAAAGCTTAGATAAATCAGCAACGCTTGGTTGTGATGCTAAAACAGATGTACTTAAAAGGCTACTTACTAAAATTAATAATTTCATGGTTACAACTCCTAATTAATGACCAAATATACGAATAGACCAGTCTTTTAAAACACCAGCAATTTCATTATTTCGGCTATTAAAACCAATTAAGCCAACTTGTTGATTGTATCCTAATGTGTAGCTAGTGCCTTTATCAGTATCTAGTACTTTGATAGTCCAATCACCTTTCGCTTGCTCACCATAAAAATGTGTATTCAGCATAACTGCGTCAGTGTAACCACCTTCATTACCACCTAAGAAACCAGTACGCGCACTCATAAGTATACTACGTGTGCCAGCAGGTGAAATAAGTTCGATAGATAAATCACGTAAACGGCTATGATCGATATTCAGTTTAACTTGAACAGATTCAACAGTCAGATCTGACTCACTAGAAATAACACTTTGTGCACCCACTAAAGAAGCATCAGGGATCTGAGCATCAGCAGTTGTTGTCTGCCAAGGTGTTATTTGTTGTTCAGGTAATGAAACACCTGTGAATAATGCTTTATAAACTGCGGCATCAACATCAACAGCACCTAAACCATAATAGTGATGGAAATTATAACCTGCAGCATTTGTTTGCCATGCTGGTACTGCGTCATAACTAACCACTTCACCAGTTGTATCTTCAAAAGAAAGTGCGACACCAGTATTATCAGCATCTGTTTTACGTGCTGTTGTTGCAAGTAAATGTCGTACTGTACGTGCATCTAGAGCATGGTTTGCTGACATAACTGTTGCAATAGCACCTGATGTGTTTGGCGCTGCAGACGAAGTACCATTCATAGTACCTGTATAATCACAGTTTGGATCAAGTTCTGAGCCACCATGTAATGCGTTAGCGTGCTCACCTGTAACATTTGAACCACTGTCACATCCCATTAAATCAACAGTTACCATAGCAGGTGCATTTTGACCAAATTCACCACCTGGAGCAGTTAAAAAGACACTTGAACCCACTGATGAGTAAGAAGATAACTTACCTTGTGCATTAGTTGCTGAAACAACTAAGTTCCAATAGTTATTGTTATCTGCACTTATATTTGAGCTGTGGAATGGTAAACCATTATTATTAAAAAACTCACGGTTTTCATAAGGTAATACTAAAATAGGCAAACCTTGATAATACGCATTATATGAACCAAAAGAGTTACCAGCAGATTTTACATAAACAGCACCGCGACCCCAGTGGCTATTTTCTGTAATATCTTGCATTACTAAGTTTTGCACTTCTGCAAATGGGTTTGCTACATAATCTAGCTTTTGAGGCGTAGCTGGTGTGCTACCGTAACTTTGGTTAAATACACGAGGATCTGTAAAACGGTCTAACTGACGGAAGTCCTCTGATAAACCATGTGATACAAACCAAGCTGAAACAGTTTGGTTTGATAAGAAATTAAAACCGATTAAATTTGCTAAAGGTGCAACACCACGTCCTCCAATACCATTACCTTCTGTTGCTGCGATTAAACCCGCTACAGAAGTACCATGACCATGTGTATCAGTAGGTGAATCCGTACCATCACCCAAATTAACTGAGCCAGGCACAACATTAGCAACTAAATCTGGATGTGCAATTTCAACACCGGTATCGATTACTGATACTGTTACACCACGACCTTTAATGCCCATCAAATGTGCAAAATCAATATCTAAGTCATTGCCAGCAATACCTGAAGATTGTGAAAAACCACTTTGCCCTGTATTTTGTAGATGCCATTGCTGAGGAGTAAGTGGATCACCTGCTGCTAACACAAAAGTAGAATTCGTTATATCAGCAAAAGCAGTTGCACTGCACAGCGCAATTGTTGTTGCTAGTAACGTTTTTTTAAAAGCCATAATTTCCCCTGAAATTCTTTTTTATTGTTTAGTTCCGCTACAGGAACAAAATCATTAAATAGTGTTAATGAGAAGATGTAAATATTATCCTTTTGTTAACAACAATCAACTACTGTAAACTTTAATATACAAGAAATCATTACCACAGAAAACATAATAGCTATAACTCATTGTTTTAAATAAACTAAAATCAAACCAAAAAAGACAACGCTGTCATAAAGCAAGTGTAAACTCAAAAACTTCAATATATTTATCTTTATTGGTACTTATCTGTTTTATATGAAGTTATTCCGAAAATATTTTTTCTTAATAACTAATTGATATATTAAATTTCATTTCATATATAAAAACTTAAGTTAAATTTAGTTTATTGTCTTTTATTTTAGAATTTTAATAAGTCCTTGTCGTAAACCGCTGATTTTATTTTCTTAATATAACTTTTCACTCACTGAGCCGAAAATATTCAATTTTATATTTAAATTCATCATGTAATTACACAATTTTATCGCATCATGATTCATAAATTTTTAACAAGTGATAAAGTAAACCGATAAAAATAAATAACTCTTTAATAAAGAAGGCGCATTCAATGAATTCCATAATTAAAACAATTTGCCTTAGCACACTCGCTACAAGCAGTTTGATTTCCACATCGGCATTATCAAATACACAGGTGATCCATGCTGGGTCACTTTTATCAATTCCTGGTAAAGCACCTGTAAAAAACCAAACTTTAGTGATCACAGATGGCGTTATCACAGCGGTAAAAAAAGGCTTTGTTAAGCCAAAAGAAATTTCAAAAAATGCGACTTTAATTGATTTATCATCTAGCTTTGTTTTACCCGGTTTAATGGATATGCATGTACATTTACAAGGTGAGTTCAGCCCTAAAAATGATAGTGAAAAACTGAGAATGTCAGACGCAGACAAGCTTGTTAAAAGTGCTTATTTTGCTAAAAAAACTTTAATGGCAGGGTTTACAACAGTACGTGATTTAGGCGGTAGCCCTGAACAAAGTTTTGCATTAAGAGACGGCATTAAAAAAGGCTATCTTGATGGGCCAAGAATTATAGCGGCGGGTAGCAATGTTGCTGTAACGGGTGGTCATGGCGATGTTGATGGTATGAGTCCAGATTTATTAGATATGCATACAGCACAAACTATATGTGATGGACCTTATGATTGTCGCCGTGCAACACGTCGCGCAATAAAATACGGCGCTGATGTCATTAAAATCACATCTACCGGCGGTGTATTATCTGATACCAATACTGGCACAGGACAACAAATGGCAGATGATGAATTAACCGAAGTTGTCAATGCCGCCCATGCATTAGGCCGAAAAGTAGCAAGTCATGCTCATGCAGCAACAGGCATAAATGCAGCATTGCGCGCTGGGGTAGACAGTATAGAACATGGCAGTTATGCCAATGAAGAAAGCATAAAACTATTCAAACAAACTGGCGCATATTTAGTGCCAACATTAATGGCTGGCGATACTGTTGTTGGCATGGCAAAAAATAGTGATTTTATGTCGCCAGTGATTGCAGCCAAGGCAATCAGAGTTGGCGGCGATATGATTACTAACTTTAAACGCTCAGTTAACGCCGGGGTAAAAATCGCTTATGGTACCGATAGTGGCGTATCTCGCCACGGCAACAATGCGCGTGAAGCAGTATTAATGTATCAAACAGGCATGAAACCAAATGAAATAATCAAATCAGCAACAATCAATGCTGCTGATTTAATCGGTAAAAGTGACTCGCTAGGCACCTTAGAAATAGGAAAAATTGCAGATATTATTGCGGTAGATAATAGCCCACTTAAAAATATTGAAGCATTATTAGATGTTGATTTTGTAATGAAGTCAGGTCGTATCGTTAAACATAAATAATTTTATTTATTTTCCACACTATGTAAATTCAACTCTAGTACAATCGCCCAATTATTGTTGGGCGATTAATCATGAAAAATAAAAACATCATTATGAAACATAGAATAAGAGCTGCAGGCATTATAGTTGTTGATGACAAAATTATGTTACTAAAGCATAAACATGCAAATTATCATTATTGGGCTCCTCCAGGTGGAGGTCTAGAAGAAACTGATACTTCAACAAAAGCAACTGTAAAACGCGAAGTATTTGAAGAGTCGGGCTTAACCGCTGAAGTTGGACCTTTAATGTTTATTAAAGAGTTTTTTGAAAAAAGTAGCAACATTTACCATGTCGAACAATATTATTTAATTAATTCTGTTCAAGGTGAAGTAAGCTTAAAAAATATAGCCAACACTCAAAATACAGAACACTTAATCACAGAACTAAAATGGTTTACAAGAGCTGAGTTACAATCAATAAAAGTATTTCCTGAACAGCTTAAAAACTTACTTTGGGATAAACTAAAAGAGCAACAAATCACCGCTGTTCACTTAGGTGTTGAAGTCTCTGATTAGCGAAAGTGATATCTCAATGAGCAATTTAATCATTCAACTTCGTAACATGCCAAAGGTCTCCTTAAGATCCCCATAAATAAATGACTTCCCCCCTAGGCTCAAACTTAATTAGTTCATATTTAATTAAATACATTATTTATATCTAATACGATTAGCTGCAGCATTAGGTTATTTACAAGTTCAACACTCTAAAATTTCTGATGAAAAACTGCACTCGACGTTTTCAACTAGAGATAAATACTCTTATATCATCAACTTTCATTAAACATTATTTCTTATTGCTCTGTTAACGTGTTTAAATTTCTGCAACGGCCTATGAAATATCAATTAAAAAAATAAATTCAACAGCTTAAATATTTATAGTTTCGCGTGCAGTTTCTTTTTCGAGCCAGTAATTAGGGAGTCAAATGTACTTTTATAATTTCTATTATTTTAGCTAATGACTCACAATTAATCCCTAAATAAATGAAAGCTGTTTATAGTTTTATAATGGCAAGCATGTCTTCATTATCTTCATCCATGCCAATTTCATTAAAGCCAAAACTTGAATAAAATGACTTAGCAACTGGGTTTTTTGGGTTATAACAAATCTCTATTTTTTTTAATCCGGAAACTTGTTTAATTTCATTTAGAGCCAAATCAAGCGCTTTTCTGCCTATGCCCTTTTGTTGATATTGATGATCTACCATAAATCGCCAAATCGAAATTTTATCAGGGGTTTCAAGTACCCACATAAAAAAACCAACCTCTTTATCATCTAAATAAATGGCGCGAGTTTCGTATCCATCATTAAATTGTGACTCAACTAACGACCACATATTGCAGGCCACATAATCGTTTTGTTCTTCTAATACATCAAGTTCGCAAACCGATTCATAATTTTCTTTTGTGACAGTACTAAGCTTTATAACCACACTTATTCCTTTAAATTTAAGATCTGAAAAACATAATAGGTACTAGCCATATATGTTATCTACTCATAGGTTTTTCAATAGTTATTTGAATTAAACTTTATACTACATAATTCAAGCAAACCTATGTTATACCGGGTCATATCAATAATTAATACAATAAAGGCTCGTTTTAAAATACTTATTTTAAAACGAGCCTTACAAATTTCCTTACTCTATAAATTCTCTGTTAGCTAAAATTAAAACAAAACCAGTTTAAAATAGCATCGCAGAAAATTTAATCACTTTTAAAGTGTGTTATTGCAAAAAACAAATTAATTAAATAGTTCAATACAGATTATTAATTTCTTCAAAGTATTTTGAATACTTACTAGTCAGCTTGACGAAATAAAGCGCAACAATAGACACTTTGCAATTAAAAATGCAGTAATAAACAACAATCTTCATTACTAAAAATTGTTCTCCATTTAAAACTTATGCACAGAATCAGTGGGTAACTTTTGTATAACTCATTTAAAACAATGGTACAAAGCCCATTTATAATGGGCTTTGTACTTTATAATTTCAGAGTTAATTAATAACGATTTTATTCATCGCTTCATTAATAGGTAATTTTTCGCCAATCAACTCACCTGTAACACTATGATAAGCTAAGCCGCTCATTACCTTTTTGAATACGCCTTTCATTACTGGTTTCATAATTAAACGCCCCATTACCCAGCCTAAAGGTCCGCCTTTTACGACAAAGTCTGATGACATTGATATTTCACAACTGTTTTCATCAATTTCTTTCACGCTCATCTGAGCATACATATTTTTTAAAGGTAACGAAAACTCAGAAAGCACCATTTTATAGCCTTGCCCTTCATTAAATTCAATGATTTCTTCAACTAAGCTTGAACCATCATTAAAGGTACATAACCTTTTAGCACCTAATCCAGTACTGATATCATTTACGATAGGAGAAGACTTAATCGTTGTAGCGAATTTTTCAACACTGCTAAAGTCTTCTAAAACTTTCCAGATTTTTGAAGCACAAACATTAACTTTTATGGTGTTTTCTGCGCGATGTGTCATTTGGGTTTACCTTGTTTATCATTAAATATTGATTAAATTACAAATATTAAAGTCAGTTTTATTTACACCAGTTGTATTAACTGGCTTTTAGACCGTGAATTATGATTTCAACTGAACTCATTAGGTCTTGTTTAAAATCAGGTTTTAAATCTTGAAACTCTTCTTGTTGATATATCTTTTTCAATGAATCACTTTGAAAAGTTGCCGCCCAATAATTTGTACATGCGGCATGGCTCAGGTTTAAGAACTTAAATGCTTTTTCAGTACAAAACTCAGGATATATCCTGCAGATCTCAACAGTAATTTGATACAATAGACCTTTTGCTAAACTTTTAAATTCATGTAATTGCTCATAAGAACTGTTCTTTTCTAACGATACAAAAAGGTATGGCGTCAAATCTAAAAACTTAGGATGTAACATCAGTGTTTCAACCCAAGTTTGTGCAAATACTGGTATCGATTCATTTTGCTCAAGTTGTTGTAACTGTTTGCAACAATCTTCAAACCATTGTTCAAATAACACCGCAAACACATTCAAAAATATTTCTTCTCTAGAGCTAAAATAGCGATACATATTCGATTTCGTAAATCCGGCCTCAACAGCAATGCCATTAAAGCTCACATTTTCATAACCCTTTTGTTTGAATAAGGTAAAAGCAGCCTTATATATCGCCTCTTTTCTTTCATTCTTTTTTTCATCAGTACTAGCTCGTTGCCAATTCATCACTTCCCTTAGTGTCTACTGGTCTCTTAACTAAAATATAAGAGACTGATAGTCTCTTGTCAACGATGGGTATTAATTTCTTTTTTTGTTTTTAGCTATAAACCGGTTTCAAATATGGATAACAAATTGAAATGCATTGAAAAATTCAATACTATTTTTAAATAATTTTTTCATTTGAAATTTAATAAAACTTTCGTCCTATCTATTAATGTCATATAGGTCGAAAATAAACATAGATTCAGACTAGTTAAGTGAGTTAAATAATGTGCGGTAGGCTAAATGCCATCTTTGATAGTGAAGTTCGAGGACTATATACCAGCTTACAAATCAATAAAATTATTGATAGGCCGATTGATAGTCGCTTTCAATCTGCTGCAAAAGAAGTGTCTATTGTGAGAAATATCGGGCAACAACGCCGAGTAGAAAACGCAACTTGGTGGCTCTTATTAAATCAAACCGATACAGGGTTTAAACCATCCAAATTTACATCATTTAATACCCGATATGACAAATTAAACACACCAAACAGTGCTGGATTTCAATCTTATAGAAATTCGCGTTGTATATTAACTGTTAAGGGATTTGGTGAAACAGAGTTTGTTAATAAAAAACCTCTGCATTATTATGATATGCAGGCAGAAAAAGGCGGTTTATTATTAGGAGGGCTTTATAAAGAGTGGCGCCATAATATTACTGGCGAAACTAAATTAAGTTGTTCAGTGATCACTTTACCACCTCACTCAAAATTGAAACATATTCACAGTAAAGCCATGCCACTGATATTGCCTCAAGATCACAATCTCATTAATGCTTGGTTAGATCCTGAATTTAATGATACTTCACAATTTGAGCCTTTGTTATCCCCTCATATACCAACTAATTTAATTGCGCATCAAATAGATAAACCAGCGCGTTTCAATGCATTTGGCTCACCACAATTAATAGAAAAAGATGAGAATTTATTTTAGCAAACTCGCATCTACTTTTTAAAAAAATCTATTTTAAAACTTAACAGCAACCGTGCCAGCATCAGGCCTGCGCGGATCTGATACGCCATAAAACAAACCATTATCAAACATAATAGATTGCACACTGCCCATAGTTTTACCTTGCTTAATATTTTGCCCTTTACCTTGTAATAGTTTCAAAGTGTCAGGGCTAAATCCTGGCTCAAGCTCTAATCTATCAGGTAACCATTGATGATGGACTCTAGGCGCATGAACTGCAGCAGCAATGTTCATATCATGATCCATCACATTAATTAAAACCTGTAAAACAGTTGTAATAATGCGACTACCACCTGGACTACCCGAAACTACATAAGGTTTATCATCTTTAAAGATCATAGTGGGTGTCATTGAACTAAGCGGACGTTTATATGGTTGAATTGAATTCGCTTCGCCGCCAATTAAACCAAAACCATTTGGCACACCAGGTTTAGATGAAAAATCATCCATTTCGTTATTCATTAATATGCCAGTGCCAGGGATCACAATGCCAGAACCATATGAAAAATTAAGCGTATAAGTATTTGATACCGCATTGCCATACTTATCCATTACAGAGAAATGGGTTGTATCAGGGCTTTCATAAGGTGCTGGATTTCCTGGTTTAATTTCACTTGAAGGTTTAGCTTTTGAAAGTGAAATTTTATTTGCTAACTCTTTTGCATAAAGCTTACTGGTAATGCCTTTAATTGGTACATTAAAGTGATCGGGATCGCCTAAATACTCACTTCTATCTGCGTAAGCGAGTTTCATTACTTCAGACAATAAATGTGTTGCATCTGCACTACCATATCCCATTTCTTTTATAGGAAAATGTTCTAGAATATTAAGCATTTGTGCTATGTGTACACCACCAGAACTCGTAGGTGGCATAGAAGCGACTTGGTACCCATTATAAGTTGTTGTGATCGCTTCTCTTTGAGCTATCTTATAGTTTTTCATATCATCCAGCGTGATCAAGCCACCATTTTTAGCCATATCTTTTACAATACGTTTGGCAATTTCACCTTGATAAAATTCTGAAGGGCCTTTTTCAGCGAGACGTTTCAAAGTCCATGCAAGATCTGATTGCACTAAAGTTTCACCAGCTTGGTAAGGCTCACCACCCGCTTTAAAATAAGCGTCTGCAGTTGCTTTATTTGAAGTAAGCCAAGCTTTACGGCTTTTCAGGTTTTCGGATAGATCATATGATACCAATATACCTTGTTCAGCTAGTTTTATTGCAGGCGTGACTACTTGTTTCCAGCTCATAGTGCCATACTTTTCTAAAGCATAAGACAAACCTGCAACAGTACCTGGTACACCCGATGATAAATGACTAAAACGTGCTTTTTTATTATCTACATCGCCGTCTTTATCTAAAAACATATCTCTATGTGCTTTTTTAGGTGCCATTTCGCGATAATCTATTGCTATGGTTTTATCTTCTTCAGCAATATACGCAAGCATAAAACCACCACCACCTAAGTTACCAGCTCTAGGTAATGCCACAGCCAAAGCAATACCTGTAGCAACCGCAGCATCAATGGCATTTCCACCTTGCGCTAATATTTGTGCACCAATTTCACTGGCGATCATACGCTGACTTGAAACCATGCCATCTTCGCCTATTACAGGATGATGTATAGTGTCATATCGAATAATTGCCGCGCTATCATCAATATGGCTTTTAGTTGCTGCACTTAACTGGCCTGCACTCATTACTAAAAGCGCACTTAATGCTAATTTTTTAACTAAGAGGCGTTTTTGTTTTACCATTTATACTTATCCTACTGGAAACATATATTTATAATTCTTGTTTTAAGCCCAATTTTTAAACATTTAAACCACTGAATACTTTGCACTTAAAATTCATATTTGATTAAAAAACTAACAGCGATATAAACACGCTGCCAGTTAAACAAATTAACCTACAGCTATATAAAGTCTATTTCAAATAAATAGGATAACTATAACCTAAGTGTATAGGGTCACATTGAGGATAGGGGAAAATGCTTTTATAAGGTTTTAGTTAAATAATGAGATGCGTATCCTTTTGGTCTATCTGGTAAAGTGGCCACATGTTCATAGCCCGCCTTTTCATAAAAAGGTTTTGCTTGCCAGCTTGTGGTTTCTACAAAGGCTTTTTCACAACCATTTTCAAATGCAAAAACTTCAGCTTGTGCTATAAGTTTATTGCCTATACCTTGCCCTCTGCATTCTTCTGAAAGCCATAATAATTCGATATGTAAAGTATTCCAGTAGCAAATACAGCGAATGCCGCCTATTACTTCATTCAAATCATTTCGAGCAAATACTGAAAAGTTAACTTCAGCTTCATTTGGCTCAAGATCTGGAATTGCTTTTTTATTAAACTCAATAATACCTTGGCTTATGGTTTTTGCGTCTTCTTTAGAAGCCGATGTGGTTAATTCTAATTTCATTTTTTATTTCTCTAAAAATATTTAGAAACGATTATAAAAAGAATTAAAAAACAAAACAGATACAGAAATATAAAATAAAAGCCAATACAGATTAATTTAATAGAATCTCGATATCGAGAATATGCCACTTATTTCAAATCTCGATATCGAGACTGCACATCATACTTAAACTATAACTACCTGATATATAAATAAATTACAATTTGGCATATGCGTTGCTCATAAGTTTTAATATAAAATCACTTTGAGTTAATTTATGGATATCGTTCGTACCAAATCAAAGAATAAAAAAAATCAGCGAATATTAAGCATATTATCTCTTTTGCTATTCATCGCTTTACCTATATTTTTCATTTTTGATGTTAACAATGGGACTTTTATTGTCAGCAAAAATACATTACTCATTGATCAAGTGAAACGCGGAGAATTAAATATCTCTGTTCGAGGCACTGGCATATTAGTACCAAAAGACATACGTTGGGTTGCAACCGATGTGCAAGGACGGGTTGATCGCATTTTTGTCAAACCTGGATCTCAAGTAAAAACCGGTGACTTACTCTTAGAATTAAGTAATCCTCAACTTGTTCAAAACCTTGAAGAAACCAAATGGAAAATAGAAGAAGTTACTGCTGAACTCAACGCCCAACACGTATCATTAGAAGCCGATTTATTAGATCAAGAAGCTGCAGTGATCAATGAAAAGTTAAATTATGAAAGAGCGTTATTAACTTTAAATGCTCAAAAGAAGTTATTACAACAAGGCTTAGTTACTGTATCTCATATAGAGCATGAGGAAGTAAAAATAGATGTCGCTCAATTTAAAGAGCGCTGGCAATTAGAGCTTAAACGCTTAGATAAAAGAAAAGAAACAGTCAAAGCGCAACGAAAAGCTTTTCAGGCTAGGCTAAGTCGAATGCATCGCACTTTAAAGCGAGCCCAAGATCAATTTGATGGGCTGAAAGTCAGAGCGACAATGGATAGCATAGTACAAGTAATGTCGGTTGAGTTAGGACAGCAAGTCAATTCAGGTACCAATCTAGCAAGATTAGCAAAAAATGGAGATTTCATCGCTGAACTTAGGATCCCTGAAAAACAGATCAAGGATGTCGCATTGGGCCAAGCTGTGATCATAGATACCCGCATTAGCAAAATTACAGGCAAGGTAAAACGAATAGATCCCGCTGTTATAAATGGCTCAGTAGAAATAGATGTGGAACTAACAAGTGACATACCACAAGAGGCTAGACCTGAACTCACGGTAGACGGAGAAATAAAAATTGCGCAATTTACAGATACGCTATTTGTTAAACGGCCCATGCTTGCATCAAGCTTTGCAAAAACAACTGTCTACAGATTAGATGAAACTGGAGAATCAGCCAAATCGCAAAAAGTAACTTTTGGCATGGTATCAACAAAATATATTCAAATACAATCTGGCCTTAATTCTGGAGAAAACATCATAGTGTCAGATGTTTCATCATGGAAAAATCATCAACAAATTAGATTAAATTAGGAATAAATATGAAAAATAATAATAACAAACCAATAGTAGAACTGAGTGATATCAAAAAGATATTTATCTGCGATGAAGTCGAAACTCACGCACTTAGTAATATTAACTTGAAAATTAATAAAGGGGAGTATTTATCAATTTCAGGTCCATCTGGCTGCGGAAAATCTACCCTACTCTCTTTACTTGGTTTGTTAGATATATCAAGTAATGGTAGTTATAGATTATCTGGTCATGATGTCTGCGACTTAAACTCAGATGAACGCGCTATCATTCGCAATAAAGAAATTGGTTTTATTTTTCAATCTTTTAACTTAATCAGTGATTTAACAGTAGCTGAGAATATTGAACTCCCCTTAAGTTATCGTGAAGATATAAATAAAAAACAGCGTGACGCTATGGTGAAAGCATCATTAACTAAAGTCGACATGCTCCATAGAGCAAATCATTTTCCATCACAATTATCAGGGGGTCAGCAACAACGTATAGCTGTTGCCAGAGCCATTTGCGGTAATCCTTCGATAATTTTAGCAGACGAGCCCACAGGAAACTTAGATTCTAAAAACGCTCAACTCGTTATGGCACTGCTTGACCAACTTCATAGCGAAGGCGCAACTATTTGCATGGTAACGCATGATCCTCGTTCAGCGGCTAGAGCTCAGCGCGTAATAGAAATCTTTGACGGAAAAATTGTATCAGATCAAAGCCATATCAAAACATCAGCTATTGCTGTGTAATTAAGAAATTATAAAAAGGATAAATCTATGTTTTCTTGGCTCGATATAAAATATGCCGTCAGGTTGCTACATAAAAGACCTATATTTACTGTTACTTCAGTCCTGATTGCAGCCATTGGTTTAGGACTCACTTTATATACATACTCTTTACTTAGCCAACTCATTTTCAAGCCTCTTACGCTCGATAATGATACTCCCTTAATCGCCATCGAAGGTGAGTTTAAAGAATCCTATGCGCAAGGACGACCTGCTGATCCCTATCATCTAAATCAGATAAGTACTCAAACAGAGTTGCTACAAGGTATGAGCCTTTACACTACAGGGATCAGAACAATAAACGGACTGGATAACAAACTAGGTACCAAAAAACTGAATGCGAGTTTAACGCAATGGAACCTCTTTGAAGTTGCTGGTATTCAGCCGATTTTAGGAAGAGGATTTAGCCCAAGAGATCAGTTTACAGGCGCAGAATCTGTGGCTGTAATTGGTTATGACGTATGGCAAAACATGCTTTCAGGCAATAGAGATATTATAGGGACCAGCATTGTGGTAGATGGTGTGGTTACACAGATAATAGGTGTTATGCCCCAAGGTTTTGCACTACCTGCTACAGCCCAAATCTGGCAACCTTTAGCAGAGAAAAATCTCACCCCAACAAAACCTTCAAAGTATGATAGTTTTTGGGCTGTAGGGCGTTTAAAAAAAGGTGTTTCATTAACTCAATTTCAGCAAGAGATGCAGGTTATATTACAAAAACACTATCAAGATCTACCACAAGAGTTTTCCTGGCGTGCATCCAGTCCCGGGGGATATATCAAGGCATTTCATTTTAAGTTAACCCATGATGCTATATTTCAGCATTACTCAGTTTTTATAGCTATGATGCTCATGGTTATACTCATATTGATTTTAACTTGTATTAATATCGGTAATTTATTATTAGCCCGAGTTAATGAGCAAATTAAAGATGTTGCAATACGAATTGCATTAGGTATACAAAAAAAGCGACTGGTATTGCAAATGTTATGGGAAAGCATATTTATTTGCTGTTTAGGTGGCTTAATTGCAATTTTAATAGCTGGATATGGATTAGAAGTAACCAATAATGTATTAGAACAGATTTTTGCAATTAATGGTGAAAAACCTTTTTGGTGGCAACTTAGTCTCAGTGCTGATGCAATTATAGTTTTACTAGTAACTATCGCATTAATGATATTCTTAACTGGGTTTATTCCAGCTTGGCGTGCACTATCTGGTGACTTTAATGCGGTGTTAAAAGATGGGACTAGAGGCGCTACTGGGAAGAAATCAGGAAAGATAAATAAGCTTTTAGTAGTCTGTGAAATAGGATTATCTTGTGTCGTATTAGTTATCGCTACAATACTACTCAGTACTAGTTACTCAGCAAAAAATGCCGATTATGGCATTGAAACCCAAAATAGGATCACAGCGACATTATTGTTACCTACGGCAAGCTACCCTTGGAATAGAGGTGCGCCTGAATCAAAAAAGAAAAGGTACGATTTTTACTATCAATTAAAAGATCAATTAACCCAATTGCCTAATGTTAATAGTGTCGGGTATTTCAGCGCCTTTCCTGGTACTGGAGGGGGAACATCTCACTATGAAACCGAAGGAAAACCAGCTGAGGTGTTTGACGAAAACCCAGTTTGGAATTTCGAAGGTGTCGGTTTGGATTCTTGGCATTCTGTAGGGATGAGCATAATCAAAGGTCGTGATTTTGATTTCAGAGATATAGATAGCAAAGAAGAAAGCATCATTATAAATGAATCTATGGCTAAAGATCATTTTCCTAATGGCGATGCAATTGGTCAGCGTATTCGCTCTGTTCGTAGAGGAGGTAAATATTCAAGTTGGCGAACCATAATTGGGATTGTTTCAGATTCTGTTCACGGCTCTGTGATGGAAAAAACCAGTGCAAAACACACGGGTTATGGCGTCATGAATCGGTGGAATACAATAACGCATATAGCGGTTCATTATACAGGTTCACAATCACAAGCTACTACTTCATTACTTAAAGAAATTAATAATATAGACTCAGATGTCGCTGCTTATCATATTCAAAGTTATGATAACTTAATAGCACAACCTATGATGTTAGTTAATGCAGTTAACAAAATATTTTTATGGTGTGGTCTAGTTGCTTTATTCCTTGCTACCACAGGAATTTATGCTGTTACAGCCAATAGCATTACATTGAGAAGCCAAGAAATAGCGACTCGTCGTGCATTAGGTGCCCGTGATAAACAAGTGTTCAAACTATTTATGAACCAAGCAGCAAAGCAATTATGCCTAGGACTTACATTAGGTATCTCATTATCTCTTTGGATAATAACTCAGCTCACACAATCTATGATAATTAATCATAGTAGCTATTTTATAGGGCTAGTTGCCATGCCAATTATCATCATAATAATGGTTTTCATAGCAACATATATCCCTACTCGTAAAATAATATTGATGGAACCCAGTGAAGCATTGCACCAGAGATAAAAGCTAAATATGTAATAGCCCTTAATTAGGGCTATGACTTTTTTTTGTTTGAGTTATTATCAATCTTGCACAAACAATAAAAAATTATTTTTGTTATCAATTATTTGGCAGCAATAATAATAACAATTTGTTAAAGTGTATATCTACAGTAATTTAGCAGAGTTGTGTTGCCTGAATGAATCAAAATAAACATTCAATCATTATTGCTGATGATGACTCTCGGATCATCACAGCATTAAAGTTGTTATTAAAATCCCATGATTATGACGTGGTGTCAGTCAACTCCCCTTCTGAACTACTGCAAATATTATCTCGCCGTGATTTTTCAGCTGCTTTAATTGATCTGAACTATAAAAAAGATACCACATCAGGAAAGGAAGGCTTGGCGCTTATATCCGAAATAAAAAAACTCGACCAACATTTGCCTATTATAGTTATGACCGGCTTTAGTAGCATTGAAATTGCAGTCGAAGCGATGAAATCTGGTGCTACTGATTTTATTCAAAAGCCATGGCGAAATGAGCATTTACTTACAATTTTACAGTCACAAATACGAATAAAAGATATAGAAAAAAAAGGTTGTAAGCTAGTTCAAGAAAATGCCCTACTGCGTGATGAAACATCAATGCCTGATTCAGGCATTATTGCTAAATCCATCGCAATGAAAAACGTTTTAGAGCAATTAAGAAAGTTTTCTAAAAGTGATATGAATATATTGCTAACAGGTGAAAATGGCACTGGTAAAAGTATGCTAGCTGATTATTTACATCATTGTTCATCACGAAAAGAAAATAGTTTTCTGTCGGTAAATATGGGTGCAATCAGTGAAAACTTGTTTGAAAGTGAAATGTTTGGCCATGTAAAAGGAGCCTTTACCGATGCTAAAGAAAACCGTATAGGCCGATTTGAATTAGCTGAACAGGGTACCCTATTTCTAGATGAAATCGCTAATATTCCGATTTCACAGCAAGCTAAATTATTAAGAGTATTAGAAGAACACCAATTTGAAAAAGTAGGTAGCTCTAAAACTAAAAAAGCTGATGTAAGATTAGTGTCAGCAACCAACGCTGATTTAATGAAGTTAATAGAAGAAGGTCATTTTCGCCAAGATTTATTATATCGGCTTAACACAGTTGAAATTAAAATCCCTCCTTTACGAGAAAGGATTGATGACATTTTACCATTAGCGTTGCACTTTTTAAAAAAACATACAGAAAAATATCGTTTAAAGCATGATGCTTTTAATGAAGACGCTATAGCCGCTTTAAAAGCATACAATTGGCCTGGAAATATTCGAGAATTAAGCCATATGATCGAGCGGGCTATTTTTTTAAGCCAAAATCCTACTATCAGCCTCAGTGATCTGGGGTTAAATAAAAGTGAAAATGAATATATAGGCTTTGATTTTGACAACGCGACATTAGATGTCATTGAAAAGCATATCATCAGTGAGCGATTAGACCGTTTTGACAAAAACTACCATGACACTGCAGCATCATTAGGCTTAAGTCGCAGTTCGTACTATCGACGATTAGAAAAGCATAACCTTTAGCTAATGAAAAAAGAATCTAAAACGAGCTCAATAAGCTTTGAAAACAAATTAATGAGTCTGGCACTTTTTATAGGTTTACTGCCCACTTCTTTTTTGTTTTACACACTATACTCTCATGATATATCAGTATATTTAAAATTAATGCTTAGTTTTTCTATATTGGTTATTGTGTTTTATGGCGCACTTTCATTAAGACAACAAGTCATTTTTCAATTTCGAACCTCTACTAATATAATGGAGTCTGTGGCCTCTGGCGATTATTCTATGCGAGCCCATCTTACCAAGTCTAATGGTGCACTAGATCAGTTTAATCACTTACTTAATACTTTAACTCAAACCTTAGCTGAGCAAAGTTTGATAACTAAAGAAAAGCATATTTTATTGCACAAGGTTATTACACAAATAGATGTCGCTATTATTGCCGTAGATAATAGCTATAACATTGCTTTAATGAACCCAGCTGCAGAAAAGCTGTTTAACTGTCGATTCGAAGCGATGCATGGTTGGCCTGTAAAACAGCTAGGGCTAGAAAAAGTTTTATCTGGTGAATATAGGCAAGTTGTTGAGTTTGAAATTAAAGAATATAAAAAGAAAGTATACATACACACAGATGAATATTTTGAAAAAGGTGTCAAAAAAAGGCTTATTTTTATCACAGATATACAAGATATTCTTAGAGATGAAGAACGACAAGCATGGCAAAAACTATTAAGGGTGCTCAGCCACGAAATAAATAATTCTCTGGCTCCTATCAGCTCTATCAGTGACACCTTATCCTTACTTTTATCAAAAAATAAATCATCATCTGAATTTGATGATGACTTAAAAGATGGCTTATCTGTGATCACTGAACGATCTCACTCTCTAAATGAGTTTATTCAAAGTTACCAACAATTAACTCAATTACCTCCCCCAACTAAGTGCCTTTTGGATATTAGGCAATTAATGAGTTCTATTATTTTATTATTTGATGATGCCAATATCTCACTTGTATCAAATGAACTGACTATTTATGCAGATAAAAATCAATTACAGCAAGTATTGGTGAATTTGGTTAAAAATGCATACGAGTCAATGCAAGATAATCCAAACGGAGAAATAACCATAAAATGGGAAAGACAAACAAATAAAATCTTAATACACGTACTCGATCAGGGCTGTGGTATTGAAAATACGGATAATTTATTTATACCTTTTTATACAACTAAACAAGAGGGCAGTGGTATTGGCTTGGTACTCAGCCGTCAAATTATCATGAATCATGGTGGAGACTTAACCATTAAAAATAGGCTTGATGATATAGGTGCTAAAGCAACGCTATATCTACCAAGTATTTAATACCAATCCCGATAAATACATGATCAATCTAAAAGATAAAAATCTTTATTAATTAAAATTATACAAATGTCATATTAGCTACTTTGCATACCTGTCTGCTTACATGAACATTATTGAATTCATTTTTATCTCCTTCAACACAGACCTTTATTTATCAAATAAATAAGACTACCAGAACCTAAGTGTATAGAACATATTAAGGACAACACAGAATTCTATTTAAGATGGTATTATCAGAAGCTATCGTATATATGAATTTGTAGGAAAAAGGATTTTAAAGAACATATAAAAAGAACAACCGAGTGGCTGCTCTTTCTATTTATTTTGTATTGATATAGTTGTGATTAAGTTAGCTTAAACTCACCATGTTCAAGGTCTGAAGCAAATTGAAAAATACTTTTCTTATCATCAAATAAAACAACTTTTGTATCTAGTTCTTTCATTTCATCAGTGACTTCTTGATAAGCTTTAACAATCTCTTTTTTCTCACTGCTTGGTTTCTCTAATGCAAACAGCATGTTAGTAGCTTCTATAGTATTAGCCTTAATTAAACGTTTTACACGGTTAATCCATTGCTCACCATGCTCGATTAAATTAAGTGGTTTAGCTTGATTAAATGACAGAGGTTTGATCACTTTTGTTACATGACACCCTTTTGTTACAAAAGGCATATCTATTTGTACATTATAATCAGCTATTAATTTTTGTTGAGTATAGTGAACATTAGAAATATGTTTTTTCAAATCATGTCTTAATGCTTTGACCATTTGATGTTCACGATATTCTTTAGTTACAAAGTTTCGTGCAACATACATTTTATAAAGTTCTTCTAATGCAACCTGTGGATTATTATGTAACATAGCTCGAGTTTCACTAAAGCTAATAATACCTTCTCGATATCGAGTCACTTCTTCTAATAGCTCAACTTGCTTCTCTCCAAAAAACTGAGAACCAAACTCTTTAACCCGTGTTAGCTCCAGTTCGAAAGCAATAAGAGTATTTCTATAAAGTTCACCATTTAAATCATCGAAGAAATGAGTCACCCTACCGAAGTTCTTTGGTGCTAAGTGAAAATCTACAAAACCTGTTTTTGGAGAAAACAAAAGAACACCAACATTTGCGAATTCTTGCGTTTCACTGAAAGGCATAAAGCGCACAATTGCGTATTTACAAAGTTGTTTCATTTTATGTCCTCCCAAAAGTTTGCTGATTTATACTGTTCCAATACTACGATGATTTCACGATTTATGCTATCTAAATCGTAATGTTCCAACCACTCTTGAGGCAAAGAATCTATTGCTTCTTGAAGTATAGCAATAGAAGAGTGAATTCGTTCTTCATAATACGACTTTGCCAACAAAGGTTGTTGTGGCTCAAACCACGCCATCCTGCCGACATGCAGTTCACAATGGTTAGTTAAGCTGAAACTCGGTTCAAAAGATAAATTGTGATCCAAAACAAATAGTTGATTTGACAGAGGTTCAAAAAATAAATTTGGATTACCTCCTAACTGAGTTAAGCATCTATCATCATTTTTTATCCAATAATCAAATACAAACAAATCCTGCAATATCTGCTTTGATACTTTTTGTAATTGAGAAAATGTCACATCTTGAATATTTGGAACAAACTTAGAGGCAAAGCACATACCTGAACCAAGATCTGAGTAACCATATTCAACTAGCGCATCATCAACATATACCAAACTAAACTCAGGACAAGGTAAACCGAATTCCTTACATAGATGCGCTGCGATCCACTCTTTTATCAACCCCTTGGGTGTTGCTCTAGCACCTTTTACAATATAAAGATACCCGTCATCAGCTTTACATAA
Organism: Pseudoalteromonas sp. C2R02; assembly: GCF_018860845.1. Lineage (NCBI taxonomy): Bacteria > Pseudomonadati > Pseudomonadota > Gammaproteobacteria > Alteromonadales > Pseudoalteromonadaceae > Pseudoalteromonas > Pseudoalteromonas sp. C2R02. Next base: position 199,832 of record NZ_JAHKQC010000045.1, on the reverse strand, counting down.
AAAAGGGGCTGTTTGACCTTGCTTCATTTGACGAATTATTTCTGTAACAACTAACATCAACTTCCTTTTATGTGGACAATATGACTTTTCGTCAGTAACTTATCATATTATAATGAAATATCCAGATTTCATGCTATCAATTTAAAACATGCTACCCAAATACTAATCTCTTAAATTACCATGCTCATGTGCAGTATTGGTAGAAAACCAGTTGCCGGTCAGTATAAAACCCCATTGAACATCACGAATCAATATTAACGAGTTTACGCATTTTAAAATATGAGTCCTTTACAAATTACGTGAAAACTTTAAACTCGGTGTATCGTAGCCAGCTAATTTACTTTCACCTAATTCACTAAAGCCGAGTTTTTTTAATACATTCATAGAATCTGAATTATCTAAAGCGGTATAGCCAAGAATATGAGTCAGTTTTATTTCATTTTTGGCATACTCCAGCACTGCCTTTGCGGCTTCAAGCACATAACCTTGCTTATGATAATCACTCATAAGTGCATACCCTAAATCTATGTCATCAGTATTGTCTCGCTTCATTAATCCACAAGTGCCAATAGGCGTATTAGAGTCTTTCAATACGATTAAAAACATGCCAAAGCCATTTTCTTGGTAACTTTTTATTGGGCCATTAATAAGAAATTGCTTGGCATCATCTAAGGTATAGATTTTCTTGTCTGCGATATTCTTTATAAATAATGGTTCATTATAATGTTGTAAAATAAACTCACTATCTTCTATTACTTTCTCTCTGATTATTAACCTGTCTGTTGTTGTAATTATTTTACTCATCAAATATTCCTTATTCTGTTTTTGTTATTAGCTAAATTCACCATATAACATGTTGAATCAAACAAATAATGAAATATATTGATTTTGTATGAATTGAAGTAATACTAAGAAGGATATGAGAAATTGTATTGGTAAGAGATAGGGTTGACGAACTATTAAGTGCCAACCCTATAAAAGAGAGTGTTAAATATTAAGACTGACAACATTGATCGCCATAATAATTGTTAGGGTAATTACATTGGCTTACTTGTTGTTTTTGAGTATCTTCTGTAAAGATTGATTTAATATTATTTAATAGTGTTTTCATATTATTTACCTTGGTTATTTAAGACAAAACCAGTGTGCTGTATTTTTATAATTTATTAAATCAAGTTTATTGGAAGACAAGATTCTAAAAAACTGAACTTACAATTTTCAGTTTTTTACCAATTCTATTCAGTTAGTGAGCAAATATAAATTAAGATAAATTTTCAAAAGCACAGGTTTATAGCTCCAGGCTAAACCTAAGTACCTATATCCATATAGGCAAGGCGCTTGATTGACTAATAGCTGGCTATTAGGAGTGAAAGAAAAGATTTATTGCTCCAGACTAAACCTAAGTACCTGCATCCATACAGGCAACGCAGCTATTGTATTTTTAGACTATTTAGATTGTTCATATATTAATTGGAATTGGTATAAGGTCCAAATTAACCACATTTTTCAGATAATTGTTCCGTAAAAATACTTTGTAATAACGTTAATTCTTTCGTTCTCACATAATTTGGCCTGATCACTAAAGCGATTGTTCTATGTGGCCCTGGTTCATTTAAGTGTATCGCTCGCAGTTCAGATTCATTATAAGTAAGTTGATCTAATGCCATTTGTGGTACTAAGGTAGTACCTAGTTTACCTGCAACCATTTGAATTAAAGTATGTAAACTGGCGGAATCAAAATCAGACTCTTGATTTTTATTTTGTAAACTACATGCGGCTAATGCGTGCTCTTTTAAGCAGTGCCCGTCTTTTAATAACATTAATTTATCAATTTCTAACTCTTCACTGGTGATCTCTTGTACTTTACTTGGGCATTCATCTTTGTGACACACCCAATAAAAATCTTCTTGCCAAAAGTCAAAGCTCATCAAACCCTCAATAGGATAAGGCAATGCTAAAATAGCCGCATCAAGCTCGCCATTACGAACCATATCCACCAGCACATGAGATTGTTCTTCAATTATTTTAAGTTTAAATTCGGGGTATTTAGCGCGTACTTCAGGCAAAACTTTTGGTAGTAAATATGGCCCTATTGTTGGGATCACGCCGATACTCATAGGCGCAGAAAATGCTTGTTTGCTGATCTGAGGGATTTGTAATAATTCATCTAATTCTATTTTTACTTTTCGTGCTTTATCTAGAATTAACTTGCCTTCATTGGTGATTAAAACTTGCTTGTTATTTCGCTCAAAAATGGTGATATCTAACTGTTTTTCCAGCTCATTGATTGCTGTACTTAAAGCCGATTGCGATACGTTGCACGCTTCTGCCGCTTTTTTAAAGTGCAGCGTTTTTTCAATCGCTAATGCATAGTGTAATTGTTTTAATGAAATCATATTTTTATGGTGTTTCTGAATACCGTTTCATAGAGTCTAATCAGTAAGTCATCATAGTGCACGAATAAAAAATCGAACGTTATCTTCTATTTTATCAATTATAAAAGCGACTCTTTTGCTTCTAAGATTTATATCAATCGAAATTAATGATGTATCTGAGGTAAAATAATGTTAAAAAAATCACTCCCTATCGCAGCTGCTATCTCTGTTGCGCTCTCATCTATGATGATTTCTCCAGCAGCAGTAGCGACCACTGAAGCAAAGACCAATCAATTTTGGTGGCCTGAGCAACTAAACTTAAGCCCACTTCGCCAGCACAGTATCGAATCAAATCCTTATGGCGAACAATTCAATTATGCTAAAGAGTTTGCAACGCTTGATTTAAAACAATTAAAAAAAGATATTCAGACCACACTGACAGATTCAAAAACCTGGTGGCCCGCTGATTGGGGGCATTATGGCCCATTAATGATCCGAATGGCATGGCATAGTGCTGGGGTTTATCGTGTTCATGATGGTCGTGGCGGCGCTTCTGGCGGACAACAAAGGTTCGATCCACTCAATAGCTGGCCTGATAATGCCAATTTAGATAAAGCACGCCGTTTATTATGGCCTGTAAAACAAAAGTACGGTCGTAAAATATCTTGGGCTGATTTAATGGTACTGTCAGGCAATGTCGCTCTTGAATCTATGGGTTCTAAAACCTTTGGCTTTGCCGGTGGTAGAGCCGATGATTGGGAGCCAGATTTAGTTTACTGGGGCCCAGAAACAAAAATGCTATCAGATAAACGCCGCGATAAAAAAGGCAAATTAAAAGGCCCACTTGCAGCTGTTGAAATGGGTTTAATTTATGTAAACCCAGAAGGACCTCATGGTAAACCCGATCCATTATTAGCAGCAGATGACATTAGAATGTCGTTCGGTCGCATGGCGATGAATGATGAAGAAATAGTCGCTTTAATTGCTGGCGGTCATACTTTAGGTAAAGCACATGGCGCAAAAAAGCCAAATAAGTGTGTTGGTGCCGAGCCCGCTGCAGCCAATATTGAATCGCAAGGTTTAGGTTGGAAAAACAAATGTGGTACAGGTGTTGGTGCTGATACCATAACAAGCGGCTTAGAAGGTGCTTGGACAGTCACACCAACACAATGGTCATCTAATTATTTAGATAACCTAATGAACTTTAATTGGGTTTTAACTAAAAGCCCAGCTGGCGCTAAACAGTGGATCCCAGATAACAAAGCTGCCGCCAATTTAGTACCTGATGCCCATATTCCAAATAAGCGTAATGCACCTATTATGTTTACAACCGATATCGCATTAAAAGAAGACCCTGAATTTAGAAAAGTCGTTTTACGTTTTCAAAAAGACCCTTCAGAATTTGATAAAGCATTTGCTAAAGCATGGTTCAAATTGACCCATCGCGATATGGGCCCACGTGCTAGATATGTTGGCACAGACATACCAAGTGAAGTTTTATCATGGCAAGACCCTATTCCAAGCATTAATCATAAACTTATTACCAAAAAAGATATTAATAGTCTTAAAAAGCAAATTTTAAGCTCTGATATAGATAATTCTGAACTGGTTAAAACAGCGTGGGCAGCAGCTTCTAGCCATCGAATAACCGATATGCGAGGTGGTGCAAATGGTGCCCGTATAAATCTTGCTCCGCAAAATACTTGGGCTGTAAATAACCCTAAGCAGTTAAAAACAGTATTAACAAAGCTAAAATCTATTCAAGCTAAGTTCAATAAAAAAACTTCGGATAAGCAGGTTTCACTCGCTGATTTAATTGTTTTAAGTGGTGCCGCTGCAATAGAAAATGCAGCAAAACAAGCTGGTCATAACATTACTGTACCATTTACACCGGGGCGTGCTGATGCAACACAAAAACAAACTAACGTTAAGTCATTTAACTATTTAAAACCGACAGCCGATGGTTTTAGAAATTACTATTCTGACGAAAGCTACATGTCACCAGCAGAAATGTTAATTGATAAAGCAAATACACTTGGCTTAAATGTACCCGAAATGACTGTACTTGTTGGCGGTATGCGAGTACTCAATGCAAACTATGATGGCTCATCATTAGGTGTATTCACCGATAAACCAGGTGTATTAAGCAATGACTTTTTTGTTAATTTATTAGATATGGCAAACGTATGGACAAAAGATGCTAATCCTAGCATTTATCTTGGTCACGATCGCGCTTCTGGTAAACTTAAATATCAAGCAACGCCTGTCGATCTTATTTTTGGTTCGAATACTGAACTCAGAGCAATAGCTGAAGTATATGCATCAGATGACGCTAATAAAAAGTTTGTAAATGACTTTATAGCCGCTTGGGTTAAAGTCATGCAACTAGATAGATTTGATTTGAAATAAAACCAGGTAATTTAATCAAAGAGAATACTGTACACCCAGAGTATTCTCTTTTTTATATGTGTATTGTTTCTAATTACATTTCTGATTTTTTAAACTTTAACACAGCTAATTTTTCATACTCAATTCAAATCAGCCAATCACACTTCTGCCATTATTATTCAAAAACACCACATTTGTTAAAGGTAGATTGATACAAAACATATTCAATAATAAAAACCTCCGCTCAATTTATAAACAAACACTTGACTTTTACACTTCAGAGATCAAAAATAACCACATTCGAATGGCGTTCGAATGAAATTCAAACGTCTCAAACATTAATTAAAGAGATGAATTAATGGCACCAGCACCTAAATATAGTCCTCAAGAACAAGAAGAGATGATTTTAAATGCAGCAGCAGAATGTATTGCTGATACTTCTCTTTTAGATTTTACAATGTCGTCGATATCAAAAGCGGCTAAGTTGTCTATGGGTTCAATTTACAAACATGTGCAATGTAAAGAGGATATAATTTTTGCTTTAGCAACAAGAGTTTTTCACTACCAAAGTAATATTTTCAAACAAATTTTAGCTATGGATCTAACAACGCCAGAAAAAATTGCCGCCATCGCTTTGCTCAACCCAACAAAAATTCAGGTATACCCTTTTGATAGTCAATTAGAGTCATTTGCAGCCAACGATCTTGTGATCAGTCGTGCCTCATCACTTTGGACTGACAAAATGATCAAGGCAAATGAAGAATGTGAAAAAGTATTTAATAAATGCATGCACCAGGCCGCTTACTCTGGAGAATTAACATTAAATGGCAGTACCGATCAAATGATTGAAGAAATCAATCTGGGTTGTTGGGCACTATTAATGGGTTACCAATATGTCGGCCGCATTGTTCAAATTCGACATATATCAGACGGGACTGACTCATTAAATGAGCCACTAGCAATTGATGCCCCTGCGATAAGAAGTTTACAAAGGCTCATTAATTCATATCAATGGCAAACATCACTTGATTCAAATGGTATCTCTAAAGTTGCCAATCTATTAATTGAACAAAATTTAAGATAAATACCCTATTCGGAGAAGTATATGAAATTATCTCGTTGGTTAACCACCATTTTTATTATTGCAGTGACAGTTGCTGGTTTAGGGTTTGTTAAATTTCAACAAATTCAAGCTGCTATCGCTATGGGTGAATCTTTCCCAGAACCATCAGCAACAGTTAATAGCATAACTACATCAACAACAGCTTACCAAGAAAGTGAAAAAGCAACAGGCCAAGTTTCTGCAACGCAAGTTGTTCAATTACAAAACGAGCTGTCAGGCATCATCACAACCGTTAACTTTACTGCAGGGAAAAAAGTACAAAAAGGACAATTACTTTTAGCGTTAAATACGGTTGAAGAAAAAGCACAGTTAGACGCAGCAAATGCTAATTTAGTACTGGCTGGTAATAATTTCGATCGGATGAAAAAACTATTTTCGCAAAACAAAGTCAGCCAACAAGAGTTTGATACCGCAAACGCGCAATTAAAAGTTAATAAAGCAAACGCAGAGAATCTTAAAGCGATTATTAACAAAAAACATATTATCGCACCATTTGATGGTGTTGTTGGTTTAGATACGTATCAAGTCGGTCAATTTATAGCAACAAATTCAATCATTACAACATTAATAGGCAGTGAAACCACTATTTGGATCGATTTTCAGTTAGCCCAAACTAAAGAAAAACTCGCAATTAACGATCACATAATGATTAAAGCAATCAATGATCCCCTTGAAAATTATAAGTCAGCAAAAATCATTGCCAAAAATAGTCAGATCAATGACAAATCAAGACATATGCAGTACAGAGCTGAGCTAATCGATGGTCGTCAATGGTACGAGCATAATGAAATCGTCGACATTAAAATTCTAAGTTCAAATAAACAACTAATGTTAGTGCCAAATTCAGCTGTGAGTCGCAATCAGAATGGTGATTACCTTTTCACTTTAGAAAAAGATAACAACCAACAATACCGCGCACATCGCGTACAGATCGAATTAGGCAAACGGTTAAAGGATCAACAAATAATCAAATCAGGTATTGAAGTAGGTAAAAAAATCGCGACTGAAGGTGCATTTAAATTACGTGAAGGTTTATTAGTTTACCCCAAAGAAGAGATTGCCCTTAAATCCAATGTTAGCACTGGAGCATAATAATGAGTGAGCTTAATGACAATAAACCTTCAGTGATGGATATTTTTGTTCGTCGCCCAGTATTAGCCATTGTTTTATCATTATTAATTGTTCTTGCAGGTCTTTATTCTGCAAATAAAATTTCTGTTCAACAATACCCTAAAATTGAAAGCGCCTCTCTTGAAATCACAACAACATACACAGGTGCATCCGCAGAAGTTGTTAAAGGCTTTGTGACCGAACCGATTGAACGTGTCGCATCAACTGTGCCTGGTGTTGATTATGTCGATTCAATAACTACCTCAGGTAATAGTAAAGTCACCGCTTGGCTTAACTTGAATCACAATACCAACGACGCACTCACTCAAATGACAACAAAGTTAGGTCAAATAAAGTTTGAATTACCTGCAGGCGCTGAAGATCCATCAGTGAATGTACGACGTACTGATAGCCCTAATGCACTGTTTTATTTAGATGTGAAAGCAAAAGGAAAAAAACGCAGTCAAATTACAGATTTCCTTTCTCGTAATGTTACACCAATGTTGAGTGATATTTCTGGGGTACAAAAAATCACCCTAGAAGGCGGCCGTAATCCTGCTATGCGTATTTGGTTAAATCCCGATAAATTAGCCATTTTTAACTTAAGTGCAGATCAAGTATTCGCAGCCCTTAGCAACAATAATACAATCGCTACTTTAGGTCATAGTAAAAATAATCAACAACGCGTTGATGTAATGGCAAATACAACATTAAAAACAGTAGAAGACTTTGAGCAACTCGTTATTACCGATATAGAAGGTGCCCAAGTACGTATTTCAGATGTTGCTAAAGTGGAAGTTGGAGAAGAAGAAGGTTTTGTTAATGCAAGGCTCGATCATGAAACAACGATATTTTTGGCTGTATGGGCTCTTCCTGGCGCCAACGAAATTACCATAGGTGATGCGCTTTATAAAAAATTAGAAAGTATTAATCAATCCTTACCACAAGGAATGAAAATCAGTATTGGTTATGATGGTACCTTGTATATGCGCGATGCTATCAATGAAATATTCACAACATTAATCGAAACTGTGTTACTTGTTGGTATTGTCGTACTCGCTATGATGGGGTCTTTTAGAGCTGCATTAGTGCCACTGATCACTATCCCTATTTCAATATTAGGTGCAATTGCAATCATGTCTCTAATGGGGTTTTCATTAAATTTATTGACTATATTAGCCGTAGTTTTATCCGTAGGTTTAGTAGTTGATGATGCCATCGTTGTTGTTGAAAACGTAGCGCGACATATGCGTGAAGGCAAGGGACGATTTGAATCAGCATTATTAAGTTCAAGACAACTTTTAGTACCTGTGATTGCCATGACTTTAACGCTTGCTGCTGTATATGCTCCTATTGGTTTTTTGTCTGGTTTAACTGGGTTTTTGTTTAGAGAATTTGCATTTACTTTAGCTGTTGCCGTACTAATTTCAGGTGTTGTGGCTATTACATTATCTCCAATAATGAGTGCTTATGTTTCACCTGAGGGCGGAAAAGAAGGCAAATTAACGGTTAAAATAAATTCAGGGTTTGAACATATAAAAAATTATTACCTTCGTATACTAGCGCATATATTTAACTGGCGTGCTCAAGTATTAGTTATGGCAATTATCTTTAGTTTACTTGTTATTCCATTTTACATGTTTTCACAAAAGGAGTTAGCACCGGTAGAAGATCAAAGCAGTATACAGGTAGTAGTTGAAGCCCCTCCTGAGTCTTCTTTAATGTACACTTCTAATAATATGAACCAAGTTGTTGATACATTAAAAACAACTGACGGCAGTAAGTTTGTTTGGCAAATCTTAACAGCTGCTGCAGGGTTTGGCGGCGTAGAGCTTGAGCCTTTCAATGAAAGAGAAAACAGTGTTCAAGAAAGTCTACCTGAGCTTTACGGCAAACTAGGTAGTATCAGTGAATTAACCTTATTACCTATTTTACCTGCGGCACTTCCTACAGCGGGCCAATTTGACGTTGAAATGGTTGTACGTGCTAACGATGATGTTGAACAAATGCGTAATTATGCTGAACAGATTATTGGTAAAGCATATCAAACAGGTAACTTTATGTTTGTTGATACGGATCTCAAAATTGACTTGCCTCAAACTGAGTTGTTAATTAATAGAGAATTAATAGCTGATTTAGGATTAACGCTTTCAGAGGTTAATAACCAACTTAGCGTTTTAATGTCTAACAATTACGTTAATCAATACAATGACAATGGTAAAGCTTATCGCGTAATACCTGTTGTAGATAAAACAAATAAATACAACCCAGAAAATGTATTAGATATGCAAGTGAAAACACCATCAGGTGATTTAATCAAAGTATCAAGTTTTGCAACAATAAAAGCTGTAACAAGTCCTCGTATTTTGGGTTCGTTTAACCAACAAAAATCATTTAGGATCTTTGCTGGTGTCTTACCCCATATTTCTAAAGAACAAGCACTATCTTCTGTTGAAGAAATAGCGGCAGATTTGCTTCCAGCAAGTTATTCGATTGATTATGCAGGTGAATCACGTCAAATTAGAAAAGAAGGTAATACCATGGTAAATGTATTATTAGTATCTTTGATAATCGTTTACTTTGTTTTAACCATTCAATTTAATAGCTTTAGAGATCCTTTAGTTGTGTTATTAGGCTGTGCCCCATTAGCGTTAAGCGGCGCATTATCAATTGCATTTTTAGGCTTTACTTCAATCAACATATATTCTCAAATCGGTTTGATCACCCTAATAGGACTCATCGCCAAAAATGGTATTCTTATAGTTGAGTTTGCAAATCATATGCAACTACAAGGTTTGAGTAAGTTAGACGCCGTTAAGTCTGCAGCAGCCACGAGATTACGCCCTATATTAATGACTACCGCTGCAACAGTATTAGGGCACTTTCCTTTAGTATTAGTAACTGGAGCAGGTGCTGAAGCACGAAATAGCATAGGTGTTATATTAGTTGCAGGTATGTTAATTGGCACATTTTTCACTCTCGTAGTCTTACCTCTACTTTACAATTGGTTAGCGACTGACCACAGAGTAAAACTCAAATCTATCAAAGCAGAGCAAAACAATGCAAAGGAGTTAGCTGCGGCATAATTTTCATCTATTTAAAGTGAGATTAACTAAATCATCACTCACTTAAAACATAACCCTGCCACAGTGCAGGGTTTTTACTATAAGTAACAAAAATGAATCACATATTAATTTTATACTTCATGAAAATTTAAAATGTAAAATCAATTCACAGCACTATGCACATGTTAAAAGTGACGTTAACCTAAATGCAAAAGAGAATTATTATTAAGTAAGAAATGAATAAACCATCACCTAAGCAATTAACTGTATTAAATTCAAAAAAAATTACTGCAAATATGCAACGTATTACCTTACAAAGTGATGTACTTGCTGACTTCTCAAATGACTGTGCTGGTAATTATATAAAGCTGTTATTTAATCCAATTGGCGGTACTGATTTAAGTACAGTGCCTGAAGATGAAAAACCTATCATGCGAACTTACACCATAAGATCTTTTTCACCTATCAATCACACCATTGAAATCGATTTTGTTCGCCATATTACTGAAGATTTACAATGTGGTTTTGCTGCTCGCTGGGCTATAAATGCTAAAAAAGGTGACATTATCAATATTGTCTGACCTGGTACAATAAAAGATATGAATACACATGCTGATTGGTTCTTAATGGTTGCCGATATGACCGCATTGCCGGCACTCTCTGAAAAAATTAAAAACCTGCCAAATGATGCCAAGGGCTACGCCATTATAAAAGTGATAGAAAATAATGACATACAGTTAATTGAGGTGCCGAAAAACTTAAAAGTTATTTGGATCACAAATGAAGAATCACTTTATAGTAAAGTAAAGTCACTCTCATGGTTAGATGGCATAGTGTCAATTTGGAGCGCATGTGAATTTGACGCTATGCGCCAACTTAGAAGCTACTATAAAAATGAAAAGCAAGTCGCCCATGAAAACATATACATTAGCAGTTATTGGAAAAAAGGCGTTTCAGAAGATGGCCATAAAGTCATCAAAAAGCAAGATGCCACACAAAACAATAGCTGATTATAAATAAACCTCACATAAATGCTATTGTGCGGTATTGTTCACTTTTGCACTTCTATATCACTTAACAATTGCTCAATTATTTACAAAAACAGTTCAAACACCAAATCATAAAATAACCTAAAGATCGATTTTAAATCGATCTGTTAAAGCCTATTTTACGTATCTATGTTCAAATAATCAGTACACAGTGAATACCATTATCAAATTTAAATATTTTAACCAAAATGACCTTCATAATATGGACAGTCGTGATCGCGCACTTTTTATCAATAGTCTCTCAGGATTTAAAAGTGCTAATTTAATCGGCAGTCAAAATAGTAAAGGACAAACTAACTTAGCAATGTTTAGTTCTGTTGTGCATCTTGGTGCCTCACCCGCTTTAGTTGCTTTTATTATGCGACCTGACAACGGTAAAAGGCATACGCTAGATAACATAAAACAAACAAAGCAATATACAATTAATCAAGTCAGTGAAGCTTTTTATGACAAAGCGCATCAAACATCTGCGGCCTACTCACAAAATCAAAGTGAATTTGAATCATGTGGATTAACTACCGAATTTATCGATACGATTAATGCGCCTTTTGTGGGTCAAAGCCGTTTAAAGTATGCCGTTTCATTAACGCAAATTATTCCAATTGAGCTTAACGCTACTTTGATGATCATTGGCGAAATCACACATATCATTTGTGACCAACAAGCGATTCAAAGTGACGGGTTTATTGATATTGAATCAATAAACACTGTGGCAGTATCTTCGCTTGATAGCTATCATAAAACAAAGAAAATTAATCGATTACACTATGCAAAGCCTGATATGCCCGTGCAACCGCTAGTAAATATAATTCACAAGATAAAGGGCTGATAAAATGCGTGTATGGCAATTACTTGGTTATTTAGGTTTATTACCTTTTATTGGGTTGATTTTAATGTCTCTGACCAATGTAAGTTTAAATTCAATTACACCAGAGCAAGGATTTATTTTTTATAGTGTCTGTATATTAAGCTTTTTGTCAGGCACATTATGGCGCAAAGATAGACTTGTTAAAAATAATACAACATTAATTTTAAGTAATTTATTTTGCTTGTATAGTTTTGCTTGTTTATTTTTTCCTACCTCAATTGCTTTGAGTTTATTAGTTTTTGGCTACATCGCATTATTAGCTGTGGAGTATTATTTGAGCAGCAAAAATTCAAATACCCTTAATCTTAGCTATTTTCAAATGCGGGCGATTTTAACCTTTACGGTATGCGCACTTCATGGCTGGGCATTCATTTTATGATTATGAAGCACTGCTTCATAACACTCACAATTAATAACTTATACCAATTGTATTATAAATACATTAACGTCTGTTTCACTTCGATTCATCCCATTAAGCTTACCCAATAACTTTTACATTTAATAATTCTATTTTTTAGAACATTAATATCAGTTTAATCAAATTTATTAATCTCTCGGGTAATTCTATTATACATCCATCGAAAGCAAACATGCTTTTAAACAAAACGAAATACACAAATTTCAAATTAAAATTAAGAGGAATTACTCATGGCTCAAATAGGCAAAACTATCCCAGAATTTAAAGCACAAGCATTTCACAATGGCGAGTTTGTTGAAGTAACAACTGATAGCGTGAAAGGTAAATGGTCAATCTTTTTATTCTACCCTGCTGATTTCACATTTGTATGTCCGACTGAATTAGAAGACATGGCAAACCAATATAAAGAATTACAAGAATTAGGTGTTGAAGTTTACTCGGTATCAACAGATACACATTTTTCACACAAAGCATGGCACGACTCGTCAGATGCCATAGGTAAAATTAAATTCCCTATGATTGGCGATCAAACAGGGCATATTACTCGCGGTTTTGATGTGATGATTGAAGAAGACCATATGGCACATCGCGGTACATTTTTAGCAGACCCTGATGGCGTTATTCAAGTAGCACATATCCATGCCGGTGGCATTGGTCGAAGTGCAAAAGACATGGTTCGTAACGTAAAAGCAGCACAATATGTGCGTGATAACGATGGTGAAGTATGTCCTGCTGCATGGGAGCAAGGCGAGGCAACATTAACACCTAGTTTAGATTTAGTTGGCAAAATCTAACAATAGCTAAATAACACCTAAATAGAATGGCGGAACACATTAACACTTCCGCTTTTATTTCTCATTCAAATTCACCCGTTAAATTCACTCAATTTTAAAATAAAAGCCAGTGAATTCAGTTATAAGGTTGCCCCATGTTAAGTAACGATATTTTAAAAGCATTAAAAAATTACACCCAAAATATGACTAACAAGGTGTCACTTGTTTTACAAACTGGTGAACACAGTAAACGACAAGAATTAAAAGAATTTTTGTCACAAATAACATCTGTATCAGATAATTTAGAATTAGTAGAACGTAACGATAATTTACGTAGCCCAATCACCTTTTATTTAGAAGTTGAAGGTAAAAATAACGGCATTCATTTTTCAGGTATACCCAGCGGACACGAATTTAATTCACTGATTTTAGCCATTTTGCAATCATCTGGCACTGAGTTAAAGCTAGATAAAACCTTAACAAATATGGTTGAAAATATTTCCGATAAGCTGCACTTTGAAGTATTTATATCATTAAGCTGCCATAACTGTCCTGATGTTGTGCAATCACTCAATCAGTTTGCTTTATTAAATGATTCAATTAGTAGTGAAATGATAGACGGCGGGTTATTTAAAGACTTAATAGATGAACGTAATATTCAAGGTGTGCCTAGCGTTTATTTAAACGGTGAGTTATTTGCAAACGGCAAAATAGATACCGCTCAGTTAATTGATAAACTGATCAAACGCTTTCCTAATATAGTAGAAAGTAAAAAAACAGAACAATTACCACTGCAAGATGTTACGGTGATAGGCGCAGGCCCAGCAGGTGTTGCGGCTGCAATTTATGCCGCACGTAAAGGCTTAAATGTGACCATGATTGCCGATCGTATTGGTGGCCAAGTAAAAGATACCGTGGGCATTGAAAACCTGATCTCAGTACCAAAAACCACAGGCTCTGAACTCACAGGTAATATGCAAGCACATTTAAGCGATTACGATATCACTATTAAAGAGTTTTTACGTGTTGATAAAATTGAAAAAGATGCCTCAAATACAAAATCACCTAAAAAACTTCACCTTTCAAGTGGTGAAATAATAGACAGTAAAACAGTGATTGTAGCCACAGGTGCAAAATGGCGTGAGCTAGGCGTACCAGGCGAAAAAGAAAATATTGGTTCTGGGGTCGCTTTTTGCCCTCATTGTGATGGTCCATTTTTTAAAGGTAAAGATGTCGCAGTTGTTGGTGGTGGTAACTCAGGAATAGAAGCTGCGCTTGACTTAGCGAGTATGGTAAATCACGTAACCGTATTTGAATTTTTACCTGAGTTAAAAGCTGATCAAGTACTGGTAGATAAAGCCATGAAACATGATAAAATTACCATTATAAAAAATGCAGCTGTAAAAGAAGTAATAGCAGTAAACGGTAAAGTTGCAGCCCTTGATTATCAAGATAGAGAAAACGGTGAGCTTAAACGACAAGAGCTATCTGGTATATTTGTTCAAATAGGTTTAATACCAAATAGTGAGTTTTTAAATGGGGTTGTTGAGCGCACGCAACATGGCGAAGTGATTATTGACGAGAAGTGTCACACTACAGAGCCGGGTATATTTGCCGCAGGCGATGTTTCAACTGTACCCTATAAACAAATTGTAATTGCAATGGGTGAAGGCGCCAAAGCATCACTTTCAGCATTTGATTATATTATTAGAGAGAGCTAAACCTTAAAATACATCAAAGCTAATGAGTTTTCATTAGCTTTGATTGATCATATAGCTATTTGGATTAAGGTTACTACGACATGCCTATTAGCCAAGGCATACCAGCGCCTAAACTGACAGAAAATACCCCGAGTATAAATTTTAAATGGTTCATTGAACTACATTTTGAATACATATAAACACTTGTAAAAAATGCAAGTACAAACCAGGTAACTGAAGCCATAAAATATATGTAGATAACATCTTGATTTACTGAATCGGTATAACCAGAGTCTGTCATAAAATTTAAAATCAGTGTCAAAAGTAAGCCTAAAACAGGCAAGCAACCCATCATTATTATTCTGTTCTAAATCAATTTATTAACTATAGTTCATCCGTTTTTAAAGCAGCATCATATCCATTTTATTTATGAAGCAGTGTTACACCGTTTTACTGCCTTTGTAAAACAGTACCATAAAGCGACTAATTGAATTTAATAGCTGCTGTATTAAACGGATACAATGGTTTTAAACCCGCCAAAAATCATTCTCTTACCATCAAATGGCATTTTATTAATATCCCAATCTTTAAATCTAGGATCTGTCATTGCAGCTTTATTTCCTGCATCGCGAGCTTCTTTTGATGGCCATACAATCCATGAAAAAACAACCTCCTCTTCTGCCTCACATTTAACAGCCATAGGAAGAGATGTTAATGTACCATCAGGCACATCGTCAGCCCAGTTTTCTACCACTGACAAAGCACCATGATCCTTAAATACAGCAGCCGATACCTCAGCAAGCTTTATATAATCGGACTTATCTTTCTTTGCAACAGCAAGTACGTATCCATCAACATAAGACATAGATTTAATCTCCATATTTTGGTATTTAGTTAAAGCCCAATCATCATTAAAATGAACAGGGCCTTTTAATAATAATTCTAATCAAGTTTGAATTTTTTACTTTTCTTAATTAAACCAAACAATTGTAATAATTATGACAATATAAAATACAATGCCATCTAAATATTTTTTAAGAAAACCTTGATTTGATTTTAACGCCTTAAATTCACGATAACTGAATATTTTAGATTTATAAAAGCCAAAAGCTATAGCCGTTAATAAACTAGATATGAATTCCCACTTGTTTCTGCGCATTAAACAATCGTATATTAACTTTAGCTTAAACATCCAAGCTTTAATTTATAAATAAAACAGCTGTAAACCTCTGTTATTCTTAATTATACAAGGTGAGTACCCAGTTTTTAAAGACAGTTATTAGCACTTTGCTACCATCACCAGTTCTCTAGATAATTTGTAACAACAAAAATGCGCTACCAATTTTATTTTCATTATATGATAGCACCCTGTAATAAAGTTTTAAGATTAACTGCTTCTTAGGGAAAATAATGCAAAATAAAAAAGTCGCTATTATCACAGGTGGTAGCAGAGGCATAGGTGCAGCAACAGCTAAATTGTTTGCAAAAAAAGGATATGCAATTTGTATTAATTACAAAACTCAGTCGACTCCTGCACAAAAGCTAACACAAGATATTTTAGATTTAGGTACAGCTTGTATTGCTGTTCAAGCTGACGTTTCTATTGAAGAAGATGTAAACCGTTTATTTTCAACAGTAGATAAAGAGTTAGGTACTGTATCTGTATTAGTTAATAATGCCGGTATGCTAAAACCACAATCAAAACTCGTTGATATGACAGCTGATCGCATTAACGAAGTATTAATTAATAATGTGACCAGTTACTTTTTATGTAGTCGTGAAGCCGTTAAACGTATGTCAACGAGTACAGGTGGAAGTGGCGGTGTGATAGTCAATGTATCATCTGGTGCTGCAAAATCTGGCTCGCCAAATGAATATATCGATTATGCAGCCTCAAAAGGCGCGATCGATACTTTAACACGAGGCCTTTCTTTAGAAGTCGCTAGTGAAGGTATAAGAGTAAATTGTGTACGTCCTGGTTTAATTTATACCGATATGCACGCAGATGGTGGAGAGCCGAATCGAGTTCAAAGGCTAGAGAGCATCATTCCCTTAGGCCGAGGTGGCCAAGTAACTGAAGTTGCCGAAGCGATTTATTGGCTCGCTAGTGAAAAATCATCTTTTTCCACTAACAATTACCTAGATTTAGCCGGCGGGCTGTAACTTTAACTCTTTCATAAAAAACACTCACTATCTCAGATATTCAAAACTTCTGTAAGTCTGAATATCTGAGCGTTCTATGAAATATATACGTTATTTTTAATCACAAATTTGTTCTGATAACCAATCAGAAAATAAGGTGAAAGCAGTATTTTTCCATGATTTATTTGGTGCAACGAGGTAATAGTTATACGTTGTAGCTAGCTCTGAATCATCAAGTCTCACTAAGTCACCACTTAATAAATCACTGTTAACCATTTTATGCCAACCTAAAGCGATGCCTTGTTTTTGCTTAGCAGCGAATAACGCCATAGAAACATGACTAAACCACATTTGGCTTACTTGTTGGGGTTTTTCTATTGAAAAATGGTTAAACCAAGTGCCCCAAGATATACCACCAGGTTCATCTTCAATTCCAGCTTTATATATGAGCAATTGATGTTTCTCTAATAAAGTTTCTAATTTTCTGCTTCCACTTTGTTCCAATAACTCTGGATGACAAACTGGGTAAACTTTTTCATTACTCAATAACTTTGCTTCACAGCCCTGATAATCACCAATGCCAAAGTGAATATGACCATCATATTGATCTGTATTAAAATCGGCTAATTGATCAAGCGCTACTATTTCCAGCTCTATATGTGGATATTGAGTGCAAAAGTTATGTATTCGAGGCATGAGCCATAACTGGCAAAGCGACGGTATCACAGCAATGATCAGTTTTTCTTTTTGGCTCGAAAATTGGCTTTGAATTATGCCATGTTGAATATTTCTCACACCAGATGTTGCATGCTGTTTCAGTGTATCTCCCGCTAACGTGAGTCTTACACCTTTAGACTGACGATAAAACAAAGTAACACCCATCTGACTTTCTAATAACTTCATCTGATGGCTTACTGCACTAGGTGTAATGTGAAGTATCTCAGCCGCTCGGGTAAAGCTAAGCTCTTTAGCAACTACAGTAAATGTATGTATCGCCGAAAATGAAATATTATTACTCATAATGATATGAGTTGTCCTCAAGTCTAATTGAAATATTATCGCTTTCATAAAACTTCAGAGTCAAGCAATAATACACACTCAAGCATAAACAATGGCAACATATTAACGGGTCTAAAATGTCAGAATACACAGCACAAATCCTATGGCAAAGAGATGAACAAGAAAGGTTTTTAGATCAAAAATATAGCCGAGCACATATATGGCATTTTGATGGTGGAGCAAGTGTTGCGGCATCTTCATCGCCTAGTATCGTACCATTACCTTATTCAGTTGAAGGAAATGTAGATCCTGAAGAGGCTTTCATAGCCTCACTTTCAAGCTGTCATATGTTATTTTTCTTACAGATTGCCGCTAAAAATAAACTCATTGTAGATAAATATGTTGATCAAGCCATAGGTTTAATGGAAAAAGACAAAAATGGAAAAGTGTCTATGACAAAAGTAACACTTCGCCCGCATATTAAGTTTTCAGGTAACAAACAACCTGATTTAGTAATGCTTGAAAACATTCATCATCAAGCACACGAGCAATGTTTTATTGCTAACTCAGTAAAAACTCAAGTGGTTACTGAAATTATTTATTAAAATAGAGCTAAGGAATATAAATGCTAGAAATTAGGCCTAACTGTGAATGTTGCAATAAAGATTTAGCTGTAAATTCCACACAAGCAATGATCTGTAGTTACGAATGTACTTTTTGCCAACAATGTGTGGAAAATATTCTTAAAAATGTTTGCCCTAATTGTGGCGGAGGTTTTACTTTTAGACCCATAAGGCCATCAACTGAATATCGTAAAGGACTCAGTATTAAACATCAGTTTCCTTTAATTAAAAGAACGAATACATCATTTAGCCAAAAGCAAATCTCTGACTTTGCAGAGAAAATAAAAGATATTGAACCAGAAAATCGTTAAATAATGTCAGAAGACAATAAAATTTGATCAGCTACATTAATGATTGATCATTTTTTAATAAAGAAATGTGTTTGAAGTGATTTTATAATATTCCTCACATAAAGCTAATGTATCTTAAGAGCGACAAGCGGACATTCTAATTGATCACTATTTCATAAATTGAAAAGCAGCAGGGGAGCAAGCCGAGGCTTATACGTGGATCTAACTAGGGCGTTCGAAAGAACGCCCTAGTTTTCAGTGAATGCCCCTCTATACCTCTGTATTTTCGTTGCAGTAGAATCCTTCTAAATCAGCGTCATATAATATTTTTCTAATTTTATCTCCATTACCACAGATAAAAGTGCAATGACTATCCCAATGTGTAGTGATTGAGATGCTCTTGTCAGGAATATAGCTGCATGCTGAAGACGGAATCACCTCTTTACTCTAAAGGTCTTCAATCCAACATCGTTTTCTTTCTGTTCCAAACTCATCACTAACCCATAACCACAGTTCACCATTCGAAAACAAGGTATTAAGTAATTTTCCCTGTACAAACGAGATATAAATCCTTCAACAGGTATAACAATGTTGTCCTTGAACTAAAAGTGTTGATTGAAAGTGCAAACGCTTTTAATAAAAATATGGATGATGAGCTTAACCCAGACAGAACCGACAGTTTATGTGATCTCGAAGATCAAATATTAAGGAGAATCGGTGTTTTGAAGAGCGAAACGAAAGAGTTGCAGTCAAAAATTGATGGATTAAATGAGCGTTACGACAACTCAGAAATTAACCGCTAAACAGGTGTTTTGAAAGCAACCCTAACATTTTAGTCTGAATTAATAAGCGATATATTGAGTACAGACTTTATTTGATAAAAAGTTTTATGGATTTAAACCTTTTACTCCCTTACTGCGACTCAGTAAAGGAACTAAGATTTTCATTGCTATAGTTGAAATGGCTGCAATTGGCAGTAATAGTTCGATACATGTTCCATTTTAGCTATGGACTTCACTTGGATTAAGAGAAAAGCGGTATGATGAAATTGGAAAGAAATCATTATCAAATGATGTTTGGCGGAATGTTGGTTATGCTTTCTGCTTTTTTGATGCAATTAGAATATCAGTCTATTTATAAGTTATTGCCGAGCGAGCAGTATAGAGACGGATATATAGCCTACTCCAAGCTACTCTACATGGGTAAATGGATAATTTATGGTCTGTTGCTGTTAGCAGGTTTATTGACCTTACTTAGGTTAAGGTTCAGTAATTTTGCATTGACCATATTTAGTCTTGCGGGATTCTTTGAAATTTATGCTAACGATAACTTCTATATTGTGAAGACACTTGAAGGCTTTGCTATGCAAGCCGTTTTTGTTGCCTCAATTGCATCTTTAGCAGTTGTTTCGTTGAATGTATTTAAGATGAAAAGAATTGGTCTAGGTGAGGCATTATTTAGCGCTGGATTGGCAGTAATCATCGTATATTTACCCAATGCATTAATCACGTTGAGATTTTAGAAGAAGCTTATGAAATTTTTATCAAGAAAGATTGTTGCATTCACTACATTCATTTTGTTTGCGTTATCAATATCTAAAAGTGTGCTGGCAGAATCCCAAGAGATGACGACTGAAAAATGGAAAGAGGATATTCAATTTCTTATCTCCACATTAGAGTCAAAACATATTCATCTTTATCACAGTATTCCTAAACAAAAAGTAGATATAGAAGTGGAAAACCTGCTGTCAAATCTTCCAGAAATGGCAGACTCCGAAATATTTCTCAGCATATCTAAAATTGTTAAATCGTTTGACGATAGTCATACAGGTCTTTGGAGAGAACGTGAATACTATACAACGTATCCGGTGGAATTTTTTGTGTTTGGAGCGGGAGAAATAAGAGTCGTTAGACCACCTAAAGAAATGCCTGAATTGATGGGCGCTGCTTTGTTGAGCATAGATGGCAATTCAATAAAAAACTGGACGGATGATGTTTCCAAGGTGGCTCAGGTGACAGATAATTCTTATTCTGAGACCGATAGGTTGGCACGTTACATGCGTTACGATAAGCTTCTAAAAGCGTTAGGTGTAGCTAAGAACGAAGGATATGCAGACTTTGAGTTTTTCATGAGCGATGGGTCAAAACAGATCTTTAGACTTAATGCTGTAGCACATGCTGACTATTCCTCATCAATGGATGCGCCAACTAAACTTAATTCGCCTTTTAGCTTTGAGGAGGCGTTATTGGGTGAGAGGTATTTTTGGTATCAATCAATTGAAGAAACGCAAACAGCGTACATTTATTTTTCTGGCTACCCTCAGATTTGGCAAATGCGTCGTATTGCAATGGAAATATCAAGAGACATCATCGAACATGATATCAAGAATATCATTATTGATTTAAGGGATAATACGGGCGGAAATTTCTATATTGGATTAACTTTGATTAAGGCGCTTTCCTATATTGATATAGTAGATTGGAAAGAAGGAGTCTACGTTTTATCGGGAAGAAAAACGTACTCCGCAGGTATGAGTAATACTGCTCAAAGTCAGGAATTACTCAATGCAAAAGTGGTGGGAGAGCCTACTGGTGCAAATCCTAATGATTTTCAAGATGCTTCGAGATTCAGATTGCCAAATTCAAATTGGGATGTTCAATACTCAAAAAGGAAATATCGCTTCCATGACACTGTGACAGATGGTGTTATTCCAGATATTTATATTGAGCCAAAATGGGAAGTGATCAGTAGCCAAAAAGACGCACCATTAAATTGGGTATTGTCCGATATTAAGAGTCGATCATCAAAAGCAGATTCAAATGAATAAAGAATGTGCAGATTAAAAAGGTATTAGCCAAGCCGAGGCTTATAAGTAGATCTAACTATGGCGTTCGAAAGAACGCCCTAGTTTTTCAGTGAATTGCAAATTATATTCCTAATATGTACTAGCTCAGACTATTCAATTGTCATTTTTATCTTAAGAAGTAATAGAAGGCAGTCTGCTATTGGCACTATGCGGTCATTGGATACATGCCAATAAAACAGTATAAACGATCACATTATATTGTCATTAAGGGTAATTATCAGTTGCCCAAACTCCTTAAATGATCGCACTTTACACTTAAAGTCTATACATTATTGGCGAATAACATCGTATATTGATCACACTTTATTGTCTTCTGACAAATGACTTCCCTTTACATAAGTTGCACGCGCTATATCAACGATTTCTACTGATATAGCGCATCCTTTTATACCATGTGGCTTGAGTTTTTCTAACACGAGGTTAGACAATATTAATTTTTGTTCTGCACTACGTCCAGACAGAATTTTTAAAGTTACATGTATAAAATTAAGCACGCTATTACCAGTTATAAAGTCATCATAAGGTAATGCTCTTACTTTAATATCGCTACCATCAACTTCAAATAATTGTGATGCTAAAGCAGCTTCAAATACTAACAGCATTAGAGTCTTTCCATCAATTTTGGAGGCGTGTTCTATTATACAGTGAGGCATTTTATTATCCTTTTTAATCTGCTGAAAACTAAGACACTTCCATGCCTTGCTTTACAATCTTTTTAAAATCTATTTGTGAAATCACTAAGGTTTTATTACCTTATAAATAGCAATTTCTCTAGCGCCATAAGCCATTTCAGTAAAAGCGCGGATTTCTATTGAGGTCAAACCGCCTTCTATTTTTTCCATCGGATGAATTATGATAGCTGGCGCGGGAGATATTAGCTTTTTGCCTATTACCTTTTTTACAATAGCTTGGAGTAAACGTTCTGCGCTATAAAAGTCATTTAATAAAGATCTAGGGTGAGAAAATGGATTGATAGGATTAATATATGCGCTATTACCAAACGCAGTAATAATGATCTTTTTGTCAGTCGTTATTTGTAATAGAGGTTTTTCATCAAAAACAGCTGACGTTTTTATATCAACTGCTCTAAAACGGTTTTCCCATATTTGAATTTATAAAAAATAGAACCGAATTTATTTATTATACTACTTAGCATTAACCTATTCTTCCTTGTAAATTAATCGTTTTTAACGATAATTTTAACCTTTTACATCATTCAATGAGGTGACTTTTTTACGATGGATAAACGAATAATACCTCACAGAACTAGGCGCATGAGATATCATGCCTGCTAAAACTATCATTAAAACTAAACAATGCCATGCGTAATCTGGATGAAAATAAAGTATAGCTAGTAAGCCTAGCTTTAAATACATCACCAATCCTCTGATCTGTACAAACCAAACAATATTACTCAATGCCTCTAAAGCTAATAGCCCTAAGCCAGTCATAAACATTAACCCCCAATATAAAGGCTGAGGAGTTTGAGTTAGAACAGTTGAAAATACACCTGCGACTCCCAGTATATGAAATGTTCGTAAACTTATTTTTAGCCAACGCTTGCCAATAAAGTTTGGAATAAATGATGTTTTCATAAAATACTCAATTTATTAAATGTACTTTTAATATTTTTAAGTCGTAATTGAGCTCAAAACCTATTACTAAATATGAAATTGAGCCTTTACTTGGGGGGGTAAGGAGAAGTAGCTTACTGTTATTCTCCTTTTTATGACTCTATTAATCTGATTTTTGCAATGTGGCGGTAACAGCATCTGCACCTATCAACATTGAACCACTGAGTTTACTAAAAGCATTCTGGAATTTTTCTGACTTAATTTTACTGCGTAAGTAGCCAGAGAAAAATGAATAAAAAGAAGCGCTAAGTAAAGAAGCCATTAAAAATGATATGCCCATTATTAGCATTTGGGGCCAAACAGCATTACTTGTATTTATAAATAATGGAAAGAAAGCAATAAAGAAAATGATCCCTTTAGGATTTAAGGCTGTAACAACTAATGCTTCTTTAAATATTTCACCGCTTTTTTTATGAGTTGTATCTAGCTCATCGACATTAGATTTCGTGAACCATGCTTTTAATCCAAGGTAAATTAAATATCCCGCAGCAATCCATTTAAATGCACTAAATAATGTCGCAGATGTTGCCAATAAAGCCCCTAATCCTGCAAAAGAAATGCTCATTGCAATGATATCACCAGTCAGTACTCCTGAAACCAAAGGTATTACCGATTTTTTACCGTGATTCAAAGATTGCCCCATCACAACAAAAACTGTAGGCCCCGGAGTAAAGCACAACATCATGGATGCTAATACAAAGGAAATCCAAACTTCAATACTCATATATACTCCATCAAGCCTAACGCCTTTCATCAACAGCCTGGCTTTACATTAATTACATTTCTAAAGCTGGTATTCATAAAACACAGAATGATTATCATCACTACCAGATTTCATAAATCCAAGTTTTGTTAGAAGATTCGATGATACGAAATTATCCTTGCTTACGCCACCAACAAGTTTTGACCAGCTTGTTTGTGTTTTACACCAACATATAAACTCAGATAAAAGCTCTTTTGCTAAACCTTTTCCCCAATAATCTTCTTTTAATAAATAACCAATGTGAGCTTCAGAGTCACTTTCCAAATAAACAAAAATAAAGCCAATCAATTGGGTGTTTTTAGCATCTTTCACAGTGAAAAATGTACTTTCACTTATCATGCGTTCAAACCAAAGTTTAGCGTCTGCAATAGTTAAAATATTATGGAAATAAGGCGGAAGATCTTTAACTACCATAGGCGTCAATATGTTTATTATATTGGTAAAAAACTCATCACTCATTTTTTCACTGACTTCAGAAGGAATTTCATCAACAACTAATCTAGATGTATTAAAATTTTGATTCATATAATTAATAAGCCTTTAAACAATTTATTGTGCATTTAAATATTCTAATATTCATGTAGACGAGACTTTAGTCTTGCAATCTTAACGTAGACGGAGTTCATTCCCGTTTATTTAATGCATAGGTACGAATCTAAACCCGCGCGGATTATCGGTAATGCTCATCCTACTACTAACTTCCTTGTAAGCAAATCCCCGCCTAAAGCAAAATTCACAATCAGACCTTGTCGTAGACCGGACTTCAGTCCCGTTTTATTAATTCATATATTTATTGGAATTGGTATCAGTTAATGTATCAATGAAATACTTTACTTGGCTATCTGTTAAATTCGATTTGTCACTTGTTATTTTACTGACATTGATACTTTTACCATTATTAAACGATAAAAACTTATTCAATTCTGTTTTTAGCTCTACAATAAATTCATCGAGTTTATCTGTTTGTAAATGTAAATTAAGTATATTTAAAACCCCTGATTTTCTGTCCATTTTCACATCCATTTGACCCACAAATGTTCGCCCCCATAGCAGTGGTAAACTAAAGTAGCCGATTTTTCTTTTATCCGAAGGTACATAACACTCTATTTGGTAATCATAATTAAACAGCTGTTTAATTCTTTTTCTTTGAATAAGCAGGTTATCAAATGGAGACAGAATTTTTACTGTATTATGGCCTAACTTTTTTCTTAATAAATCATTAATACTTGGTAAAGCAAAGTAACTTTGGCCATTAACATCTACTGTGATTAACAAACCAGCTTCAAGCATTTTCATACACTGCGTTTTAACCGGTTTTTTAATTCCTTTTAATAAATAGCTCATTTGTTCTGGTGTACCTATGGCATTGGCTGTCAAATAACGAATAATTAAATGTGCATAGTATTCCTCTTCACTTGGTATGCTCGTATCAATATTTGCAGGTAAAACACGCTCTGTTAGGTCATACACTTTTTGAAAGCCCTGTCTTTTTAGGACCATAAGGTCGCCCTGCATAAATAACTGCTCGAGCGCTTTTTTTGCGGGCTTCCAATCCCACCAACCCGTTGTTGTTTTTCTCGAATCTTTAAAGTCTTTCGCTTGTAGTGGACCATCTACCTTGATCCGTTCTAACACTAACGCCATGGTTTTATTATCTTGCTTAAACCAATGTTGCTCGCCTTTGGTTATCGCATTTTTTCTCGGCAGACTATAACGATAATGCGCCATAGGTAAATACGAAGCGGCATGAGACCAATATTCAAAAACATGCTTATTTTCTAATAATTGCTCTATATGAGATGGGTGATAATTGTCTGCTCGATTCCAAATACTATGATGATGAGCTCGCTCTACTACAGAAATCGAATCTATTTGAACATAATTAATAGACTTTAGGACTTGAAAACTGGCTTCAAGATCATTGCCACATTGATTCTTTTTATGAAAGCCTTGGCTGATCAAAATTACTTTTTGTGCATCTTTTAAACTCAGTCCATTTTTCATTTAATTGTCAAACTCCATAACCATTATTCTTTTGACTCTTACATCACATTTTCAATCTATTCATTTATGATATTTTGCAAAAAAATCTTATTAACAATCGGTAAGCTAATATTATTCAACAACAGTAATATAGTTATTACTTCCTGTGTTTATGGTAATAATATTTTCATTCTTTATACTCACAGCTTTCAAATATGGTTTAACGCCTCCTACATTATCCATTATTTAACTGGCACACTATAAAAATAGACCATAAAATCACTTATGACTTTAATGTGTAGAATGGTTGTGTGTATGGAGGAATTTAAAAAGATATTAATATCTGTATCTGGAGTCAGAACGAGTAGCTATATGGTTTTTCAATATAAAAATGTAGTAACAAAATGCATGATTTTATTTCAGTCGATATAAAATAAGTATTTCTTTCGCTTTGTCGAAAAACAGTCATAAAATAGTCATAAAATAGTCTAGCTCAGAGGTCTGCTGTAAGCGCCTTGCTGCCGTTAATATTGAGTCAAATAACTATCAGTGGTAACTAAAAACGTTACAAACTCTTTGTCAAAATAACTATTAAATTAGGTTATATAGCTAAGTTAATTTAAAGGTTGTTCTAAGTTAATTTTGAGGTTTGATGCTTTGCATCAATAGACATAGAGAGATTAAAATTACACCTATCCAGCCAATGACTTTAAACTTCTCGCCAATAATGAAGACAGCTAATATTGTAGCAACTAATGGTTCTATTAGGGTAATTAGTGTTGCTTTACTTGCATCGATATAATTTAAACCAAAACCAAATAGTAGATATCCTAAAAACATTGGAATGATTGCCATATACAAAGAGACCAACGCATTAGTTGAGCTTGAAAATAAGTTATCACCCGTAAACCATAATGAAGGGAGCAACAATAGTGCAGCACAACCGAACAGCCCTGACATAGACGATTTTGAATGAACGCCACTTTCAATTAAACGCCTTGCTGCCCATGAATATCCAGCATAAGTTAACCCTGCAATACAACCCAAAAGAATACCTAAACTCTGTTGATTAATACGATAAGCAGTATTATTGCTCTGATCTTTGCCTAAAGTTAACAAAGCAATACCTATAGCCCCAACGACAAAGCTCAATATCCATTGCAGTGATATGCTTTTTTTACTAATTATACGTTCAAGAATTGCTGCAAAAAAAGGAGCTGTAGCTATAGAGATTACAGTACCAATGGCAATACCAGATAATTGCATTGATGTATAAAATGCTAATGGATAAATAGCGACACAAACCCCACCTAATATTAATACCTTAGGCTGTTCGAGCATGACCTTATAATCTAAAAGCAGTTTTTTACGAGCTGTTATTACAAGTAAGACTCCGCCTATTCCCATAGAAAATGCACCAATTGCAAAAGAACTTACATCAGATGAATAACTTGCCGCAGTGCCAGTTGTCCCCCACAAAAAACTAGCAATAATAATAGCAATAACACCCTTAAGATGTTCGTGATAGTTTTCCATAATGAATCCTGCAATTGATAACTTCAATACAGAAATAGTATGCTAATTATGAAAGTCATTTTTACCAATTAAGACGCTATTTTTAACAATTAAGACTATGTTTACTTTTTAAACTTGGTAGGTGATAGTCCAAAGTATTGTGAAAATTTTCGACTAAAGGCTGATGGTTCTTTATAACCTACTTTTTCACCAATAATTGGTAACGGGTAATCTGTATGTACGAGTAAAGCTTGGGCTTTTTCCATTCGAAGTTTTGTTACATACTTCATTACAGTTAAGCCTGTTTGTTGTTTAAATAGTTTCTTAAACTGTGTTTCACTCAAGAAAGCTGATTCTGCCAAACGTTTGATTTGGAGTCGTTCTGCAATATTTTTTTCTATATAGGATATTGCTGTACCAATACGATTATCTACTTTCGGCAGTAAAGGTTGCTCTTCAAGCAGTAAACTAAACATTTCAAACATCGCCAACTCTAATTGAGCATTAACTTTGTTTTCTAGTTGATTCTCGATAAAAGTTAAGTAACTTATAAGAGATGCGTTAATAGCAAAAACAATACAGTTTGAAGACGAAATGTTTAAGGGCAGTTTTTCTATATCCACGACTACAAACCTAGCTTCAGTATCAGCAGTAAACAAGTGCTCTTCGCTGGCTTTAACTACAACACATTCACTCGGTGCAACTTTGCCCTTAAAATTACCCACACATATATTTATAACACCACGTAAGGGTAAAACCAGTTGATTAAAGTGATGTGAATGACGAGTTGGCTTTCTACTATAAGAACGAATGGATAATAGATTTTTCATAATAATAGAGAATATGTGGCCTGACTTCATCCTGATTATACATATTAGATCAATGAATAATAAAGTGAAGTGTTAGTTTTTACTGTTACTTACTTTTACAGTATCTATGACAGTTTTGTTGTCTATCAAGGTTAAGTGAGAATAACTTTCTTGAATCCTAAAGTCAGCTAAGCTCGCTTTATCATTGTTTCGGTGAAAGGTATTAACAATTAGCTATTAACGTTTTAATATGTCACCTGTCATAACTGAAACTTAGAGATAAGCCTATTCCTTGTAGTTTATATTCATGCCATTTACAGTTATAAAAGGACTATAAAAAATGGAAGTTGAAATATTATTTAAAATAATATTTTTGGGGTTAGTTGCAACTATAGCGATAGATATTTGGACTACGTTTTCAAATAAAGTACTCAAATTCCCACTTACGAACTGGGCAATGGTTAGGTCATATTCCAAATGAGAAGCTAACACATAATGCGATAATTACTTCCCCTAAAATAAAATATGAAAACGCTTTAAGTTGGTTATTTCATTACCTTATTGGCATTTTATATGCCGGTTTTTATATTGCATTAATTACTATTTATCAAGCAAATGACCCCTCTGTGTTATCTGCTTGGCTTTTTGGCCTTGCAACAATTATATCGCCTTGGTTTATAATGCAACCAAGTTTAGGTATGGGAATATGTGCCTCTAAAGCAGAAAAACCAAATATAGTACGATTACAAAACTTTGTTATTCACTCGATTTTTGGTTTCGCTCTTTATTATTCTTGGCTTTTCTTGCTGCAAATATAGATATAATTAGAGGCATAACTAAATCTGTATAGCCTCTAACCTCAGTGAATAATTACTTTTCTAATGTAACAGTTATTAGTCCTGCCCCTATAAGTGTAGAGCCTGAAATTTTATTTAATATTTCAATAGTTTTAGGTAAGTTTATTAATTTTTTTACTTGCTCTGAAAGTACAAATTAGCTACTCAGCACAATAAAAACGAAGGAATAAATAACATTATTGTATTAATCCCCCCGTTTAATAAATATTTTTGCATTGCCCCAAATGAATATAAACAACGTTTTTATAAAGCGACTAAATAGTCTAAATTGGGGAACAGTTCATTCCCTAAAATAAACACGCCCAGTAAATAAAACTTACTGGGCGTTATAAAAAATACACTCTTAAGCGTTAATACTTCACTTAAGCTTTAAATTTCAATTAAAGGTTTTTTAACCAAATATCGGTTTGCTGCGACACACTCTTTTTACGGTGTTTTTTACCGCTACCTTCTGGTTTTGCCATAGGTTTACCAGCATCTAAGTACGCATCAGGAATAACTTCTGCTACTTCAAAACCTTCAACTTCTTCACGTTCAAGCCTGATTTTGTTTTTCTTTTCAATTATTTTAAAGTGATGGTAATCTTCATGGTCAATTAAAGATAGTGCTAAACCAACCTCTCCTGCTCGACCACTACGACCAATTCGGTGCATATAATCCGATGGACTTCTTGGTAAATCAAAGTTAATTACAACAGGTAGTTTTTCGATATCTAAACCACGTGCTGCAATATCAGTTGCGATTAAGACTTCAATTTCACCTGCTTTAAAGGCATCTAATACACGATTACGTGCGCCTTGGCCTTTATCACCATGAAATACTTCAGCAGTAATGCCACGTTTTGATAATTTATCAGCTAAGTGATTGCAGCTCTTTTTAGCATTTACAAAAATAAGTGCTTGGCGCCATTGATGCTGCTTTATCATTTGTGCCAATAACGCAGTTTTCTGTCCTTTATTAACAGTAAAAACGCGTTGTACTAAGGTACTTGTATCTGCACTTTGTACTTGAATTTCAACAGGGTCGTTAAGTAGTTCTTGCGTTAATGCTTGTACTTGCTCAGGAAATGTCGCTGAGAATAACAAAGTCTGTTTTTTCTGAGGCATTAAAGCTAACAGTTCAGCTAACTCTTCAGTGAAACCAAGACTTAGCATACGATCGGCTTCATCAAGTATTAAAGTCTCTACGCGGTCTAACTTAATTGCATTGCTTGAAATTAAATCAAGTAATCGACCTGGAGTTGCCACTAAAATATCAGTGCCACCACGCAGTGCAAGCATTTGAGTATTTATTGATACACCACCAAAAACAGCAACGGTTTTAACTGCACCATTTAAATGCGTCGCATAAGATTTTATGCTATCAGCAACTTGCTTAGCAAGTTCACGAGTTGGCACCAAAATCAAACCTGAAACAAAGTTACCTTTGTCGCTTGATTTCTTTTCTTGCTCAAAAATTTGCTGTAATAAAGGCAGTGCAAAAGTCGCTGTTTTACCAGAACCAGTATTGGCACCTGCAATTAAATCACGTCCAGCTAATACACTTGGGATCGCTTGTGCTTGAATGGGCGTTGGCTGTTGATATTCCATCTGCGTTAAACGTTCTAACAAAGGTGAAATTAGGCCTAACTCTGTAAAGTTTGCGGGCGTTGTAATGGTACTCATTAATATAAATGGCTCAAAGCTGAAATAACAATCTGCATTTTAGCGTACTTATGCCTGATTGAGTTAGTAAAATCGATAAAAGCCGACTTTAAAAACGAAACAAAGATACATTTAAAGAACAAATTATTCTATTTAACTAATAAATATCAATCTGAATAATTCCTCTTACAATAAATTCAAGGTATATTGTATGCAAAATAAAAATAATAAATAGGAGTTAGCAAATGAGTCAACCAAACAAATATGCAAACAATAACTTAAACGATGTAAAACAACTCGGATTATGGGCCTCAATAATGAGTTTAGGTTACATATTTTGGTTAGTTGGTGGTATGGAAATTATCGAACGAATAGCCTATTACGGCGTTAAAGCCAGTGCGAGTTTATATGCAACTGATGCTGTTTCTAAAGGTGGTTTAGGTCTGACCATGAGTGATTATGGCACCATAATGTTTATTTTTGCTTTAACTCAAACCTTCGTTCCCATTTTTTTAGGGGGTACTGCCGACAGATTAGGCTATAAAGAAACCATAGCCGCTGCCACTATCATAAAAATATGCGCCTATATCACAATGGCTAGCTTTCCAAGCTTTTTAGGCTTTACCATAGGTGCAATGTTACTCGCTTTAGGAACTGGCATATTTAAACCAGGTATCCAAGGTACTATGGTTAAATCGGTAAAACGCGAAACAAGCACTATGGCTTGGGGCATTTTTTATCAATTAGTCAATATTGGAGGCTGGTTAGGCCCTTTAATAGCAGTACAGTTACGTCAGCTTAGTTGGAATGCATTGTTTTATACCTGCGCAGTTATCATTTCATTAAACTTTATTTTGTTATTTTTATATAAAGAACCTGGAAAAGAAGAACGCGAAACAAGAAAAGAAAAAATAAAATCAGGTGAAATCACTCAAAAATCTCTATGGCGTGAATCTATCAATGAAGTAAAAAAACCTTTAGTTCTTGGTTATATGTTTGCCTTTTCAGGATTTTGGTTCATGTTTAACGCTATGTTTGATGTATTGCCGAAACATATTGATGATTGGGTTAATACCAGCACTATCGTAACTGATTTATTTGGCGCAAGTGGCACACAAAATCCATTAATGATTGGTTTGTTAGGATTAAATCATGCTGGCACTAAAGTAATGCCTGAATATCTGATGAGTATTAATTTTTTCATGATTGCAACAACCTGCTTTTTAGTTGCAGGACTTACAGCAAAATTCAGAATATTAAGCAGTATGTTAGTGGGTTGTATTTTATGTTGCTTGGCAATGGCTTTAGTGGGTTTTACGCCTATGGCATGGGCTATCGTGGTGGGTATCATTGTTTTTAGCTTAGGCGAGATGCTACTAAGCCCTAAAAAAGGTGAGTTTATGGGTAACATCGCTCCCTCAGATAAAAAAGCCATGTATCTCGGATTTGTAATGCTACCGCAAGGTATTGGCTGGACACTTGAAGGTAAACTAGGTCCTTGGTTATATGATGTATATGCATCAAAAGACTTATTAGCACGTGAATATTTAATAGATTTAGGCATGTTAAAGGAGCAGGTGGCCATCATAAAAAATGGTGAGGCATTTGATGTATTACTCTCTTATACCGGTAAGTCAGCACAAACGATGACAGATGCCTTATATCAAGCAAATAATATCGGCATGGCCTGGTATATCATTGCTACCGTGGGTGCAATTTCGGGCGTAGGTATCTTTTTATACGCTAAATGGGTTTATCGTTTACAAAAGCACATATCAGCCAGCGAACAATATAATTTAGAAAAAACTCAAACAGCATAAAAAATAAATAGCGTGATTTGATATCACGCTATTTACACTAAAAAAGAAAAACACACTCTTTAAACCCTGTTTATCTCAATTCAAATTTATTTATATCGGATTTTTAATACCATGAATGATTTAGATTTTACTCGTGACTACCACTCTTACGCAAATACAGAACACGTTAAAGTAATACATTTTGATTTAGACTTAGCAATCAACTTTAAACAAAAACAGCTTAATGGCTCAGTTACATTAACCTTAGAGCATCAAACATCAATCGCAGCTCAAACTTTAGTTTTAGATACAAGGGACTTAGCAATAGAGCGTATCGAAGGTAACAAATCACAAACGCTAAATTTCACAGTGTTTCAAAACGATGAAATTTTGGGTCAGCGTTTAGAAATTGAATTACCACAAAGTGATAACACAGTAACAATATTTTATAAAACGAGCCCAGAGGCAGAAGGCTTACAATGGTTAACAGCGGCACAAACCTCTGGGAAATCACTTCCCTACTTATTCAGCCAATCTCAGCCAATTAACGCGCGAAGTTGGATCCCATTGCAAGACACTCCAAAAGCGCGTGTTACTTTTAAAGCTAACATCACAGCACCAAAAGGTATGCGAGTTGTAATGAGTGCCGATAATGATGCTGATGCCGCATTAGATGGTGTATTTACTTTTGATATGCAAGAACCTATTCCAACACATTTAATGGCGATTGCATGTGGTGATCTTGCATTCAAATCGATAGGTAAACGCACTGGCGTTTATACCGAACCAGATATGCTAAACGCATGTATTAGTGAGTTTGAAGATACTGAAAAAATGGTAAAAATAGCAGAAAGCCTGCTAGGGCCATACCGTTGGGGCCGGTACGATATGATAGTACTGCCACCGAGTTTTCCATTTGGTGGTATGGAAAACCCGCGATTAGCATTTATGACACCCACCCTAATTGCTGGAGATAAAAGCTTAGTGTCTACCGTTGCCCATGAATTAGCTCACTCATGGACCGGAAACTTAGTCAGCAATGCAACATGGCGAGATTTATGGCTTAATGAGGGTTTCACTACTTATTTTACAAATCGTATAGTGGAAGCTGTTTACGGTAAAGAAATGGCTGAGCTTGAGGCTGTTTTAGAATACGGCCGCTTAATGGAAGAGTTTGAAACTATGCCGTTAGAAAAGCAAAATATAACAGCTAATGTGCAATTTGAAGATCCTAATAATGCATTTGATCGCTTTACTTATGATAAGTCATCTATGTTTGTGCATGATTTAGAGCACCGATTAGGCCGAGAAAATTTTGACAAATTTTTACTCACATATGTCAATCATTTTGCTTTCAAAGCAATCACAACAGAAAATTTTGTAGAATATGCCAAAACAACTTTATTAATTGACCACAGTGATAAGATTTCTGAGGCTGAATTACTTGAATGGATTTACGGTACAGGCATGCCAGACTGGTTTGTTGCACCAACCTCATCTAGCTTAGATAAAGTAAAATCGGCAACACAAGCGTGGCTCACAGGTACTAAAGCAGATCAATTAAACACTGCGAGTTGGAGTGTGCATCATTGGCAATATTTTTTAACCAGTTTACCACTCAGTCTATCTTTAAAGCAGCTTAAAGAGCTAGATTCCAATTTTAAATTTACTTCATCGAAAAATGCTGAAATCGCTTTTGCTTGGTTTACTGTCGCGATAAGAAATAAATATCAAGCTGCATTACCTGCTGTAGATAAATACCTGAACCGCATTGGTCGAGGTAAATTTGTTCGTCCTTTATATAAAAGTTTAAAATCTGCAGGCTATAACGATATCGCACAATCAATATATCAATCTGCACGCTCAGGTTACCACCCATCAATCGTTGGCGTATTAGATAGTATTGTTAATGATTAAATACAGTAACGTGCCTATACATTTGGCTCTTTATCGTCATTCCCGCAGTTTTTTGAGCGGGAATGACGATAAAATGCATAGGCATAAAAATGATGGTCCCAATAAAGTTACATTTACAGAGTCAGCGATTATAAAAATGATAGTATTTTGTCTAAATTTTCAAAATCCACTCTAAACAACACACAATTTAACTAAAGAAATGCATTTAACGAGAAATAAATGTATACAATATACCTATTTTTATATGAGAATATCCCCAAACAAACAATAAATTAACTTGTGCTTAGTAGGGATTATCCAATGAACAAAAAACTCAGTTTACTATTTACCGCCATGTTTCTTGGCGCATGTGCACAAGATCGTGCACCTTTAGTTGAAAAAACAAACCCAGTTGTTAGCAACCAAACTTTATCAGTTGTGCAAGCCATACCTAAACCATCCCAAATGGTTGCAGATGTGAGTACCAATGCACGTGTATCTACCATAAAACATATTGATGTGGCTTATGTTGGCAAACAGATACCATTTACTTTTAGTCATGGAAAGGTCGAAAACACGGTAGGTTTTGAATGGTATGTAAGTAAACACTTTGCTTTAAAAACTGATTATCCAGCAAAAAAAGCGAAGTTCTTTCTTGAGTTATTAGAGTTATCTTACCCTTATTATGTTGAGTTTTTTGGCATGGAGCCACCTAATATAGACCAACAACGGATTGCATCTACCTATGCAACCAGCAACGACAAATTACGTGATGCCATGTTTGATGATGGTTTCAATCGTGGTATACATCATACCGCAGGTGGCGAAGCCATGTATTATAACTGGGTTGGTTATAGCTTCCCAACTGAGCGTCCACAGCATCAAAGATATATTTCTATTCATGAAACAATGCATTCATACCAAATGGCTTTAGGTAACTACCCTTGGACACCCTCTTGGCATGGTGAAGGTTTAGGTGATTCAACTGCAAACCATGTTTTTGACAGTGAGAAAAAGCAATTAACTGTTTTTGGTCATGATGTGCCAATTTTCGATATGATGAGCTGGGGTTTAAGTACTTATCAAAAAGAAAAACCTAGCATAGTAGATATACATAACCGCCCTAAGTTTGACCGCGGTCTAAATGTATTATTTGTACAATTTATGTTTAACAATCCAGAGTACTCTCAATACTTAAAAATTTATCATCAAGAAGTCATGAGACAACAAACGGATAGCCGTTCAGAATCTCTTAAAATCTTACAGAGCATAGTGCCTGACTGGGAAAAACTTGAAACACAGTTTACAACTTGGGTTGCAAATATTGATGAAACGCATGAAGTTGCCAGCGGCGGTCAATGGGAAATGGATGGCAATATGTATTATAAAAGGAAGTCCAGTTATGACTACGCGCCACAGCGTTTAGGTTTTAATATGACACCTGCGCAAACACCTGTTTATAAGCCATTTAAAACAGACTTCCCAATGCCAGATAAGAGCGATCTTTTATTAGACATACAACGTGGCGTTGATGAACCCACTTTAGGTTACGAACTGCAATACCAAAAAGACACATTACAGCAAGGTATTATCGGTATGTCTTTTGGTACTCAACCAACCCCAGAAAACATCGAATCTAAAAAACATTATCGTAGCTGGAAAGACGGCAATACCGATTTAGATCAACAATTACGTATCGAAGTACAGGAAGCCAAAACTTTAATTATTGATGGTAGTAATTTTGGCGTTAGCGCAAAAGAAATCGCTTTACCTGCAAACATGATTAGCAGTTTGAAAAACCAAATTGAGCCTAAACTCGGTGTATCTGTTCAATTTAAGAAAACATCTCTTGTTGTTTCCTTAAAAACAGCTAACGCTGATACATTTGAAATTGTTGAGCCAATCACAGAACAACAACATAGTGATTTAATAAACCGCTCTTTTGGTTTGGTTTCAAATGATAATCAACATGGCATTACGCCGCATATGGATGATGGTCGTGATTTAAATCCAAATATGCCAAATTACAACCAAACCACAGCAGCTAATGCCTGGGGATTTAAAGGCGATAAATTAGCTAATCGTTTTGCACGCGCTAGCTTTAAAGCTGGTAAAAACACACCTAATTCGTGGCGTAAAGCTTTTGATATTTTAAACCAAGCAGCTTTAACTCCAACGACCGCTGATAAAAAAATAGCACAAGTAGAAGCATTATTAGGGCAACTAATGTTAGATGCCTCAAGTACCGATAAAATTAATTTAAATGAAGCGAAAGCTGAGCTTTCAGGCATTCAATTACAAGTTGATTGGTTAGGTTCAAGTGCAAGTGAATTAAAAGAATATGCTATTATCACCAATCATAGTAAGTCTCTGATCAAAGGTAATATTAGTTTTAACGTTAATAGCCAACAATCAAAATCAATACATATTGATGTAAAACCTGGCGAAAAGTTAAATGTACAGATCCCTTCTGATTTACTATCAAAAGGTAAAACTGTGACTGCAGATTTGGACTACAACTGGCAAGGCACGCAATTAACGCAACAAGTAAGCCAAAAAACCAAGCAATATCGTGGGTTTGAATTACCACAAATTAATGCAGAATTCGAAAATGATGCATTAGAAATAACCGCTTTATTAAATGGACCATTTGCAGGTGAAACCAACGGCATAATTACCTTTGATTTATACCATGGCCTTAAAAAGCAAACATTCCAACAAAAGGTAGATATCAAACCTTATGAAGAGCAAAAACTCACACATGACTTCAAAATATCTGAAAAAGACTTAGATCACGATGCCTGGTTTGAAGTAACTGTTGTTGCCGATTCAGACGGAGAGCCACTGACGTTACGTAAACGATTGCCTTATATTCCTAATAAGTTTAATCGTTAAATTAACAAGTTCAAAATAATAGCGTCAATCCTAAGTCTTATAAGCATTGACGCTAGTTCATAAAGCCCAATTTATTTAGAATAATAAACTTAATTAATGTGAAATTAATACTATAAATATTTACTTACTCTGCTTTACACACATAATCATTAAGCCAATTTAGGAGGCATAAAATATCACAAACCCTGCCGGAGTGGCTAAACCAATAAGTACAAGACAGCCCCTATGTTTAAAAGCACTATATTTACCTTTAACCATGAAAAGTGCTGAAATTGATAAAAAGATTAACATGAGCGCGTAAAAATCAGAAAAGTATACCCAAGCTTTTTTTGCTTCATTTAAATGTAAAAAATTTAAGCTTCTTAGTAGCACTCTAGGTTTTATTTGTTCAACAATAACCGTTTCTAGATTTTTATTGATTGTAATTGAGCCATTTTCATAAAATAACTTATATATATTAGAATCTTGCCAGAACCTAGCTTTGATACCTATTGAGATTTTTAGCTCATTTAAGAGCCAAGATTCAAATTTTTTAGATTCAATATCTTTACTAACGAGTGAAATATTATAGCTTTTTTGAGTGACTGAATAATTAGAATTCCAATCATTGATATGATTTAAGGCGATCCCAGAAATTGCAAAAACTAAAGTCATTCCAATACAAAAATAACCAATATCTCGATGTAACGCTCTATTTAACTTAAACCAATTAATACCAGTTTTTTTAATCAACAATCGTTACACCTATTGGAGAGAATCGATAAACTGTCATCGCTTGAGTTATTGTAGAAGGATCAAATTCAGTTTGGTTTTCTTTTGCTTTGTGGGCTAAATAATCACGAGTTTTCGCTAAATTTAATTTCATACTATTAAGTGTTCCGGTAGCAAAAGCTGTCTTTCCCATTGCACTCATAGGGAAAACCATTTTTCCATCAGGAACTTTTATAGTTAAAGTTTGATATTTTTTATCTGACGCGAGCTCCATCCAACATCCGCGTTTTTTGCAAACTTTAACTATTGAACCTGTTATCGTGGCCGCCTCATTTTTATATTTTTCTGGTGAGTTCAACATTTCTGAAATCTTTACTTTCTTTGACATATCAGCACCATCACCAAATATAGTTGATTTGGCAAAGCTATCGCAGCTAAAGATTAAAATTATCAGGAACATGATTTTTTTTGAAAATAACAAATTCAATTTATTTTTCCTCGTTTAAAATAATTAATTATCATTAATAACAATAAATTAAGATCTTAGATCAAAATGAAATAACTTATTGCAAAATTATTTTAGTTCATTTACTCTACCGCCGCAACACTAAAGTGATAATGATTATCATTTATATTAAGATAAGGTTAATCAAATGGAAATGAAACAATCCGCTCTTTTTATAGCTATGTTTTCGGCTATTTATGGCACCCCTCTTGCTGCTGAGGAGGAGGCTAAAACTGATAGGAAAGAATTGGAGAATATTGAAGTTTTTGGTCATAAGATTAGTTTATTAAATCAAGATGTCGCTTCTTCAATCTCTGTCATCAATGAAAAAGAAATCGCTCGAAAACAGCAATCCGAACTCATTAATATCTTAAAAGACTTGCCTGGTGTCGATATTAACGGAAGCGTAACCCCATTATCAGGGCAACCTGTGATAAGAGGATTGTACGGAGAAAGAATTCATATTTCGGTTGATAATGTAAAGCGAAAAACAGAGTCTGATGGTACAAGCAATATTGCCAGCATTAATAGTTTAGGTGTAGATCCTGCTCAGTTAAAACAAGTTCAAGTATTACGAGGTGCAGATTCACTTACTGTGGGCTCTGGTGCAATTGGTGGTAGCATTCGCTTAGTGACAAAAGATGCTAGTGATTACTTATTTGGTGAAAATGGTTTTGGCGCGCTTGCATCTAGTATGTATCAATCGGCATCTGACTCGACTAAGTTTTCAGGTTCACTATTTAGCTTAACAGATCAATTAGATACCGTATTTCATGCAAGCAAAATCACATTTTCAGATATTGATGTCGTTGCTAAAAATAAAAGTGACTTTGTAACACCAGACGATATAGAACCTGTTGCATTATTAGATAAAATTAAAAATAGCTCTGAGAGAATAAACTTAACATTTAAAAACACTTGGCATTTTTCACCTATGCATAGTTTGCAAAGTAAATTAGATTGGAGTGATACGAAATCTATTGACCAACCCTACGGACAACGCCAATCTCACGCAATTAATTACCCAACCTTAGCTGAAGATTATCAAAATGACTATATTGAAGCTATGACAAATTATACTTACCAACCAGATAGTCCTTTGATAGACCTTGATGTTCAACTTGTTTACTCAAAGAAAAACTATCAAGAAGAAACCAGAGGTTACATAGAGCGTCGTGGTAATCAAATCAGTTTTGACAAAATAAGTGAGGGTGCGACTAAAAGAACTGGAATAAGAATTGCAAATTTAACTGAACTTGAAAGCTTTATAAACCACCGTTTAGCCACTGAATTTAATTATGAAAGCGAAAGCTTTACACAGTCAGAGTATACCGATGACAATATCAACACCTATTATGGTGATAGTGATGCCAAAAGCTTATCTTTTTCAATAATTGATCAAGCTGAATTTTTTGATGGTCATTTATTATCTACTGCAGGAATTCGTTATGATACTTATAAGCGTAGTAGTAATAAGTTTGTAGATTATAGTAATAATGATGATGGTTCACTTTCTAAAGAACTCGGGTTAACAATTAAAACCACTGACTTTTTAAATGTTTATTTAAAATATGCTGAAGCATTTAGAGCACCTTCTGTACAAGAGCTTTATAAAAAAGATGAATGGCGTTGTCATATAGGCGGTAAAATTTGCTATTCAGAACCTCAGCCTAATTTAAAACCTGAGACATCTAAAAACTATGAAGTTGGATTTGGATTATCTTGGCAAGATACGCTCTTTTCAGATTACTTAAGCTTCAAAGCGATTTATTTCGACAATGAAATCGATAATTACATCAATAACGTACCTTTTATGTATTACATTAATGATGATGGCGATAAGATACAAGGTTCTCCAGGCCCTCTACCTGAAAATGGAATACCTGTAGCAACACATAGAGATTACAGTGCTAAAAATATCGGATTATTAATTAATAAAGGAATTGAATTAGAGCTTAATTACCAACTAGGTAAATTTGATGCTTATCTTGGATACTCATCAATGAATATGGATGTTAAAGGTATGCCTAACTTTTTCTTAGGTAGTATAGATTATCAAAAGCAGCCTTATGCTGATGCCCCTGCAGACAAATTATCAATCAACTTAAATTATCAGCTGTTTGAGAGTCTTAATATTGGTGGTCAGATATTAGCTTATGCAAAGCAAGATAGATTACCGGAACAATATTTAAATGCGGGCTATGGTACTGACTCTTACGAATTATTTAATTTAAATGTTAGTTATTCTCCAAATGGCAAGTTATCTGGTTTAGGTTTCGTTATTGGAATAGATAATATAACTAATGAAAGGTACCTTAGAGCACCAGCCAGTGAAGCCAATGATCCTGGTGAGTTAGGCCGTAACTATAAAGCAACTTTAAGCTATCAGTTTTAATATATGAATGATCAACCCACTTGTTAATCTATTTATTGTTTTATAAAAACAGATAATAAAATGGGTTTATTAATAATAAGCTAGCAAAATCAAATTATACTTAAAAGCAAATAACCGACTTAATGTCATGCATAATTAGCACTAAGTCTGTTATTTTATAAAATATTTAAGAATCATTGAGGTATCAATCAATGCACTGCTAATACATACCTATTTCACAAATAAATTAGCGCTACACATAGCGGGTTAACATTT
This sequence comes from Pseudoalteromonas sp. C2R02, assembly GCF_018860845.1. Classification (NCBI taxonomy): domain Bacteria; kingdom Pseudomonadati; phylum Pseudomonadota; class Gammaproteobacteria; order Alteromonadales; family Pseudoalteromonadaceae; genus Pseudoalteromonas; species Pseudoalteromonas sp. C2R02. Next base: position 158,383 of record NZ_JAHKQC010000045.1, on the reverse strand, counting down.
GCATGAAATTTAAACACTTTTCAGTGTAAGATCTCTTAATATAAATTTAAAATAAGTTACTAAAATTAAATAGCTTAGAGAAACATAACATCAAATACAGAGGCCTAAAAAGTTTACTCCATGCTTTGTAATTTATATGCGACAGTTATATCGATATATATATATTCGTATGCAATTATTTTTATTTTTTATCAACAAGACAAAAGCTGCGCTACAAAATATCAAGCCGTGCGATGATTCTAATGTAATGAAGTTATTTATGGAAAAATTCAAAAGTTAACAATCAACGTTAACTTATTTACTGTTCAGTATTTATTTCCAATCATACTAAAAAAGTCACTAAGTATAATGACTGCAATAGGCTCAAAGTCACCATTCATGAATAAAAAAAGGTCTGCTTCTTTCAAAGGCGGTCATTAAGTGAAATTACCGCCTGGCCCACACTCCTTAAGTGATCAGGCTTCCACCTTAAAATCTATACGTTATTCATCAACAGTCTCGTATTTAGATCAAATTTCACTCTCTGCTTATAACCTTAGAAATAGTGATTGAAGTTCTGATGCTGCTTAATAATATATTTACAAAAATCATTTCAAAAAGTATCATTTTAGACTATTATTGATTTATAGTTCAATTATGGACTTTATTTAACTTGAACTTTAGGCTCAGTTTAAGTTGAAGAAGGCGGATAAAATGAAAACATCACAAAATAAAAATACTGAAAAGGCTGACATTAAAAAAGCAGCTACAGCGGGTTTGAAAGCTTCATTGAATATTTTAGATAAATGGGGGGCTAGTACTGACCAAGCGATTAATATTCTACAGCTAGGTAGGGCTACCTATTTCAATGTAAAAAAAGACCCTACTAGGGCAAACCTCAATAATGACCAAATAGAGCGTTTATCGTATCTATTAAATATGCATCAAGCGTTAAGGCTTGTGTTTGATAACCCTGAGAATGTTTATGGTTTTATGGGTTTTGAAAATAATAATGAATTTTTTAACGGTAAAAAACCGTTAGATGTAATTGCAACTGGTAGCTTTGGTTCTTTATATGAAACATTCAAGAGAATTGACGCTATGAGAGGTGCACAATGGTAGTGGAGTAATAACGATAGTGTTAATTGGTTATAGGTTAATAAACTCAAAGTATCCAACAATAGACATGTTTGATGATGTAGCAGATTCGGATGAATTTCAAGATCTGTTTTTACTACAGTCATTAACAAACCCAAGGTTGAAAGCTGAAATAGGGGATCTTGGGCTGGTTAATCAAAATGATATTCCATTTGGTATTACTGGATGTTCATACGCTACAGCTCCTTTTACTCATATCAATCCAGATGGCTCTAGGTTTTCTTATGGGGATGTTGGTGTACTATATGTTGCTGATAGCATGGAAACAGCATTGGCTGAAGTCACTCACCATCAACAAAACTATTTTAGTAAAGTTTCTGGGTTACATTATGATCGGATCGTCCTTAGAGGGCTTAAAGTTAAGTTTAATGAGGGAAAACTTCACGACTTAACGAATTTAAATATAACAGATCCCGTATATGATAAACAAAACTATACGGATGCTAGACAGTTAGGTAACAAACTCAGAAATGCAGGCATAGAAACCATCAAATACAACAGTGTTAGAAATGAAGGTGCGATTTGCTGGGCGATGCTTACACCAAAAAATGTACAAGAAATAATTCAAAGCACACACTTCGCACTTATTTGGAATGGTGAGCAGATCACAAGTGCTGAAAGTGTCTCATTAGTTTAAATCGAGATCCAACCTAAAGGACATTTACGACTGTCAGATTTGATTAACAAAATAAAACCTGATCGCCGTATATGTCGCAAGAGCACCCTTTAAAATAAACAACACTAATTTGTAATCCAAAAGACTTTTTTATAAATCAGATTTATCTTGATAGGGTTATAAAGTTACAACATCTATAGCAATTTAAAGCCTCTAGCTAATTTAGTAAAAATAGAACCACCAAATAAATGAAAATAATTATCATTTAAGTATTGACACAGCAATAGATCTAATTGATAATCATTCTCAACGAAACGCAGTACCTAACCTCAGACCACAAGGACGAAATATTGGCAGGAAGCCAGGCTTATTTTAGATAAAAAGAAAGAACCCTGTAAGACGTTAAACAGAACGTTAAACTGTAAGATCATTGATAGCTTAGTAACTATCGCCCCTTGATACTGGCTATCGATGATCAACCCAATTACTTGCTATTATTACTTGCTACATTGCTCATATCGGTGACGGTTGATATGAATTCTCAAAAAAGCCCTTTCGGGCTTTTTTTTTGCCTGAAATAAATATAAACCATTCATTGAAAAGTGCTAATAGTTCTTCAAAATCTTACAATTTATTACTTTCTTAGCAGTGTGAAATTATATACATTTAAACTATAACTGATGTATTAAAGCACGAAAGCGATATTTAACATTTTATTTTATAAGGGATTTAAAATGAAAATAAAATTTACAGCTATTTTGATTTGTTTGTTAATGAGTGTTTCCACTACTGCCCAAATAACCTCAAGATTAAATATTATGCTCGATACTTCCGGATCTATGTCTAGATACAATAGCGCAATTGCCCACAGTATATTAAGTATCAAAGAACATAGCGCTGCCCACCCTACTTTGACTGAAAACATCAACCTTTTCTCTTTTACTAATCAAACCGAGTTTATCTTAGAAGGTAATAGTGATGATGTGTTTTCGAGGATTAAATACGCTAATAGCAAGGGGGGTGTAGAAGATGGCTTAATTGCAATTAAACATATCGTTATGGATCCCTTCATCAAAGACTCTCACATTATCTTATTTACAGATGAGGGGCGTGATGTTGTAGAGAACATTGATTTAGATAATTTAATTACGCTTGCTAATGAAAAAAACATCACAATTCACACTGTTTTAAAAACATTTATTGAAACTCAAAACGATGATTATATAAAACTCGCTTTAGCAACTAACGGTAAAGTCTGGAGTATTAGAGATTTACTTAATAAGCAGAATAAATCTATTCGAAAGCAGGCGCTTCGAAAACCTAACTTAGCAGATAACGACCAAGACAATTTCTCTCTCTTTATTGCCAACGAATTATATAACACCTATGAAAGAAACCTTTACGCAAAAATGTTAATTACAGGTGAGTTAAGCCTAGGAAGTATAATTTCCATAGATGCTAATAATGTTATAGAAAAACAGGGCGTGGACCCAGTTGAATCATGGGAATGGGATTTTGATAACGATGGTTCTATTGATGATTATGGCCCTTTGATCACCTTTAATATTCGAGAGCAAGACAAAAACATAAAACTGATAACATTATGGCTATCTAGCAAAATAAATGGTCAAATTATTAGAGAGAAACAAGAGGTTTCCTTCCTAATACAATAATACGTGACCTAGCAATATAGACAATAATTAGGATAAATGTCTGTGTTATTTACTTTATATATATCATTGACTAATGTTTACTATTGTAAATGAAACCATAATTTACTTAACCTTAATAACGATAATTCAGGGAATGATTTCACTTATTTAGTGTATATACATAAAGTTCAGGGAGTTAGATTAGATGTTATTATATGAAGTTAAAAACATAATAAAAATTTACTATGAAAAAGAAAATGAACTCCTTATCCATGAATGGTTAGAATATAATCCAGAAGATCATGATGATATTATTCTTACAATTCTTCAAAAAATATATGATATATTTTTAATTTACCCTGTTGAAAAAGTAATTGTGAAAGCTGATATGACTATTGGAGTGTTTTCTCCTAGCATTCAAGAATATATCAAGGATGTGCAGTTTCCTCGGCTCATTGCAGATACGAACCTTCGATTTGTCGCAACTATAAAATCAAAAGATCATATGAAAGCGATAGGTGCATTATTGTGGCAAGATCAATTTAATGATCAGGGCGAAGTTATTTTACATGATGTGGGTAGTGAAGAAGAGGCTCGTAATTGGTTGAGCACTATTTCTAAAAAATTAACATGATGAAATTACTACCTAGTTATATTAATTAAGCAGCAACATATAAATGCAAATAATTATCATTTATATATTGACTTAAAATAAATTCTAATTGATAATCATTCTCAACGAAACACAGTACCTAACCTCAGACCCAAGGACGACATATTGGCAGGAAGCCAAGCTTATTTTAGATAAAAAAGAACCCTGTAAGACGTTAAACAGAACGTAAAACAGTAAGATCATTGATAGCTTAGTAACTATCGCCCCTTGATACTAAGCTGTCGATGATCAACCCTTATTACTTGCTACATTGCTCATATCGGTGACGGTTGATATGAATTTTCAAAAAAGCCCTTTCGGGCTTTTTTTATGTCTAAAATAAATACAAAAAACATCTAAAGTTTAATAATCACTAACGTGACAGAATTGTAGTGGTACAGTAATTCTGGCCACCTAGTTAGAAGATATATCATTCATCTCAGTATTTTTTGTAGGTTGGCCTTTAAGCTGACTAAGTTAATAACTGTACTACAACAAAGAAAAACTATGGAATTTTTTTCTGTGTTAACCCTTGAAAGGCTAAAGCCTCTCCTACGAGTTCAATGCTACATTTGAGTTTTATATTCGGTTGTATAGGTTGCCCTTTAGGCTGACTAAGTTGAAAACTGTGCTACAAAAAAATAAAAATGATGAAATTTTGTTTCTGAGCTAACCCTTGAAAGGCTTTAGCCTCTCCTATGAGTTCAATGCTACATTTGAGTTTTATATTCGGTTTTGTAGGTTGGCCTTTAGGCTGACTAAGTTGATAACTGTGCTACAAAAAAATAAAAATTATGGAATTTTGTTTCTGTGTTAATCCTTGAAAGGCTAAAGCCTCCCTTCCGAGTTCAATGCTACATTTGAGTTTTATATTCGATTTTGTAGGTTGGCCTTTAGGCTGACTAAGTTGATAACTGTGCTACAAAAAAATAAAAATTATGGAATTTTGTTTTTGTGTTAACCCTTGAAAGGCTAAAGCCTCTCCTACGAGTACAATGCTACATTTGAGTTTTATATTCGGTTTTGTAGGTTGGCCTTTAGGCTGACTAAGTTGATAATTGTGCTGATGACTGTGTCATATTTAGAAAAGCTATCGATAACTGGTCTAGCAAACTTATAAAGGCTGGTTGTATCAGCATCACTGAAAATAGCCGATACTCATAATCAAACCCAATAATGGATCTGGATTATGACTTCAATTAAACATGCAACCATCAATGAGCTTGATGCTATTACCCAATTATTTGAGCAATATCGACTTTTCTACAAAAAACAGGCGGATTTACAAAAGGCGACTGCTTTTATCAAAGCACGGTTAGATAATAAAGATTCGGTCATTTTATTCGCTGAAATAAATAAAAAAGCTGTTGGGTTTGTACAACTGTACCCTGCATTTTCATCCACTGCGATGCAAAAAATGTGGATTTTAAATGACTTGTTTGTATCACCTGATTTTCGTCAATTAAAAGTGGGGAAATCACTCATGAATGCGGCAACAGCATATGCTATCAATACTCATGCCCATTCATTAAAACTGTGTACAGCAGTTGATAATCATCAAGCCCAAGCACTTTATAAGCAATTGGGTTATGACAAAATTACAACCTTTGAGCATTACACTTTAATGCTTTAAAGACATTAAAAATAGTAAATAGAAACTTTTGAAGTTCATCACATATAAGTGGTGAATATCACCAATAATACATATCGGTGATATATGCCTCGCTATAAATGAGTGTTTTTTAATTTACAATATTATTTATAGGCTTGGTTAATTGCCTTTATTTGCTTATTGGCCCAACGATTACTTGGGTCTAGATCAAGTACTTTTTCATAATTAACCAATGCATTTTTGTATTGTTTCATCGCAAAATAGGTTTCACCTAGGCTGTCAAATGTATTTGTAACATCAGGATTTAAAATTGTATTTAAGGTAAATACAGCTAATGCTCCTTCATAATTTTTTTGGTTTATGAGCTCGTATCCCCAGTGATTTATTTCACCTACATTAAAAAAAACGCCAAACTGTGCTTCTATCTTAGATGTTATTTGCACTATATTTTCAAAAGCGTTATTAGCCGCTTCCGCTTTAAGTACTTCAAAAGGTACTTGCCAGCCATTTTCTTTTTTCATGTCAGGAATATAGATACTTGCTATCTCATCAACAAATTGTATCGGCAATGCCCCTAATAAATTAGTCAGTATAATAATAGATAAATCATCATCAGGATAAACCATAAGTGTATTAGCGTTTGCTCCACTGGCACTGACACCTCTATGTGCTTTTCTATTTTCCACTTGCCAACCAATAGCGTAACCATTTTCAAATGAACTGAAACCCGCAGTACGACCGTTATTCAATACAATTGGATCCCATAAATCATTTAAACTGGATTCATTTAATATCGCACCACTTTGTAATGCTATCGTATATTTAGCAAGTTCATTAGCATTGGCACTCATACCTGCGGCAGCTCTCATTAATGGTGCAAATTCAGCAAACTCATTACGTAATTTCCCATTTTGTCTAAATCTATATTGGTTTGCTTGATTAGTTATGACATCTTCTAAATACGCAAAGCCAGCTTGCTTAGTTAATGGCATACCAATTTTTACAAGTTGATACTCAATAATGAAATCGGTAAAGCTTTGATTTGCTAGTTTATTAATCAGCTTGCCTAAAATAACATAACCGGTTTGATTATATTGAAACTGAGAATTGGATCTAAATTTAAATGGTTTAGTTTGTACTTTTTGCCAAGCAGCATCAGGATCATTACTAGCAATTAAATCAACATGTCTGCCACTTAAAATATTTGGCAAACCAGATGTATGGGCAAATAACTGTTTAATTTTAATATGATGCCATGATGAAGGTAATTCAGGTAAATGCTTTCCAATTTCATCTTCTAGCGTCAATTTATTTAGTTCTACAAGTTGCATAACAGCAACCCCTACAAATAACTTTGTCATTGAATTAATTGGGAATAGTGTTTCTTCTGTTACTTTAACTGAATGCTGTATATTCGATTGACCATAGGCTTGAGACTTAATTATTTTCCCATTTTTCACTATCGCTAATTGAAGCCCGGGAATACTTCGTTCAATCATTATTTTTTTGATTAAATCATCAGTTTCATCAGCGTAACCAGCTGTTGCCATGAGGTTATTTGTAAACATAAAGATGATTGCACTAAATATTTTTAATTTTCTAAATTTCATTATCTCTCTCTTGATTATTGCGCCTGATAAATACCAAAATCAGAAACTAACTTTAATTCATTGTTTTTATTTAATAAAGTTAAAAATAAAATCATATTTACAAATCAATTAAATTAACCCATCTAAATACAAGAAAAAGGAAAAACTTGAGAATATAAAAAATGGAGAGGGTTTAAATTAATATACTATATCTGGTCTTTATTCAAGACCAGCGAAAATAGAGCTTTTGAGCAGGTATCGAGATGAACACTTAATGAGTAATACCTGCTTTTTAAATTAGCGCTTACTTGATTGTTTAAGAGCTTGATTTATCACACGCTCTAAGAGTGCTTTATCACTTCCAGGTCCTATAGTTAATAACTTAGCACCCGTTGTAGGTTCACCTTTATAGGGTCTAACATAAACTTCACCATCAGGACAACGTTCAAAATACGTATAGTGAGGCTCGTTGGCTATTTTAGTACAACCTTTAATACGTAAAATAGAACTAGGTAAAGCTTCACATATATCTTTGACACATATGTAATCAGGCAATGGCGGTAAGTCAGTCGAACTCGATGCCCAATGTGCTTTATGATGCTCTAATTTATCAGCTTGATTATGAGATGGACTCGCTTCTGGTAGCATCTCAATATTTAACATGTCTGATGTTAAAATCGTTGCGTTAGGATTAAGTGTTTTTAGATGCTGCTTTACATCTGTAATGCGTTGTTCAGCAACTTTATCTTCATGAGTAAGCACAATAATCGATGATACTTGGATTTGATTAGCTTCAAGTTCATTATGCTCGCCGCGTTGCTGCCAATTTTTAACATCAACAACAGATAGCTGAATTGGCGATAAAAAACGCTGGTTGATACCCACACCTAAAAAGCCCATTAATGAACAAGCATCAGTAGTACCATTGGCTTCTATAAACGTTATACCATTATCACGTGTTTGAATGCGATTAACTGACTCTCGTAATTCAGTGATCCCACTGCAACAAATACAACTCCCATTGAGGGCTTTTAAAAAATTAGGGTTTATTTTATGACTTAATTGAGCGGCATCAAGACTGGCACTTTCATAATCATTTAAAATTACAAATGGGCTCCAATCACGCTCAAATGCACTTTCGACTAGCTTTTTAAGTAAGGTCGTTTTACCTGCACCTAAAAAGCCCACTATCACTACGATAGCTTCCATTTAGTTTCTCCATGATAAAAGTACTGCTCTTGATGAGCAGCACCCGATTGAAAACTAAAATTTAGCTGTAAGCCAATCTTTATTTTCAGAAAAATACAAAGTACGTATATTGCCTTTGCCTTCTATATTGACCATATTAATTTGAGTTGGCCAAAGAGAGCGTAAAGTACCATTAAATAACTTGATACCTTTAATGTTGTCAGGCAGAGCTGTTTCTTGATACACCCAAAAAAACTTGCCTTCAACTTCAAAACCAATATCACTTAAAGGTAATGCATTGTTAGCTAAATCACGTGCTAAAAATTGCTTAGCAACATAATTAGCAAACGATTTTTGCGTATCTTTTGAATTTAAAATATCCGCATCTTTATTAAATAAATGCTGAACTGCATGTTCAGTATCATGTAAATAAAAGCGATGCATCACTTCAAGCTTATGAGACTTTTTATTAAATAAAACAGTTGTTTCAGCTGCTTTTTGCTGATGTGCGAACGCTAGGTTCGCAATCAGCATAAGAACAACAGCTATTATAGAAGTAAGCTGTTTCAATTTTAGTTACCTTTATCTTGTTTTTCTTTATCGTCTTCGTCTTTTTTAAGTTCTGTTTTGATATCTTGCATGATATCGCGATGAACTTTACCAGAACGTTTTTTAGCTTTATAAGCTTCTACACGAGAAGGAATAATACGACGTGGGTAATGGTTATTTTCTACATCTACATCAGCTGTTTCCCAACCTGGATCAACAGTGACATCTACAAGGGTTTTGCTTTTATCTGTTACTATCAGCTTACGCACATGTTTAGGTGTACGACGCCAGATCTCTGCAGGTATATACTGAGATTCTTTAGTCCCATCAGCATAACTAAGCTCAAGTATAATAGGCATCACTAGACCACCTAGGTTTGAAAACTCAAGTACGTAATAGTTGTTATCTTCAGCAACTGCACGCTCAAGTGTTTTACGCTCCCAAGGTTTAAGATCTTTTAAGAATTTCTGATACTTATTACGCTCTTTATTTGTAACTGTAAATCTATCGTTAGTATCATAAAAGTCTGTAATATCAGGATTTTGATCTATCCATAATTTTTTGCCTTCAGCTTTATTACGCTCAACAAATAACGACGATGGTTTGTCATTTTCAATATCACGTAGACGTGCAAAATCGATGTCTGGATTATGCGTATCTAAACGTAATTTATATACTTTATCGATTGAGATATCTACATGATCTGTTGAGTAGAACCAACCACGCCAGAACCAATCTAAATCAACACCTGATGCTTCTTCCATAGTACGGAAAAAATCTGATGGTGTTGGGCGTTTAAATTTCCAACGCTCTGAATATTCTTGAAATGCGAAATCAAACAGCTCACGACCTAAAATTACTTCACGTAAAATATTTAGGGCAGCAGCAGGTTTAGTATACGCATTAGGACCTAAGCGTAATACACTATCTGATTGAGTCATAATTGGCACTTGCTGCTCAGACTTCATGTAACCTACGATATCACGAGGCTCTACACCCCAAGGAATAGTTGGATCCCATTCACGACCGGCAACACCATCTAAGAAGCTATTTAAACCTTCGTCCATCCAGGTCCATTGGCGCTCATCTGAATTTACAATCATTGGAAAGTAAATATGACCAATTTCATGAATAATTACACCAATTAAGAAACGCTTTTCAGCTTGAGAATAAGTACGCGTGCCATCATCTTGCAGCTCAGTACGCGGGCCATTAAAGGTGATCATTGGATATTCCATGCCGCCTACAGGACCGTTAACTGATTGTGCAGTTGGATAAGGGTAATCAAATGAAAAACGTGAATATACTTCCATTGTATGGATCACAGATTCTGTTGAATATTTTTTCCATAAATCACCACCTTCTTTAGGGTAAAATGACATAGCCATAACATGTGGCATATCGTCACCACCTTGCTTATAACCTTTTGCATCCCACATAAATTTACGCGAAGAACCCCATGCAAAATCACGCACATTTTCAGCTTTAAACTTCCAAGTTTTACGCTTAGTTGTACCTGCTTTTTCGTTTTCTAATGCTTCTTCTTCAGTAATAACAAACACTGGACGTTTTGCAGTTTTTGCTTTCTCTAAACGTTTACGCTGTGTTGAAGTTAATACAGACTTAGGATTTGTCAGCACACCAGTCGCACTTACGATGTGATCAGCAGGTACGTCAATTTCAACTTCGTAGTCGCCAAATTCTAACGTAAACTCACCACGGCCTAAGAATTCTTTATTCGTCCAAGCTTCATAATCGGTGTAAGCATGTAATCTAGGGAACCACTGTGCCAGTAAGAAAATATCGTTACCGCCTTCACGTGGATCTTTTGGAAAGTGCTCATAACCAGAACGTGCAGAAACAGCATCTTCTTCAACAATATTAAAAGCAAAATCGATATTAAATTTTACTTTTTTACCTGATTTTAAAGGTTGTGGTAAATCAATACGCATTTGCGTACCAACGACTGTAAAGTCTAGGTTTTTACCGCGGCTATCAGTTATTTCGCTAATCTCATAACCTAATTCGTTATCAGCCATAAATTGCTGACGACGTAGTTCACCTAAACTCAATTTAGCTGGTGTTTCTTTATCGCCCGCTTTAGTCATAGGACCACGGCGACCGATACCTGCAAAGTTATTGGCACGATTTGCAATAGAGTCTTCTTTAAAGATATTTTGATCAAGCTGCACCCAAAGGTACTTTAATTTATAAGGAGAGTTATTTTGGTAGGTCACTTTTTGGCTAGCTGAAAGACGACGCTTTTCTTCATCAAGAGAGACTTTAATTTTGTAATCAACTTTTTGTTGCCAATAACGTTCTCCGGGCTCACCTGCCGCGTTTCTGTATGCATTAGGTGTGGGTAAAACTTCTTCTAGTTGACGGAATTTATCTTCAAAATCACCTTTAGTTTGCTTAATAGCAGAAGCATGTGCCCCTGAAATTAAAACAAAAGGCAGTAATATCGCTAAGCTAAGCGATTTTCTTATCTTCATAGTACTGATTCTTATAGTTAATTATGGAGTGGATTTAGCAGGTTTTAACCTGCTCTTTTTTGCACAGATAATGACAATTGAATAATTCATATCAAAAGTCTGCTTAAAAGGTTTTTAATCGATAAAATCAAGTGTTATCACTAATCTTTTTTCGTTCTCAGTTTGTTGAGGCGATCTATGAACAAGGCCTGACATTTCATTATTTTGCCAATTACTGCCTTTTAGTAGTGCTACATCACCAGTTCGCATTGTTTGTATATGCAGTACATCAGTATAAATACCTGACATATCATCACTGACATTGAAGCTTGCTTTACCAAGTTTAGAATAAACAACATCTTGATGAGCAATCCATTGTGTTGCAGGGCCAGAAAATGTTGAAACTAAACGACAAGGGATTTTATCAACATGAAATTTTGGGCACATGGCTTGATCTAAAATACTTAAACGAATGCCTGCACGTTTTAATTCGAATAAAGTACAGAACATATCAACCAACTTTTGTATGTGCTGATTTAAATGTTCTGTATTACTTAGACCTTCATGCTTACTAACCAATTGCGTTATCACATCATTTGGTCCTGCTGCAATTTCTAGATTTAATTTACCTTCATCGAAAATTAACTGTTTCGCTTCATCTTGTGTTTGTACAGATAATCCATTTTGCCAAATAGCGATATTTACGTCATCTTGATAAATTTCAGACAGGATATTAGGTGTATCAGAGGTAGCTGAGCGACGTATAAGTTGCGCGCTCTCTTCTGGTTTCTGCATAACTAATGCGCTCATATAAAATACCTTAAATGATTTTAGTGACGGTTACACTATGCATTGTAATGTTATACTATAACAACAATCAAGTATAAACAGTAAATCTATTACCTGTCATTTCGTTAATATTATTCTCGAGAACAGTAAATACATGTTCATTTATTTCAGGATTAAATACGTAGCAATTACTTTATTATACTTTTGTTATAATATAACATATCACAAAAATGCAGAAAGTAAGGCAATTTAATGAACCAAACTACACGATTACCCGTCACCGTGTTATCAGGCTTTTTAGGCGCTGGTAAAACCACCGTCCTCAGTCATATTCTCAATAACCGACAAGGTAAAAAAGTCGCTGTTATTGTAAATGACATGAGCGAAATCAACATAGATGCGAGCCAAGTTAAAAATGATGTTTCATTTAATCGCAGTGAAGAAAAGTTAGTAGAAATGAGCAATGGCTGTATTTGCTGCACATTGCGTGAAGATTTACTCATTGAGGTAAATGACCTCGCTAAAAATGGCCAGTTTGACTATTTAATGATTGAATCAACAGGTATTTCTGAGCCCCTTCCCGTCGCTGAAACATTTACGTTTGCTGATGAAGATGGTGTATCTCTTGGTGATGTTGCCAAGCTTGATACTATGGTAACTGTTGTTGATGCCATTAATTTTCTAAAAGATTATGAAGAAGCTAAAAGTTTAGAAGAAGCCGGTGAATCCTTAGGCGAAGAAGACGAACGCAGTGTCGCTGATTTATTAATCGATCAAGTAGAATTTGCCGATGTCATTTTGATCAGCAAAACAGACTTAGTTGCTGACAGCCATATTGAAAAACTCATCGCGATTTTAAGAACACTGAATACTGAAGCGCGTATCCTGCCTATCTCCCATGGCAATGTTCCCGTCGATGATATTTTAGGGACTAACTTATTCGACTTTGAGCGCGCACAGCAAGCACCTGGCTGGTTAAAAGAAATGCGCTCAGAACATGTGCCAGAAACTGAGGAATATGGCATTTCCAGCTTTAGCTACCTAGCGCGACGTCCTTTCAATCCTCAAAAATTTTATGATGTTGTACATAACACCCGCTCGTTTGGCAAATTATTACGTTCAAAAGGCTACTTTTGGTTAGCAACTCGTCCAGAATTCGCAGGTCAATGGTCACAAGCAGGCGGCATGGCACGTTATGGCTTTTCAGGCATGTTTTGGAAAGCAGTGCCAAAAGAGAGTTGGCCAACTGAGCCTGAATATTTAGAGTCAATTGAATCTCAATGGGTTGAACCGTTTGGTGATATGCGACAAGAATTAGTTTTCATCGGCCAAAATCTGGATCAAAAAGCGTTTTCGCAAGCACTAGATGACTGTTTATTAACTGAAGAAGAAGTCTTACGTGGTCGCCATTATTGGGAAACACTCGCAGATCCGTTCCCTGCTTGGCAAGAGTAGTATTACAACAAATAAATACGCGTTATTTACCAATTAATTCATGCTCACAGCAAAGCTATAAAATGATTAACGGACATTTTATAGCTTCCACTCTGGGTGTATCAATACCATTTTAAGTGATGTATGCAGCCATTTCAGTTAAGTCAAAAGGACAGATTTAGTTTAATAAAATAAGCAGGAGTAATAATGCTAATTAAGAACGCCCATGTAGTTAACGAAGGTAAAACACTTATCGTAGATGTTCAATTAAAAGGAGACCGCATACATAAAGTAGCCTCTAACATTTCACCCAATAATAACGAGCCTTGTATCGATGCTCAAGGCAAGTATTTATTGCCAGGAATGATAGACGATCAAGTACATTTTCGTGAACCAGGTTTAACACATAAAGGCACAATAGCCAGTGAGTCTAAAGCAGCTGTTGCAGGTGGTATAACAAGCTTTATGGAAATGCCTAATGTCACTCCCGCAACCACCAGCATTGAAGCGTTAGAAGCAAAGTTTGATATCGCCGCAAATAACAGCTTAGGTAATTACTCATTTTATCTTGGTGCTACCGAAGATAACCTTGCTCAAATTCAGCGCTTAGACCCCACTAAACATTGTGGAGTGAAAGTATTTATGGGTGCATCTACAGGTGATTTACTCGTAGAAAATGAAACCGCACTAGAAAATATTTTTAAAGAGTCACCTACTTTAATTGTCACCCATTGTGAAAGCGGTCCTGTGATTGCAAAAAATCAAGCGCGTATTGATTTACACAATCGCGACATCGTAATGCAAGATCACCCTATTATTCGTGATGATGAGGCCTGTTATGCATCATCATCTTATGCTGTTAACCTAGCAAAACGTTGCGGCAGTCAATTACACGTACTGCATATCACAACTGCAAAAGAGCTTGAATTATTCACACCTGGCGCAATCAATGGCAAAGCCATTACAGCAGAAGCATGTGTCCATCATTTATGGTTTTCTGACAAAGATTACAGCCGTTTAGGTAACCAAATAAAATGTAATCCTGCCATAAAAAAAGAAAGCGACCGCCAAGCATTGTTAGCAGCATTAAACGATGGTCGTATAGATATTATTGCAACCGATCATGCCCCTCATACTTGGACTGAAAAACAGGTCGCTTACTCACAAGCCCCAGCAGGTTTACCTTTAGTACAACATGCTTTATTAAGTTTATTAGATCAGGTTAAACGCGAAGTAATGAGTTTAGAGCAAGTTGTAGAAAAAACAGCACATAACCCAGCAATACGATATGCAATAAAAGACAGAGGCTATATTCGTGAAGGGTATTATGCCGATTTAGTATTAGTTGATTTTGAACAACCAACTTCGGTATCACTAGACTCGCTGCTCTATCATTGTAAATGGTCACCTTTTTTGAATCATCAGTTTAGTGCGAGCATTGCAGGCACTTGGGTAAATGGTCAGCACGTTTTTGATGGTAAAAATGTTTTAAGATCCCCTCAAGCAGCAAAAAGATTAATATTTGAAAAATAGTAACCCGGTCAACATAAAAATCGACAATACCTGTTATTAAGGAGATAACTTGAACCAACAAGAAGTCCTAACACTCTTTAAGCGATGGAATTTAGCCTTGCAAAGTGGCAATGCCAAAACTGTTAGTAAACTCTATGCAAATAATGCCATTTTTTTACCGACATTGAGTAACAAAGTGCGATGTAACCGAAGCGAATATGAAGCTTATTTCATGGATTTTTTAACTCGATCTCCTCAAGCAGCGCTAGCAGAAAGTAATATAAGAATATTTTCTGATACCGTAATTCATTCAGGTATCTATGATTTTACTTTTAAAGATAGTAGCCAAGTCAAAGCCAGATTCACATTTGTGTACTATAAACAAAATACTGATTGGTTAATAGTTGAACATCACTCTTCTTTCATGCCAGAATGATTTTTAATACTGAAATAAATAAAGTGCTCATAAGAGCACTTTAAACATCTGGTTCCCATACTAAACATGGGGAAAACGAGCTCTAATTTAAAATTACAAAACACCTAAAATAGTATTTATCACGCCTGAGGTTTTATATATTTAAATACAAAGCGGTCAGTTTTTCCTCTTACACTTGGATCAAAAACGACTTTGCTATAATCATCAGTGGAATTCTTCAAAAATCTCGCCTCAGCTTCAAGTATAAAGCCAGCTTGAGCCAATTCATCTCTTACTATTTGGTGATGAATACGATGTAGTTTTGGGTTATGCTCAACCTTTCCAGCTTCCATATCTATGATCCCTAAGGTACCGCCAGGTTTTAATGCTGTTTTGATTTGAGATAGTACTTTTTTGCGCTTCTGAGTATCAAAATTTGAATACATATCATGGTAATTCAGCACAATAGTGACAGCATCTATCTGCTCTTTTAAATCAAAATCACCAAACTCTTTTATATAATGATTTACGTTTTCTAATCTATCTTCTTGCGTTCTTCGCTCAAACTCTTTGGCAAAACGCCCGTCAAAGACATCTAAAATAAAACGGTTATTTTGAGCATAAACAATACCTTGTTTTCCCACCCTATTTGATAATAATTCAGTATAATATCCCCCACTGGATAATACCTCTAAAACTGACATACCTGATTGAATGTCAAAAAAATCCATCACTTTTTCTGGTTTTCGCCCTGCATCACGAGCTTTATCTTTTTCACTTCTTTCAATGTTTTGCATCGATAATGAAAAATCATTGTTATTTGATGTTTGAGTGTTTCCACAGGCACTGATCAGACTTACCAGTGACAGGGCTATCAAGCGTTTTTAATGTTAGCTACATTTATTAAGCGATTATTTTTTATTGGCATCATTATTTTTCACTGTTAGGTTTTGTGAGTAACAGTTAAATTAGAAAGTTTTCGAAGAATAAAAATTTCAAAAAACAGTACCCCATAATGTAACAAAGCATGTCAGTTTAAAATTCAATTACTGACGTATATTTTTTAGCTTAGTTTTAATGGGGTTATGTAATCAAACTCACAAAATGGCATCGTAGGTTTTATTCATCACTGCAACAGAAATATTATTATTAAGATGATTGCCTACAATGCGATTAAACTTCAATTTTTTATTACGCACAAATTCAATGAAAGTTCTCGTATAACTCGGTATTACCTTGGCTATGGTATTATCAAAAGGAATGTGTAAAAAGTGCGATTGAAAAATGAGTTCGCTGTCTTTGAAATAAACAAAACTTTGCTTTTTCGAATGTAAATTGTCTAACACATAAAAGTGAGCACTATCAATGACTTGCTCATTTTCAATAGTACGAAATTTGAATTTACTTATGTCTTTACCAAATATTGGAAAAGCCTTAATTGCTTCGATGCTATATTTATCAGCAAGTATTTCAACCCCCAGCTTAGCAAACACATTCAAACCAGAAATTTCACGTCCGTGAGGATGGGTGACATAAACAGATGTAATTCTCTTATTTGGAAATTGATTATTGATAAGTTTAATGGTTTTCTGAGCTAACTCAGAATAGCCACTTGCCCCAAATACGGTAATTTCACTTCCATTAACTTTGAATAAGCTATTTCGCCAAGCTGATGAATCAGTAACTAGATACAGATTTTTTGCAATTTTTTGTGATGTTAAAATACCATCACCTCTCACAACTTCTGAGTCAAACCCCTTTGGTACATCAAGTTTATTTGGTTCTACTTGATCAATAACTTCAAATTGATCATTATAAATAACGTAACTTGGCTCTATTGCACCATCAACATGTTGAGATACTATTCGGGCATAAGTTAGACCTCTTGTCGTTTGATAATCCTCATAAACAAAACGAGTACGCTTAAACTTGTCATTAAGCGAAACTAGTTGTAAAGACATGTTACTAAATTCATAAATGGCTATATTACCATCAGCGGTTTTATGTATTAGAGTGGTTGTTGTCGATTTTTTATTTTTCTCAAAGCGAATATTCTTTTCAATATCACTTTCCTCAAACAAAGGACGAACAGCAAGAAAGGAGATATTCCTTAAGATATAACCCATACGATAAAATTGGCCTTTACCTTGATTAATCACCTGTTTTCCCAAGTAATTACCATTCAATTCATAAGCCATACTATGTGTATCATTTTCAAAATGCGCCCTATCTAATAACATACCACCTAATGTGTAATATATGTCATTATCAAAAAAGTGCTCTTTTACCATGTCTATCTCAACCGTTCTTTGTGCCATGCTCCTATTAGGGGTTTGATGATCCCAATAATCATGGGATCTATATTGTTTATTTAAATAATGATGACTCAGTGAAAACGCGGTAATAGACGATGTATTTTGATAATGCGTTTTAAGCTGAATAACAAACGCTTGTACATCTGCAGCCGACACTTTTGGTATCAAAAAAGTAAATAAAATGATGCAAGCAAATACAACAACTCGTGAATAATTTATTAAATGTACGGTCATAAATAGCTCTTTATTTTTTAAGGTTAATTTAATATCTGAACGTTTTTATTTGCGGCATCTAATCGCGATTTAAAAAGCCTGTTGCGCCATGCAGGGCTATGTTTTTCACCAACCTTTACAGCTTTTGTATGTGCCTCAATCGATTTAGTATATTGCTTCATTACACTATAAGTTTGCCCTAAACCACTGAACGACCTAGCTGATTTCGGAAAATCTCGAATAAGTGTTGAGTATAATTTCAGTGCATCTTGTGTTTTACCTTCATTTAAAAGCATACTGGCTAAATTAAGTAAGGTATTTTCTGGTATGTTTTTATCCGTACCATATATCTTTGCGCGTTTGTTATAATGCGCTTTCATTCCCTGCATACCGCCAAAATCAGTATATTGTTCATATTTTGAAAAGTGAGGTGCTTGGTAATTCTTAAATACATAAGTCATTCCAGGGAAAAAAGTTGGAAAATATATACTGCCGTGAGTTTGATTATTAAAAAATTCATAATGCCAATTAAGATTTTTAGGAGTCTGTTTAGTTAATAATTTAACAAAATTATTGACTGCATCTGTTACTGATTTTCTTCTCGCTTCATCTTCACTGGCCAAGGTAAAGTAAAACGATTTTTCCTCAATATTTTTTGTATCTAGATTAGTCAGTATATTTTTATATATATCGATTTCTTCATTTTGTATAACTGGGCTCGCAGCAATGTAATTTGTAAATAGTTCAGGCTGAGTTGCCAATAAATGAGTAGAGAAATAACCTGCAAGCGAATGACCAAATAGCGTATTTAATCCAGTTGTGCGATAGTTTTTATTAACATAAGACATGACCTCATTTTTAATATATCGCGTAAACTTTACCTTCTCATAACCGAGATCACGTTGCCTAGTACTATTATCACTTCCCCAAATATCAGAGTTGGTGATAGCGACAATAATTAACTCAGGTACTCTTTGCTGATTTTGTAAGATCTGAGTTGCTACAATTGCATGATTAAAATGACGCTCACCATCTAATAAATAAACAACGGGGTAAGATTTATTTGATGAGTCATAACTTTCAGGCAGATTAATCAAAAAATTTCTATTTTCTCCTAGTACTTTTGAATCCATAGAAATCCGGCTCGCTTCGCCAATTGTTCTTAATTCTTTTACAATATTTCCTGCTGTGACAGGAAAACTAAAACACGCAACTACTAATAAAAAAGGGCTCAGAATTTTCAGCATTTCACTTTCCATTTTATTAAAAATTATACTTAGTCGGATTGAAAAAATTAGTAAGCCTTAACAACTAAAATATCGGAGCATTCTTTTTGAATACGGGTATCTTTATTTGAGTACATTGATGCTAACTCTGGGTTTAGTCTCTTAATAAACGCATCAACATTACTGGTATAGCAAGCATGTTTCCCTAGCTCTGAGTTTATTTCCCCATGAGATAAGTTTATTGAGATCAGCTCTGCATACGTGCCAAGACTTTTGGTTTTTTTAAGATATTTTTTAGCTTCAATACAAGCTGTTTTACTTAGTGTTGAGCATATTGCTAAAAACGGTGGTGTTTTATCTGTAAGTACATAGAAAGGAGATGCATCTTGCCAATAGTCAGGGTCTGTACCAAACCTCTGGGTGTAAAATTCAGATAAGTTTGGTGTTGTTAATCTTCCCACAATATTATATGCCGAAGAATCCATTGAAACAGTCCCTAACACAGGTTTCGTTTCACTGCCTGTAAACCTTTTAAAATTAGATGAAACGAGAGATACTGAATGTGCGCCAGAAGAATGCCCCATTAATATAAACTTTTCTGCAGAGCCGCCCCATTCACTCGCTTTTTTTTGAGAAAAGCCTAAAGCAGCGCCAACATCTTCAGCTTGAATAACCGGCCCAACTTTAGGCAGTGCGCGAAAATTAGTAGAAATCAAAACAAATCCTTGTGTAACCCAGTGTGAGATCTTGTTTTCAACTTCAGCTTTATCAGCCTTATCTCCCCAATTTCGCCACGCACCACCGTGAACCATAAATATAACAGGGGCATTTTTTACGTTAGCAGGGACATAAACATCTAACGTCTGATCTTTATCTTTACCATAGGAAATATCAGATAATACTTTTATGTTTGAAGGTAATGCATAGCCATTTGATACGTTCAATATTAATATCAAAATAGTCAATAATTTTATGTAGTTGAACATTTTAATTTTCCAAATATGTAAACAATATAAGTCTTGTATGTATCGTTCCAAAATAGCTATTTAATTCAAATGATAAAAGGCATGATATGTAAAAAGTCGGGGAAATAGTTTTACAAAAGTTTACATTGGGTTTGACCAAATTAGGCTATTCGATAATCCCTTCCTCTTGCTAACATTCTCAAAATAGACAATAATTCCCAAATATGAGAATTTAAGGTGATTTATGAAAATAGAACGAACAGAAGATCACGTATTAGCGGTGAGATTAAAAAACATACGAATTGAACAAGGTTTATCTTTAGATGATTTAGCAAAAAAATCAGGCGTTAGTCGTGCAAGCTTATCAAGAATTGAAAAAGGCGATGTCAGCCCTACAGCGCAAGTATTAGGTAAGCTTTGTAGTGCATTTGAAATCACTCTGTCTCGTTTAATGTTAATGATTGAATCTCATTCTAATAGTGTCATTAAACATGATAAACAAATGGTATGGCAAGACCCTGAAACTGGTTTTATTCGTCGCTCATTATCACCACCAAGCAAACAATTTTCAGCTGAAGTTTTAGAGTGTGAATTGCCTACTCATTGCCATATTCAATATGATGCATCACCTACTCCCAATTTAGAACATCACTTGGTATTACAACAAGGATGTTTAGAAGTTACGATTGAGGGAGAGATCCATAATCTAAATCCAGGTGATTGCCTGCGATATAGATTAAATGGCAGCAGCGCGTTTAAAGTCATTGGCCCTGTTTGCGTTAAATATTACCTTACAATAGTGTGTCCAGTATGACTCATAAAACAGTAAAAATAATATTATTAAACCAATATAACTTTGAATACTATTTAAATGAATTATCCGATACACTTTATGAATGTGTACATGATGGAGCCAGTATTAGCTTTGTCTTGCCATTTACAAAAACAGACAGCAAAACTTATTGGTTAAATAAAGTATTACCTAATTTAATTGTACGAAATACAATCGTTTTTATTGCTCTCATTGATAATAAATTAGCGGGTACAGTTCAATTAGAGTGTGATACGCCACCGAACCAGCCTTACAGAGCCGAAGTATCAAAATTATTGGTAACCCCAAACTTTCAGCGCAAAGGTATTGCTAAAAAACTGATGTTACACCTAGAAGAGCATGCGATTAAAATTGATAAGTTTTTACTCACCTTAGATACACGAACAAGTGATAAAGCTGAACCCTTATATACAGCTTTAGGCTATCAAACCGCAGGCGTCATTCCGAACTTTGCTAAAGATCCAAGAGAACATAGGTTTGATGCAACAACAATCATGTATAAAAAATTAAAAGAGTTTTAGGCTTGTCATTATCAGTAGTATTGTGGATTTTTAGCAATAAAATCATTGATTGCTTTTACAAACATGCCTTGTTCAGTTGCTTGGTTGATTTTAGTTATTTTTGATTCTGTAATTTGAAGAGCACTTTGTTTACTAAAGCCGAAGTTTAAGCTGCGATTTACTTTTTGAGTAAAAGTGGTTAGTTTTACTTTATCTGTGATATTTAATTCTTTAACTGAACTATTAAAAATTTCTGTAGCAGTGATCACCACATCAACTCTGCTTTTAACCAATAGTTGTAAACCTATTTTAATATCTTTAACCTCCACTTTTTTAATATTTTTGTCTGTGTCAAAACGTTTAAAATATAGCGTATCTTTTGTTACCCCAACATTTAGCCCTTTAAAATCATCATACCTTTTAATATCTGAAGATTGGGTGCGGATCACAAAGATATATTCAGAGTCTTTTTTATAAGGGACTAATAAAGCGATTTTTCTGCGATTTTCGTTATCGACCAAGCCCGCTAATACATCAACTTTACCGAGCTCTAATAGCTTTAGGCATCGAGCAAAATTAGGACCTCTTACAAATTTAATTTTATATTCAAGCAATTTTGCTAGGGTTTTTAATGCCGAAATACTTTCACCATATGGTTTTCTTGCTACAAACTGTAATGGAGGATAATGGTCAATACAGGCTGTCATTATTTTTGCTTGTACAGGAGAACAAGCAATCAAAATAAACACAAATAAAATTAATTTAAAAGGCATTTAGCATCTCAAATAAACCATAAATTGAATTGTTAATTATTGTTCATAGATATGTTTTGAGCAATAAATCACAGTTTTTTAACTTTTTACTATAAATTAATTTTGGAAATATATTCTGATAAAAGTCAGTATAAACAACAATACTATTGCATATTATGCACTAAAGGGTGAATACTCATTCACAATCGTTTTTCCTCAATTGTTTTAGAGTTTTTTTAATGTTTATTTAATGTAATAAATATAAAGAGACAGTAAATAAAAAGGGGAATTTAATGTTTAAACTAAGTGTGATCTCTCTGGCTATTGCCAGTTCAATTGCCATACCAATTACAACTCAAGCAGCAGAAGTTGGTGCTGAAAAATCAATTGAAGTAATTCAAATTTCAGCAACCAGACGTAAAGGTACGGTCCAAGAAGCACCACTGAATATTACCGCTTTAGACGGTGATGTAATGAAAGATCAAAATATCAGCGAACTTGCCGATGTTGCGCGTTGGGTACCAGGTTTAACTGTCACAGATCAAGGCGGTCGTTCCGGTTCACCCATCATCGTACGTGGTTTAAATACCAATTCATCAGGTCCTGGTTCTGACGGCGGCACAGTTGCAACTTACATCAATGAAATTCCAGTATCCATTGATATGCGTTTAACCGATGTAGAACGTGTTGAAGTATTAATTGGCCCACAAGGCACACTTTACGGAGCGGGTACTTTAGGTGGCGCAATTCGCTATATGCTAAAAGCGCCGCAACTAGATATCACCACAGGCGAAGTATACGGAGATATTTTTTCAATCAATGAGAGTGATAGCACAGGTGGCGAAGCAGGCTTTATTTTTAACCTGCCACTGATTGAAGATCAATTGGCTGTGCGTGCCAGTTTAAATGTTTATGACGATCCTGGTTTTATTGATTATAACTATGTTGTAAAAGAAGGTGGTGTATCACTACCAGATCCTGATTGGACAAATAACACAGCAGTTAACGACAATTTAAAAAAAGTTAAAGATGCGAATGGCGAACAAACAACAACGGCACGTATATCTGTGCGTTGGCAACCAACCGATTGGCTTGATACGACAATAAATTACTTTCATCAAAAACAAGATACTGAAGGTCGCTCAATTGTTCACAATAATGCATTAAACCCAAGTAATGGTTTAAATCAAGTGCTGGGGGAATACGAGTCTGCATATCGTTATGAAGAACCTAGAGAAAAAGAAGATTCATTACTAAGCCTAGAAATAAAAGCAGATCTTGGCTTTGCAGAGTTAGTATCTGCAACAGGTTTATCGACATTTGAAGCTGATGGACAGCGGGACCAAACAGATTTACTTATTCGACTCGATTATGGTTATGAAGAGTTTCCATCATTTTCGGCATTTACACGAGAGCTCAGCGATGATAACTCTCTCACTCAAGAAATTCGTCTAGTTTCTCAAAATGAATCAGCACTAAGTTGGATTGTTGGCGGCTATTATAATAAAAATGAAACGGATGGTTCTAGTAAAGAATTCACACCACATTACGATGAATTTTTAGGAGGCTCTCGCCCTGATGATTTAGAGTATTACTCTGTTGATCGCAGTGAAACAACAGAGAAAGCCATTTTTGGTGAGCTTGGTTATGCAGTAAACGAAAAGCTTAATATTACCTTAGGCGCACGCTTTTATGATTATAAAGTCTGGGCTGAGTCTGCTGTCGATTTTCCATTAGCAAATACGATTTTTAGCGGTACAGCACCTGATGCCATTAATTTAGAATTTAAAGAAAATAAAGCCTCAGATGACGGCAGTTTATTCAAATTTAATGCGAACTATCAATTTACGAACGATGTTATGGCATATGCAACTGTCAGTGAGGGCTTTAGAATTGGCGGTTCCAATGGTTTAGCTCCCTGTCCAGATCCATTACCTGAAGGCACTCAAAAAGGCTGTGGCAAACCGGATGAAATGCTCTATACCCCTGATATTACAACAAACTATGAACTAGGCTTTAAAAGTACTTGGTTTAAAAATAAACTACATTTTAATGCTGCTTTATTTAATGTAGATTGGGAAGATGCGCAAATAGCTGGCGCGACTGAAGTGGGTCAATTACCATATACTTCAAATGCGGGTAGTGCCAATGCAAAAGGAGTCGAAATTTCATCTCGTGCAATCGTAAATGATAATATAACCGCCTATGCAACTTATGCTTATACGCAAGCTGAGCTTACCAGTGATGCGCCATATTTATTTAATAAAGATGGCTCTGATGGTGCAGTAGAGGGCGATAGATTGCCTGGCTCTGCAGAAAATCAATTCTCATTAGGTTTAAATTATCAAACCGAAGTGATGAATGACAAAATGCTAGATGTTAATTACGGTATTACAGCACAAAGCGATGTGATCTCAAAAGTAGGCTTACATGATAATGCTGAAACCTTGCCTGGTTTTGCTTTAAGTAACTTATCTGCAAAAGTATCAGCAGATGCATGGGCTGTTACTTTTTATGTGAGCAACTTATTCGATAAATATACCTACACATCGGTAAGACGTGATCGGGCAGATATTACATCAGCAAATGGTGCCAATATTCAAAGAAATTATGGACATTTTGTAAATCGTCCTCGCACCCTGGGATTAAAATTTAACTATCAGTTTGAATTATAACTGTAGCTAAATATTATTCTAAACATCAAGCCTGAAGCTACTTCAGGCTTTTTATATAAGATTATTGTTATGACTCAAGATATTTTAGCACTTCATCGCACAGCGCAAATTGCACTTAATAAGTCTGATATAAAAGCGGCACATAGCGCTTTAGTAGCTTTATTAAGGTTAAATCCAAATCATGCCGATGCCTATTTTTTATTAGCTATGGTTAATCTTAAAATTGGTCAGTTAAAAAAAGCAATCGCACTAATTACTAAAGCGCTGTCATTTGATAAACAAGATGAATACTTGGCGCAACTTGCTAAATGTTACGCAATATCAGGGGATTTAAAAAATGCACTTAAATGTACATTAAGTGTAGATATACAAAATATAAAATCAGCTCTAATCGCTGATACTTTTGCAGTTGCTTTAAGCCATACAGAGCATCATCAACAAGCCATTTTATTTTTTAAACACGCCTTAAATCTCGATAATACTAAAGCACAATTTCATTACAATTATGGTGTATCTTGTAAATTCATTGGTGATTTTAAAACTGCAGAACTCGCTTTTGAAAATGCCATAACAATCAATCCTGCGCATTATCAAGCACACTTTGCTTTAAGTGATATCGGCAATATCAGTAAAGATAAAAACCATATATATCGTTTAAAAATAGCATTTGATAAACAAACTCACCCCGATGGGTTATTACATTTGGGCCATGCCTTAGCTAAAGAATTTGAATGTTTAGGTGATTATGAAAAAGCTTTTTATTATTTAGAAAAAAGTAAAAACAACAAATTAAAGCACAGCAATTATGACTTTTTAGAATATCAAAAATTATTTCACCATATAAAATCTATTAGTAACCAACCTATTACAAATAAAGGCTGTGATACCAAAGAACCTATTTTTATTTTAGGCATGCCACGCTCAGGTACAACGCTAGTAGAGCGTATTATTTCAAGTCATGATTTAGTGACCTCAGCGGGAGAACTTCAAGATTTTGGTATGAGTATAAAAGAACTCACACAAACCAAATCAAATAAAGTGCTAGATGTAGAAACCATGACAGCAGCTTATGATTTAGACTTTGAGAAACTAGGCAATACCTATTTAAATAGAACACGCACTGTAACAGGTGAAACAGCACATTTTATTGATAAACTACCATTTAACTTTTTTTATGTCGACCTAATCAAACGTGCTTTGCCAAATGCCAAAATCATATGTTTATTGCGTAACCCTATGGATACCTGCATCGGTAATTTCAGGCAGCTATTTACTATCAATAATCCCTATTACGGATACTCATTAGACCTTAATACTACTGCACGATTTTATAGTGAATTTCATAAATTAGTGCATCACTGGCAATCAGAACTAAACCCAAATTTCATGCTGTTAAGCTATGAAGATTTAGTTGCTAAGCCAACCGATAAGATAAAAGAAATCATAAAATTTTGTGACTTACCTTGGCAACAAAGCTGCTTGGAATTTCATACCAATAGGGCACCTGTTTCTACTGCAAGTAAAGTGCAAGTACGCGAACCAATTAACAACAAAGCGTTAGGCCGTTGGAAAAAATATCAAAATAATACACTTGAAGCCCAATCTATTTTAAAGCAACAAGGTATTGAGTTTTAAATAAGCTTAAAGAGCAGTGAATCAACCTGCTCTAAAAGATTATATTTAAGCTCTTTGACTTAACTGATTATAAAATACTTCTTCAGCGATTGGTTTTGCCAATAAAAAACCTTGGATCAAATCACACTTTTTATCTATTAACCAATCCAATTGACATTGTGTTTCTACACCTTCTGCAACCACTTTTAATCCTAAATTATGTGCAAGCTGAATGGTAAATGACACCATATGATCGTTCACTCCTATAAAGTTTATGAGTGATCTATCAATTTTTAAAATATTTGCAGGAAATTGGCTTAACATGCCTAAGTTAGAATAACCGGTACCAAAGTCATCTATAGCAATATTTACACCCATTTGTTTTAAGTTTCTGGCTTGCTCACTTAGTAGCTCATAATCCGTTACCGCTGATTCGGTGATCTCAATTTCTAAAGAACCATGAACATAATTAATCTCTTTTAATAACTTAGCTACAAGTTTATCTAAAGCGTTTATTTTTAAGCTTTTGGCTGAGTAATTAACCGCAATAGGAATAATAATGCCTAATTTTTGCTTACAGCGCTCAATAAATTCAATTGCTTTTTCTAGCATCAATTCATCTAAATGCGCTATTAAACCTAAGCTTTCAGCCATAGGTATAAATTCATTAGGGCTCACCCAGTTTCCATTGTATTGCCATCTCGCTAATGCTTCAGCGCCATAAACTATATGTGTATTATTTGAATCGAATTTAGCTTGAAAATAAATATCTATTTCTCTATTTTCGATGGCTTTCTTAAGTGCTTTTTCTAGAGAAAACTTATCTTCAATTAGGCTTAAACAATCAGAAGTAACATGTGAGTGAATATTACAATTTTGCAGTTGTATCAATTTACTCGCTTTATAAACATCTTGATAATTTGAACCAAAATCAGGCACCTTCGCTGTTGTTATTTTATATGAAATATCGATATCAGAGCCAAGTTGCTTTTTTGCGTATTTTAGACTGTTTGTTATTATCTGATTATATTCAGTTTCAGACTGAATATTATTAGACAAAAACACAAATTCATCATCACAATGTCGCCCAAAATATACATCCTTTACTAATTGTTTTCTTGTTTCTGTGACAAATGAAATTAAAAAATTATCTTTGGCTTCAATACCTAAAATTTGAGTCATTCCTGACAAACCATGAATTTTAAATAACGAAAAACTGAGTGTTTTGTATGTTAGTAGACGATGGGAAAATATATTACTAAGCTGTTCTGTATTAGCTATTTTTGTTAATGGGTCTAGCTGTAATGATTGCTTAAATTGTGATTGATGATCTTCAAAAGCTAAAATCAATAAGCCAACCATTAAAGTCATAATGTAAACGTTAGCAAATAAAATAAAATGAATTCTTTCAAATACAACTAACGGGAAATACGCTAAACATATAAAATAGCTGATCAAAAATATCGCATAAATACTATAATTTGCTATTAATAAATAATCCCCGCTATTTTGCTTATTTTTTGAAGTTAAATGGCTATGTATATAGAAAAGATGGAATATGATAGCAAAATAAACTGCAGTTGATTTAAAATCTTCAGCAACGCTTAAAATCACTATCAAAGATAGAAACATAATAAAAATAACAAACCAAGGAATATAATTTAAATTTCTTGTATATGTCGCAGCTAAAAAAACTAGCGCGCTTAATAAATAACAACTGTTAGTTAATACTATACTCAAATCAGATATTTCAATAAATACAACTTGTAATTGATACAATAAATTTAAAAACATTGAAATACTAAAAAGAAGCAAGTGTGGTTGTTTTTTTGTATGTAGATACATTAATGTACATGCAGTAATAAAAACACAAATCATCAACATAATATCATTCATTATTTCTTCCATATTATATCCCCTCAATTACTTTATGATTGTGTTTTTGTGTAAATCTCATTGTAAAAAATGTGTTTTCTTCTGTGGTGGGTTGATTGTTTATCAGTGATAAATACTTTTCTTTTATATCTGTCTCATTTTCAGTTTTTATTTCACAACTGTGATTTCGTCCATGCTTTTTTACTTGATACAAAGCGAGATCGGCTAAGTTTAGTGTTTCTTGCCAAGAAATCGCATCAGGTTCAGTTAAGCTAAATGGATAAGAAACAACACCAATTGAACATGTGCAGTGCACTATATGTTGCTTTGAAATCCTAAATTGATGTTCAGCTATTTTATCATTCATCATTTGTGCTTTTTGCAGCGCGTCTTCTCTAGGGGTATCATTTAAAACAACAACAAACTCCTCTCCTCCCCATCTGACAATCCAATCATTTTCATCACATAACTGTTTCACTAAAAGAATTAATTCTTTGAGTACTTTGTCTCCGCCATCATGGCCATATTGATCATTTATTCTTTTGAAAAAATCGACATCTAACATTAAGAATGAACAGTTTTTTGAAGGGTTAAAGTCGCTGCTTGAATCAGTAAAAACTTGATTCATAAAATGACGATTATAGGCACCTGTAAGGGCATCTGTATTACTGAGCCTTTCTAAATCTGCAAGTGCATTTTTAAGGGCTGTATTGTTTTCTTTTAGTTCTTTAGTGGCGATATTAACTTCACGTTTTAACTTAGTAGCACCAATTTTAAGTGTGTAAATACGTAAATAAATCATTATGAGTATCAAGCCAATTACACATAATTTAAACCACATTTGTTGATACCATGAGGGTATTTGGTTAATCGATAATGATGCCTGATACTTACTCCAAGTTCCTTTGCGGTTAGTTGCTTTAATTAATAATTTATATTTACCAGGATCTAGGTTAGTATAGGTTGCATAACGATCTTCACTTGTTATGTGAGTCCACTTTTCATCATAACCCTCTAATTTATAAGCGTATAATATATTATCTGGTTCAGAATAATCAAAAGCACTAAATTCGACAGAAAAACGAGAGGTATGTGCAGCTAAATGTAATTCATTTTCGTTATTCAAATATCCAACATTACCATCAACTTTTAAGTTTGTTATCGCAACTTTTGGATTATATGACCAAGGTTTAAAATCTTCAGGTGAAATGATCAGCAAACCATCGGATCCACCTATTAAAATAGTACCATCATATAATTTAGTATATGAACCAAGCCAAGCCGAACCAATATCAATACCGTCGGCACGATCGATTAAATCGACCTGATTTGTCATTGTATTTATGATACTTACATCATTCCATATCCGACCTTGCGCATCTTCAATTAAATTCCCTTGTGGTACACCTGTATGCATAAGAGCACTGAATTTTGGCTCTGAATTCCAATCAGTCAACTCATCTAAACCTGTAAAGTTTCCGATCAAAACCTTGCCATTAGCAGTTTGTGCTAAACCTAAAATGTCTGCACTTGTTAAACCATCCAGAACATTGTATTTAGATACTTTTTTCTCCTTTTCTTTTAATATATAGAGATGATTGTAACTCCCCATAATGATAACGTTGTCATTAGTTTCAATTAAAGCATAAACCAATTGTTTTAAATGTTTATTGTTTTCATCTAGGTAAATAAAGTCATCAAATTGATTGGTTTTCAGGTTTAGTTTTCTGACACCTCCGCGCTCTACAATGAGTAAATCTCCTGAATGTAATGCCAGCATTTTATATACTAAACCATTAATATTTTTTCCATTTAGATCTGCGTATTGCTTGAATGTGCTGCTTTTAGCATCAAACTTAAATAAACCATTTTTTTGAGAACCAGCCCAAATATCACCATTTTTAGTTTGCACCAATGACATTATCGTGCCGTCAAACAAACCGTGCACCTGATGATTTTTTAGCTGATATTTTGTCACTTTTTGTGATTTTTTTGATATAACTCGGATCCCATCACCAAAAGTTCCTAGCCAAATATCACCATTTTGAGTTTGTAAAATAGATATAATACCAACAGAATTTATATCTAAGTAGGTATCATTTATTTTGCTCAGTGATTTAAATGCATTGTTTTTTGGGTTATATAAATCGAGCCCTTTACCCCAACTTCCAATCCACACTACTCCTGAGCTATCAATTAGCATAGAGCTTAGTTGATTATGTGATATGGAGCTGTTCTTTTTAGGGTCATGATAGAGTTTTGTTTTTAAAATTCCAGAAACTTGATCAACAACCCAAAGACCATCACCTTTAGTTGATAGCCAAATTTCATCTTCTATTGGCTCATAAATAATGTCTACTACAGTTGATTTACGTTCATTAACGTCACTTACATCGGCTTCAAATAATTCATAACTATCATTGACTTTATGAAGTATAAAATACCCATGAAGCTGTGTGCCTACCCATACTTTATCCTTTATAAATAAAATTTTTATAACTGCGATATCGGATATGTCAGTCTTATTTTTAAGCACACCTTTGATAGTGTTAAATTGATTATTGTTATCTCGATACCTTAACCCCTTTCCTGTACCAACCCATAATTGGCCAAGGGGAGATAACGCCACATTATGAATTCTCATATCTGATAAAGCGGTATTAGATTTTTCTTTAATTTCAATAGTTTTACTATGAACATTTATTTCATGTAAACCATTAGCACTTGCTAACCAGATTTGTCCTTTATTATTTCCGTTTATATCATCAATACGATGCCCGCTGATGTGTTTCTCAAAACCTGCGGTTTTACCGATACGAGTGAATTTGTTAGAAATGGCTTCATAAGTACATAAATTACCATTTATCGTGCCTAACCAAATCTTATCTTTATTATCTATCCATATTGCACTGATAAAATTACCGCATAAACTATTTTCATTTTTTAAATCATTTCTATACGTTTTAAATGAATAACCGTCATACCTTACTAGGCCATTTTGTGTTGCGATCCAAATGAACCCTTTAGAATCTTGTGACATTTTTACAATTATGCCATCTGGAATTTTATGATCATCTGCAATATGTTTAAACATAGGATCGCCAAAGTCACTGATATAACTGTGAGATAAAAACGGCAAAAATATGAAAAATAAAATAAATAACAGGGGCACTCTCAACCTTCAACTTTAATTTAAAATGGGCACACATATTCTAAATTAAAGTTGGAGGTTAAATTAAAACTATTTTGTAGTGATTTGTTATTAGAATTGTAATTATAAGATCGAGTTTAATTATATAATCTAAAATTACTGTTTTAGTTTTAGCATCGTAATCAAACTTTTTGCCATAGGTATAGCTGATGCTGGATTTTGACCTGTGATCAAGCGTCCATCTATAACAACATGAGGCTGACTTATTTTTGGCTGCACTATAAATACCGCCGAGCTTTTTAATTATATCTTCTAGTCATAGTAATAATAAGCGCCCCACAAAAACCACACGAATATTAAAGTATGAAAAGCTGAGATTGATAGTGAATTATGATTAATGTAGAGTCGATAGTATCTTAAATCTACACTATTCATTTAACATAAGCATGCGAACAACTAGCATACTCATGTTAAATAGTAGTAAAAAGAATAACTGTGATTGCATGAAAAATATTAAAACGAAGGATTAATCACGTTTATTGTATCTAAAAAGTAATGCGAACCAGAACCTTTAGCTCAGTAGACATTAAACAGGATCGATACCACATGCATTTTCTGCAAACTGACCTAAAGATAAAGTAATTTCAGGAATGTGTAAGCCGTTAAGTACCGTGGATAATGTTTTATATACACCCTTTGATTCAAGGGCTAAAGTCAGCGTTTGATCTATTCTTAAATCACTAAATAAATTTAATACTTCTCTTTTATTAAGCTCAGCAAGCTTGATATCATTTACTGCAAGTAATGTATCTTTAACTTTAATGCCTAAGTTATCGGCTATACTTCCGGAATCAACTTGTATGACATCATATCCAATTCCATTAGTATTATTTAATTCAAATAATAAGCCTAAATTTATATAATCTTTTTTTTCTAATAATAATAAACAATTAAAACCATCAATTTTGTTGTCTTTAGATTGCTCATTTCTAGCAATAGTTAATAGTGTCGCGGCTATTTCATGTTCTAATTCTTTGAGTAATATTTTAGATTTTTCGGTATAACTGTCAGGTTGAGCGGCTGATATAAATGCCACTAAGGTAAAGACAAACAAACAAATTAATTTAATATATTTCATTGTAAAACCCTTTTATTATTTTTGAATACATTGTTCTGCGTCAATACGCCAATTTACGATTTTTGGTACGCCATTTATTACTCTGGTCGCAATGAAATAACGTTTATTAGGTTTTATTTCGATTTCTATGGGAGCCATTTTTCCATACGTTGGTCCCCCATAAAAATTAGTTCGAGTAAAATGAAATTGATGATGTCCTGGGCGCAATTGAATTGTATTCAAGTCATCTGAGACCCCATTATTGTCAACCTTGTCAAAGACCACAGCACCAAAACGCCCCATTGATGAGGGAGGTTTAATATGTACACTTACTTTTGCGCATGAGTTTTCTGGATAATTTTGTTTAGCTGTAGATTTACTTTCCACTCCTTCCCCGACTTTAAAGTAAAGGTTTGGTATTTCAACCGCCGATAATTTGGGGGATATTATTTTAAGTTCTTTGTTGGATTTAACTCCTAAAGTGAGATTTTGATCTACTTTTAATTTATATAAAACATTTAGGATTTCACTAGATTTTATTTTTTCAACTGGAACGTGATTTATTTCAGTAATATAGTCGTGTACTTTTATTCCTTGTTTTTCAGCTTCACTGCTAGGTGTAACTGAAATTACCTCGTAGCCTAGTTTTGGCTTATACGCACCAATTACCAAACCTAAATTTATATGCTGATTAACAGGTAACGAAAACTGATAGTTAAAATTACGCATATCTTTACCCGCTTTCATTTCATTTTCAGATACATAAAGTAATGTATGTATAATTTTTCGCTGCAAGTTTTTTAATAACAATTTTGAATCTTGGCTGTGATTGTTAGCTGATGCACTATTAAATAGAAACATTGATAAACACATTAAAAATATGGTGCGCTTCATGACTTTCATTTTAATTCCCTCTATCTTGAGTTTACGCTTTATCTAATTGTTGTTTTTCTACTATTTTATTTTTTATTACTTTTAATCTTTGTGACCATAACTTTGAAACTTCTGCAGCGGGCAGCTGATCCATATAAGCTTGCTGAATAGATAAGTCCAAAATACTCAGCTGAGAACTTACTAAACTTAAGTCAACTTGTGTTGATTCAAGCGCTAAATTCGATTTGAACAATTCTTGCTGTAACCAATTATTTTGCTCTATCAGTTCTGCTAGTTGTATATTTGACTGAACCTCTTGTGTGGCTGATTGATCTATTTTCGGTACCAATAAAACACATAAAATAGAGGCTGCTAATGCTAAACTACTCAACTTCCATCTGCGTATCCGTTTTTTATTACGCGCTAACAAAATATTATTATGGGCGACCTGTTGCTTAAGCTGTAAATTTGGCCAACTTTTATTTGGCATGCTCAATACAGGTAAGCTCTGTAACTGTGACTGTACTGCTTTCAAGTTTTCTAGCCTAACAGAACATAATTCGCAGCTTTTTAAGTGACGACTTTGTTCTGGATCAGGAGCGAATAGTTGTTCATCATTTAAATGCATTATATTTTTCCTGCTCTAATACGATTAGCTTTAAGCTTTTGTAAGCGCGACTTAAAGTTACTTTTGAATAACTTTCAGACTTACCATACAAATCAGCAATTTCTTTATGGGTATAGCCTTCAACTTGATGTAATAGCAAAACAGCACGGCTTTGTGTTGGTAAATTTTTTAAAATTTCATCTAAATCATGACAAGTAATGAGCCAATTAAAATCAAATAAGTCATTTGATGCAGACTCTTCAACCTCAGTATCAGCTACAAGCTTTAAAATGCTATTTGATTTAACCCGGTTAATTGTTTCATTTACTAAAATGCGTCTTATCCAACCAGCGAATGAACCATCATTATTGAAGTTACAAATTTTATTCATTATTTTTATAAAAGCTTCATGGACTATATCTTGTGCTAACGTTTGATCTTGGCTAATTCGATAAGCTAGGCTAAAACACGCATCGGCATATGTAAGATACACAACCTCTAATGCAGACATATCTCCTTCGATTGCTTGATCAATTACTACTTGGGATAGCTGCTTTTGAAATCCTATTTTCAACATTTATGCTTCTTTTTTTGTTCCATTACTAATAAAGACATTTGAAAATTAAAAAGGGTTACAAAATTATTTTTATAATTTTTCTTTTTAAGAAAAGAGGTTATAACATAGATGAGTCGTTACTGATGTTTTATAGCGTGATTATATTTTTCCTAAGTGAAGTGTATATAGATAAAATACACTCCACTTTATAATGTCAATTTAACCTTTATTTTGGCCGCCTAACATTACAATCAAACTTTTTGCCATAGGTATAGCTGATGCTGGATTTTGACCTGTGATCAAACGTCCATCTATAACAACATGCGGCTTGCTTTTTTTGCCTGCACTATAAATACCACCAAGCTGTTTAATTTTATCCTCAAGGAGAAATGGGTAGTTACTACGCGCCCAGAAGCCTTCTTCAACATTTGCTTTTGCGGTTATGTTTTTACCTTCAATTAAGCGTTGACCATTAGTGAGTTTTACATTTATCAATGCCGCTGGACCGTGGCAATCTGCCGATATAATCCCCCCGCGTTCATAGATTTCACGGGTTATTTTTTGTGCCTGTTTATTATCAAGTAAGTCAAACATTGGCCCTGAGCCGCCAGCAAAATAGACTGCATGATAATTGTTAGACATCACTTCATTTAAAGGTATTGAACCATCAAGTTGATTTTGTAATTTAGAACTCAAAAACCATGTTTCTTGCTCATGAGATAAACGTGAAGCCCCACTTGCTTTACCTTTGCCACCTAATGGGCTAGCAATATCCATTTTAAACCCAGCTTGCTCTAGTAAAAAATACGGTTCCACCACTTCTGGTAGCCAAAATCCAGATTTATCGCTTGAAACTATAAAGAGCACCTTTTTATTTTGGTTGAGCACTGCTGCATTTGCTGAACCGGCTATGAGTAAAGTTAACAATAGCATTAAAACGAAAGCTTTATAGTGATGGGTTAAACTTGTTAACATACTGATATTCATATATCTCTCCAATGATTTTATTTAATTTTCAATAATTACAATATAAAAAAATAAATTAAAAATAATGAAGTATTCATGACTTTTAAGGAATGAATGAGGAAAAAGTTATGACTAAAGTATGAATTTTAGTTATTCGGTAATAAATTAATACAAAAAAAGGCTATTATTTCTTATAACTTAGCTTAATACGTAGGCAAATCTACAGTATGATATAAGCGACAACAAAAAATAACAAAGATAAAAACAAGACAGGGAATGAGCTTGCGCTATTTACACTTTAACGATATTTCTATCGATACTCATAATCAATTACTCACTCGCAATAATGAAACGATAAACCTTGCCCCTAAGGTATATGATTTATTAATTTATTTTTGCAACAATCATCATCGCGTGATCAGTAAAGATGAGCTAATGGCGCAAGTTTGGACAGGCACACTCGTAACAGAAAACGCCATAAGCCGTACCTTAGTTAAAGTGCGTAAAGCCCTTGATGATGATCCTAAAAATCCAATTTTTATCATTACAGTACCAAAAAAAGGCTATAGAATGGTAGCCCAGTTCACTGCGAGTGAACAAACTTTAGAAAATGATGTATCGACTTTAATAAATCAACACGCATTATCAAATCAGCCAGATAATCCAATAGAAGCACAACCAAGCGCTACAGACAATTCTAGAGATGATAAAAAAGCATATATAAAAGTAGTAGCTGTATTTGTACTTATTACAATCACACTGATAGTGATTTTTTCTTTTAAAAGTTCAAACCAAATACAAACAAAACAAATAAAACCTTTTACCCGGGATGTAGGTAATGAGCTAAACCCAAGTGTTTCACCTGATTTAACTTTACTTGCCTATACCAAAGAAGTGTCAGAGGAAAATAGCTATATTCAAATCGAAAATTTAGCAACACATAACAAACGAAATATCATCCATCCAAGAGCAAAGCTTTCTAAACCGATATGGTCACCCAACAACAATAAACTCGCTTTTTTATATCAACACAATAATGTGTGCATAATTTATTGGGCTAGCATTGATTTTATTGAAGATAAAGAAACCTGGGAGTCAATAACTGAATGTAATGCCAATAGTAGCCCAAACTTTGTTTTTACACCTGATGGATCACATTTATACTTTAATAATAAAACAACGCACACCAGCGGTTACCAAATATTTAGAGTCGATATCTCATCTAAGCAAAAAGATATAGTTAATCAACCCATTACTAATGGATTAGGAAATTATGCATTTGATATATCAAACGATGGTAAAAAATTAATCATGTTAAACAGTGAGTTTTCTCCTAATACTCGTGTTTACACTTTAGATATCGCCAGTTCAAAGTTATCACAAACTATCCAACTGCCCTATTTAATGCGTTCTATTCGCTGGCATCACGACAATAAGAGCATTATTCATCCTTCACCTCACCCAGCATACGAATTATGGCAAAGTAATTTACATGGTGAAAAACTAGCTGTACTTGCTAGTAATACATCTCGCGTGAAACACATTTCACGGATCAATAATGATGAAGACTTTACATTTGTATCTTATTTACTTAATCGTGATATTGTATTTAAATCAAACGATAAAGAAATTTCACTTAATAACTCATCAGTGATGGATTACCTACCAACGTTGGCAAATACCTCTGATCAATATGCATTTGTATCAAAACGCTCAACGCATGCAGAAGTTTATTTGGCAAATATTGCTGAAAATGATGATTCCCAAAAAACTGTACAGCAAATTACCTTTTTTAATAACCCGGTAAAGTTATACCGATTGGCGTTTTCACCCAATGATAAACAATTACTCATTTTAGCGGATAATCAAGTTTTTATTACGGATATACAAAACCTTGAAACCAGAAAGTTACCTCTAAATAACATGGCTATTAGTGGAATGAGTTGGCAAGATGAAAATACTTTACTGTTTTCTACTATAAAGAATAATGCTTGGTACGCGATGCGTTATGACATAGAAAAACAAGAAATTTCTAGTTTGCCATTAGGCTATCAAGGTGGTGTATATTCTCCTACTGATGACGCTTATTATTTTATAGCCGATAATAGCTCTCAAGTAATGCGATTCAAAAACTTTAATGGGCCACCGACTTCAATTGGTTTAAATTGTATGCCTAGCTTTATTAATAGAAAACTCAACCTTCAAGTCACAGCTACAGGCCTTATTTGTCAATCATCAACAATTGAAAATACGTTAGTTCATTACTCTTTTAAAGAAAAAACGAGTAAGATTTGGCAAGAATCGCCAAACAAAGTCGATTTTGATGTCAATAATAACGGTATTATTTATACAAAAATGACGGGCTCCGTTGCTGACATAATGCGAACAATTAGTTTATAAAAAGGAGTCCTTATGGTCACCATAAGAGAAGCAACAGTAGCCGATATTGATACCTTATACAGTTTGATTACCGCTATTGCAGAGCATCATAAACAAGCCCAGTATGTGCTAACAAGTAAAACTGAATTAGAACAAGCTGGGTTCAGTGAACCCCCCTCATTTGGCGCACTATTGGCAGAAGTTAATGGTGAAATAGCAGGATATTGTTCTTATACATGGAATTATTCAATTTGGTTAGGTGCTACCAATATGAATATAGACGATGTTTTTGTTTGGGATAAATTTCGCGGCCAAAAAGTAGGTGAAGCCTTAATGTTTAAAGCTAAAGAGGTTTGCATAAAAAATGGCGCATCTCGCATTCGTTGGGAAGTTGAGCAAGATAATCACAGAGCGATTAAATTCTACCAAAATTTAGGTGCTCAACTAGATATCAAAGGACTATTTCGCTGGAATTTAAATGAATAAAATCTAGTTTACTGTAAGACACAAATCGGGGTTTTCATCCCGATAAATCAATTTTATAAAATTGCTTTTTTAAAGTTATACACCTTCAGCTTTCGAGCAGAATCCCCCACAATTTTACACTGATAGCTTAATAATAGCTTCTGAGCTTGGCGTCTTTCACCTTGCTCAATTAGTTTAGTATAAGTTTTTTGGCATTGATTAAAGTCTGCTTTTAGCTTATTTACATTTGAGAGGTAGTCTTCTTTTAGTTGCTTTATTTGATTTTTAGCTGCGACCATAGCCAAACCACAATAAACTTGGTCAAAATTTTTGCCCGTACACGCTTTATCTCTAAATACTTCCAGTTCTGGGCCTTTATATTTTTTTTGTAACGCCACTATTTCACTTGCCTGTTTTGCTTCAAAAGAATCATTATATGCTTTACATCTTGCTCTTATATTTATAAAAGCAACAGGCACATTTTTACATTGTTTTTTAATCGTCAAATAATTTAAATATGGTAAGTCTTTCAATAAAAGTAACTGTGCGGCATATTCATCATCAAACTTTTTTTGATTAATTTGTTCTAACCTTCTAGCTGCTAATTTTTCTTTTATCTTATGGTCTTGTTCAATGCGCTGCTTATATGCCTTATATGCTTTAATTGCGGCAATACATTCATAATTTTCAGAAATCTCATCAGCTTTCGCATGATCTTTTATTGATTGGGCATTATTTAGGGAAAGGTTACAACTGTGAGACTTAAGTTCAGCCTCATTAATATGTGCTTTATAATAATCATCATGACTTTCTAAGCAGCCATTTAAAAACACACACGAAAAAATAACAAAAATCCATTTTGTACTCATATATTAATCCTTTAATTTTTTGAGTATATACTTCAATGTATATAGACTGACTATACTTAACTTTCAAATAAGGTACAATATCTATAACTATCTTATCTATAACAATTATTTATACACTACCTATTTAATGAATGATTTTTATATATGAAAAATATCATTGTTCCGCTCAACAACTCACAGACTGACCAACTATTACTTTTTTCTATTTATACTTTCCCTTCCTAAAAAATTCATCAGGAGCACTCGCTAGTTACATTAACAACACAAATAGCATAGCTTCAAGTATCATTAAAACTTTTATATAAAAGAAATTAATAAAATATTTTCATTTTAAGTAATATAAAGTTGTTAATTCTATTTACATCTTAGATTGAATTTAAGGGGATAGTAATTCAATCCCATTTTTAAAATTTCATTATCTTATCTTTTGTATTTCTTCTCTCATTATCTAACAAAACTCTGACTTAGGTTTACTTCACTTTAGCCAAATACCAAATAACCATTATAAAAATCAACTATGCATTTAACTTCAACTTGAACTGAACCTTTTTAAAACCTACATTTCCCTTACAAATTAGATACCTAAGTTACCAGAAACACAATTAATTAACACTAATTCATTACAACAAAAAGCTTGAAAGTGAAAATCATTCGCATTAAGATCCGCCGAACTTTTTAGTATTGTAACAATTTCCAAATAAATGGATTGTAAAATGAACAAAAAAAATAAAGCGCTAAACTTTAAAAACGTGTCTTTAGGTACTGTACTTATCTCATCGCTTGTAAATCAAGTTTCAGCTCAACAAGCTGATACCGGAGATAAATATAACAAAATTGAACGTATTTCAGTAAATGGAAAACGTATCAATGATTTAGATAAACCCGACACAGTTGCAACAAAGATGAATGTGTCAATTAAAGATACAGGCCGTTCTATGATGCAACTTGATGAAGACGCATTAAAAATGCGCGCTTTGCAAGATGTACGAGAAGCCTTTAATTATGTTGCGGGTTTCAGAGCTAATGGTCCTGCAGATCGTACTTATATCGCTCGCGGATTTAGAACAAGTATTGATAATGTAATGGTTGATGGATTACGTTCATTACAAGGTGGTGAAGGCGGAACAGGCTCTAAGCTTCCGAGTACTTTTAATGCCCAAAGTACAACGTTCCTTCGTGGGCCTGAAGCATTACTTTACGGAGCGGGAGTTGCCGGTGGTTTAGTGAATATTACCAGTAAAAAACCTCAAGCCACTGCAAAAACCTCAATAGGGATCAGTAACCGTAGCTACGTATCGAGTGATACTGGTAACTTTAAACAAAATAATACCAGTTTCAACTTAGACAGCACAGGCCCAGTTTCTGGCGAAAATGTTTTATACCGCGTCTTGGCGCAATACACTCCATCAGGTGATCACTTTCAAAAGCGACGTGAAATAGAAGAAAAACTACTAGATGCAGCATTAAGTATCGATATCGGTGAAAACACAACGATCATGCCGCGTTTTGAAAAAGCAGATCGTAAACGAACTGGCGGTAGCGGCTACGCAGATGGCGTATTTGAATCAAATTTTGCTTCTGGTGATATTAAAACCTATGGAAAACCTATTAACCGAGGTGAATATTACGGTAGCCCGATTGATAAAGGTGAAAATGAATCAACAAGTTCAAGCCTACTTATAAAACATCAATTAACTGATGATTGGAAACTTGCAGCAAATGTTCGCCACAATAAAACATCTTCTAATGCGTTAGATCTATACATATCTGACTCATCAGCATTAGAAAATGAAGTAGGTAAAGATTTAGTCAATCGTAAATGGGTCTATTCAGCCGGAGATGATAGCTACAATTTATTTGATATTACTTTTGAAGGGAAAGCTTCAACTGGTGATATTGAACATCACTTATTAGCCGGTTTCAATTACCGTGATATGGATATTAATTTTGCACGTAACTTTCAAAGCAGTGAGGATGCCGTAGGTAAAAATACCATTTCAGCTTCAAACCCAGAACAACAAATTACAGGCCCAGTACCACAGGGACTTGTTGATAAAGAAGGTAAACCACGTACTCAAACAGATACAAATATATATTTAAAAGACCGAATT
Organism: Pseudoalteromonas sp. C2R02; assembly: GCF_018860845.1. Lineage (NCBI taxonomy): Bacteria > Pseudomonadati > Pseudomonadota > Gammaproteobacteria > Alteromonadales > Pseudoalteromonadaceae > Pseudoalteromonas > Pseudoalteromonas sp. C2R02. Next base: position 116,703 of record NZ_JAHKQC010000045.1, on the reverse strand, counting down.
AGCTTAGGCGATTCAACTTTAGTTGCAGGCCTTGCATATATTAAGCAAGACCAAGAAGAGTTAAGTAAAGGTGAAGCAACAAGCAGTAGCTTTAGTGATACGATTTGGGATTTAGGTTTTGTTCAAAAAATTAATGACGACATTAACTTATTTGCCACTTATAGCCGAGCTTATGAGCCAGTTAAAGGCCGTTGGATTGCAGAGTATGGCAACGGTAAAACAGACTATAAACCTGTTGAAGGCAATAATTACGAAATTGGTGTTAAAGGTGATTTCTTTAATAATGACTTAACCGCTGCTATTACCTTATTCACTTTAGATCGCACAAACAGCACAAAATGGAATAGAGGTGAAAATGGTTGGGAATTACAACAACTTTCAGGTAAAAGTTTTGAATCAAAAGGCCTTGAAATTGATGCATCAGCTTATTTAACTGAAAGCTTCAATACCAGTTTAAGTTATGCTTATACCCGTGCTCATGACACGATCGGTGATGATAAAGACATTCAAGCTAATAATACACCTAAACATGCATTATCAATTTGGAATAATTATCAGCTTGATAAATCAGTTAGTTTTGCATTAGGCCTAAGATATGAATCTGATAGAAATGACGGCAACTATGAAATGACAAGTTATGTTGAAGCCGACTTAGGAGCTTATTACAAAACAGCAGGCTGGGATGCTGCGTTAGTTGTAAATAACTTATTTGATAAAAACCGCGTAGAAGCAGGCGCAAACTGGGTTACTGTACAACCTAATACCCCTCGCGCTGTTAACTTAACTTTTAATTATCATTTTTAATCAGAGCTCTGGTTAGTAACATAGGTAAACCTACTTCCTTATAAGTTAAACTTATAAGGAAGTATTATAATAAATATGATCAAACAATTATCCCAAGTATTATCATCACAGCAAGTTACGGCCATAATTCAACTTATTGAACATGGTAATTTTGAAAATGGAAAAGATACAGCTGGATGGCATGCCAAAGAAGTTAAAAATAACCTGCAATGGCAAGGTGATTTAAGCTTAACAGAAGAACTAGAGCAATGCTTATTAAGTTCACTGACTCAGCATCCCGACTTTTCCGGTGCTGCTTATGCTAAAGCGATGATGCCATTTATTATCAGCGAATCAACTTTAGGTGGAGGTTACGGCGATCACATAGATGATGCTTTAATGGTAAATAACGCAGTATTACGTACAGATCTGTCATGCACTATTTTTTTGAGCCCGCCAGAAGAATATCAAGGCGGGGAACTCGTGATGAACTTCTCTGGAGTAGAGATGGCATTTAAGTTAAATGCAGGTGATGCCATCATTTACCCAAGTACAACGCTTCATCGTGTTAACCCAGTTACATCAGGTTCTAGAAAAGTAGCTTTAACTTGGATAGAAAGTCATATTCCGCTTTCATCACAACGTGAAATATTATGTGATTTAGACTCTGCACGAAAAGAGATAATGAATCTAAATGGAAAAACGGATGCATTTGATAAAATCACCAAGACCCATGCTAACTTATTAAGGCAATGGGCGGTTACTTAACCGAATAAAACTCATTACAAATTCAATATTTAAAATTCGCTAAAATTAATAAAAAACCCTAAACATGTGTTTAGGGTTTTAGTGTGATCAAAAATTATATTACTATGCTCGTACAATTTTAAGTACACTTTAATTAGGTAATTCTTATTCCATGATTAAAAAACCGTCAGCCGCTTTGCAAACAAAAATTGAAGCTTCTAAATTAAAGTTTTGAGTATAATTATCTTCAACAGCTTGTTTAATGAGTTTTATATCATCGTCACGGCATAAGCACACAATTGCACCGCCAAAGCCACCACCTGTCATACGTACTGCGCCACGACTTTGTAAAGCCCCTTTACATATTTCAACTAAACCATCTGTCGCTGGCACTGTTACTTCAAAATCATGTTTTAAAGAATAGTGAGATGCTGCCATCAGCGCGCATAAACTTGCCATATCGTTGTTTTTTAAAGCCTCTGTGGCTTTTATTACACGACTATTTTCACTAATAACATGGTGTGCACGCTTATATTCATTGCTAGTTAAATCAGGTTTAGCAACATTAAGCATTTCAATAGTGCCATGGCGTAATGTTTTGATACCCAACTTTTTAGCTGCTTGCTCGCAATCTATCCGGCGCTGGTTATATTCACTATCAACGAGCTTTCTTGGATAATTAGAATTGATAATTACTAAATTTAAATCTTCAGGGATCGAAACTGATTTTGTTTCTAAAGATTCACAATCAATCAGTAATGCGTTATTTTTTTGACCTTTTGCTGATATGAGTTGATCCATGATACCGCACTGGCAGTCCATAAAGTCATTTTCAGCTTGCTGACCAAATAACGCCAACCCTTGCTTAGATAAACCAAGATCACTTACATGATTAAATGCACCGCCTACTGCAACTTCTAGTGCTGCTGACGAAGATAACCCCGCGCCTTGCGGTACATTACTTTCAATTAATAAATTCATGCCTTTGAGTTTTTTACCACTGCGCTTTAATACAAAAGCAACTGCTCGAATATAATTGCCCCACTGTGAATCACCTTGTGTAATTTCATCAGCTAAATTAAAGCTGTCTTGTTCATTTGGATATTGAAACGAATGTACTACAATGAGGTCATCGCCTCTTTGAGCAAAGGCAACTTGAGTAGTAAATTCCAATGCACATGGCAAAACATAGCCATCATTATAATCTGTAAATTCACCAATTAAATTGACTCTACCGGGCGAGCTAGCAATGCCAGTTGGTTCACAGTCAAAAATGGCTTTAAATCCTTTAGATAAAGCATCAAGGTTCATTTTATTTTCCTAGTTTATAATGTGTTGTACTGGCTGAGCGTAATATTTTAGCTGCAGTTTCTGCACTGAGATCTCTTTGGCTTTCAGCTAACATTTCGTATCCCACCATATGTTTTTTTACAGACTCAGAACGTAAAAGAGGAGGATAAAAATGAGCATGTAATCGCCAATGACTGTTATCATCTAAATTTGAGGGTGCATTATGCCAACCCATAGAATATGGAAAGCTACAGTTGAATACATTGTCATAACGAGTCGTTAGCGCTTTTAAAGCCAAAGAAAGTGATAACTTATGCGCCTGTGATAGTTGACCAAAATGTCGTATATCCTCTTTAGCTATCAGTAAAGTTTCAAATGGCCAGGCAGCCCAAAAAGGCACAACAACGAGCCAATGTTCATTTTCAAGAACCATTCTTGATTGATTCTCAATTTCTCGCGTTACATAGTCATTTAATAAATTTGTGCCATGCCGCTTTTGATAAGTTAATTGGTTTGTATCTTCTAATAAAACTTCTGTAGATAAATGATCATGAGCCCAAATTTGACCATGAGGATGAGGCTGAGAGCATCCCATAACAGCGCCTTTATTTTCAAAAATGTGTACACAGTTGTATGTTCTAGCAAGCTCAATATAATTGCTTTGCCACGTATTAATGACAGCGTCTATTTCAGCTATCGATAATTCAGGTAAAGACTTATTATGTTTAGGTGAAAAACATACAACACGACATTCACCATTGGCAATATTAGCCTTAAATAATGGATCATTGTTTGCTAAATTTTGTGTTTGTATTTGCTCATTCACTAACGCGCCAAAATCATTAACAAATACAAATGTATTTTTATAATCAGGGTTAGATTCATTATTAGCTCTATTATTACCAGGACATAATGGGCATGTTGCATCATGCTTTGGTAAATCATAATTTGAAGTGGTTTCGGTTGCCCCAAGCCAAGGTCGGTTATTTCTATGTGGAGACACTAACACCCAATCTCCCGTCAATGGATTTTGACGTCTATGGGTAAACTCTAAATTATGCATACTATTTCTCCAGACCCTAAGCATGTGACTTCATCACTTATATTTATTTGTATTATAAATAGGATTTTATTTTTGTATACAAAATAATGTCTGGAAAGTATTTTAATTACATTACGTAATAATTGATTTGGGCGAAATATTCATCCATATATGCATTTCCTCTTGAGGAGATAGAGATTTAATTCCGGTATTTTTATCACCTGCTTCAGCCATATTAATCGCATCAGTACAGTGTGTTACTGGCTCTATACATACAAAACCAGATTTATCTGGGCTATATACAACCAAAAAGTCACAGTTATTTGATGTGGTGATATCAGCTTTTGCTTGCCATTCTGGCCAGTAAATTGAAGCCTGATAAGGGAAATTAATGAATGCATTATCAAGTACCGCATCATTAATTATATGTCCTTGTTTATCTTTAAAATCCTCTGATGCATTAATGATTCTTGTTGGCATACACTCATTATCAACTGCCCACATTTGGGATATATTTGTATGTAACGTGCACCTTTGTGTTCGAGTAAAAAAGGGATGAAAACCTAAACCTGCGGGCATTTCCTCAGCTGATAAATTAGTTAACGTCATCGACATTTTTAATGTCGTATCTATCAGTTTAAAACTTTGTCTTGCAAGATAACTAAATGGCCAAGCATCCGCTTTATGTTTATATTCTATCGTTACTTCACTCCCACTGTGTGATATTACTTGCCACGAGGTTTGCCAGCCATGACCATGAATAACATGTTTTTCAGGTAAGTGATTTAAAGGGAGTTTTATCTGTTTACCTTGCCAATCAAATTGTCCATTTTTAATCCGATTTGAAAAAGGCACTAAAGCAAAGCTTGCACTATCATGTATAGAATTTGCATCATCGGCGTTTCGAAAAACATCACGTAACGTACCATTGATCATTGCTGAGTAATGCAAAATACACCCACCCATATTTGGGTCAATAATTAACTTTGCAACTTCATTTTGTAACGTGATACAGCTCATATTTTAACCTTAGTTTCATTATCTAATACAAACTGATCCTCAGGTAAACCCTTAATGCCATTCAATTGATAAATAAATACATGGCCAGCTTTGTCATCTTGTTTCAGTTGTGATTTATTTAACCCTTGTTTTGCACTTGTTATAAATAACAGATCCATATTTGGTCCACCAATTGCCACACATGAGGGCTGTGATACATTCGTTTTAAGAACCCAATCTATTTCACCATCAGGCTGATAACGTACTATTTGACTGCCTGCCCACTGGGCATTCCAAAGGTAGCCTGCTTCATCAATACATGAACCATCAGGGAAACACCCTTCATCGGTAATGGCAAATCGCTTTTTATTGCTCAGCTGAGCTGTTTTAATATCAAAATCATATTGATAGATTTCTCGCGTTGGGGAGTCTGCATGATACATAGTTTTGCCATCAGGACTGAAACATAAACCATTTGAAACTGTAATGTTACTAAGCAATTCAGTACATTGTTTATGACTGTCACAAAAATCATCATAACAATATAACTTTGCTGTTGGTGCTGTTTCATTTTGATTCATTGTGCCGGCCCAAAACCGCCCTTGGCGGTCAATGCGGCCATCGTTAAATCTATTACCCTTAATTGACATCTCTGGTCGAGCTAACCATTCAATTTCATTGATTTTAATATCAAATAATGCAATACCTGTTTCAAAAGCAATGATCAAACGGTCCGAATTTTCGATAAAACCAAAACAACCAACGCGTTCAGGCATGCCATATTGACACAACTTTTTACTGGTTAAACAATAACTAAATAAACAAGCGTTTTGAATATCTGTCCACCATAAAAGTTGGCTTTGGATATGCCATTGCACACCTTCTCCCAACTGATTGCCAACTTTAATTGTAGTGATTAATTCTGCTGTTATTTTATTGTTCATTCAGTCATTCTCGAAACATTTTAAGTTGATAATATAGTCATTAAAGTGACGTTTATACCATTTACATTAATTACCTGATCACTCAGTAAGAATGGCTATTAATTTAAATCTCAATAAAAAAGCCTGTATACATTTACAACTATCGGTTAATAACTACCATAAATTGCAATGATTACAGGCTTATAAAAAATCATTTATTTATTGGAATTGGTATCACCACCAAGTAGTATAAAAACCTGCCAATATTAAACACACCGCAGCTGTTGAAACGCTAAAACTCTTTGAAGTACCAAAGCTAATGCCTTTTAAATCCACAGCATTTTCATGATTGCCTTTGTTTTCGACTAAAGACACCACAACGGCAAGTAGCATACATAAAATAAACACTAAACCGACTCGATCCATAAATGGTAATTCAGGCCACAACATCTTTAAAGCAAATGATAAAACAGCAGAGCCTAATGCAGCAGCAAGACCGCCATTTGCCGTTGTTTTCTTCCAAAACATGCCTAAAATAAATAAAACGACGATACCGGGTGTGAAGAAACCAGTAAATTCTTGTATATACTGGAATGCTTGATCAAACTGACCTAATAGCGGTTTTGCAACTAACATTGCTACGATTAAAGCTGTAAAGCTTACGATTCGGCCCACTTTTACATAATGTACTTCACTACGTGGATTCTTATCATTTTTGTATAAATCCATAGTAAAAATAGTCGCGATACTATTTGTCATGGATGCTAAAGATGACACAATTGCAGCGATTAATGCAGCAAATACTAAGCCTTTTAGTCCTGATGGCATTAAATTCATTAGTTCAGGATAAGCCTGATCTGGCTTGCCTAAATCTGGTAGCAATAACACAGCAGCAATACCTGGTAATACAACAATAATTGGCATTAATAACTTTAAGAATGCAGCAAACGCAATGCCTTTTTGACCTTCACGCAAATCTTTCGCCGCTAAAGTACGTTGAATAATATATTGATTAAAACCCCAATAAGATAAGTTCATGATCCACATACCACCTACCAATACTGAAATACCTGGCAAATCAGCATAATGCTCACTTTGGGGCGATAAAATCATATCAAACTTTTCAGGTGCTTTATCCATTAATACGTTAAAACCTTGGATAACCCCTTGACCTTGACCTATTAAATCAAGTGCCATATAAGATAAAAACAAGCCGCCAAACACCAATAATACCACTTGAATAATATCAGTGAATGCAACCGCTTTTAAACCGCCATATAAAGAGTAAGCAAGTGAAAAAACAGCTAAAAATATCATGCCATACATCATATCGATACCTGTGATGGTATTAAGTGCAAGCGCGCCTAACCACAATATTGCGGTTAAATTTACAAACACATACACTCCCAGCCAAAAAATCGCCATGATAGTGCGTACGCGACTATCAAACCTTTGCTCCAAAAATTGCGGCATAGTATAAATTTTTCGTTCTAAAAAAATCGGCAAGAAATATTTACCAACGATCATCAAGGTTATTGCAGCCATCCATTCATAAGATGCGATTGCCAATCCTATTTTATAACCTGAACCCGACATACCGATTATTTGTTCAGCAGAAATATTAGCTGCGATCAAAGATGCACCAATCGCCCACCAAGGTAAGCTATTTCCTGCTAAAAAATAATCATTAGCATTTTTTTCATGTCCTGCTTTTTCTCGTGATACGTAATATGCAATGCCGATTAAGGCAATGACGTAAAACACAAAGACTGATATGTCTAGTGTCGATAAAGTCATAACTTACCTCATATTGTTTTAGTTATAGTGCTTGAACTGAATAACGATTTAATAAATTTTAAAACGTGTATCCATCTCAATAGGTTTATTTGTATGATATATAGTATTAGCTTGTTGATTAAAATAAAACTAATATTTTATACAATCTACATTAACGTAAGCCACTAAAGCCTAATAAGGTAATTTTTTCTACATTATGCACAGTCGACTTTATGTTTTTTATAGATAAAACCTCTGAAAAGCAATCACTTAAATGTGGCGCGCCAATAATCTCTATACTTTCAAAACTTTCCATATTCCATTGCGAAGCATTCATTGCAGCCCTGATATCACAACCGATTAAAAAGCCTGATAAATAAGAGCATGCAGCATGCTCACTTAACTGGGAAAACAATTGCTTACTGCGAACACTAAATAAAGAGTGAGAAAATGCACCCTGTTCACTATTTATTGTTTTGTTTGCACCGCTTAAAAAAGCCTCTTGATTGAAATTAGATCCATTTTTTTGAATTAAAATGCTTTGAGTCGTTAATAAATCAAATAGCTCGCCTGTCATTGCAGTTTTAAAAAGTTGAATTTCGCCATCAATTAATAAAACCCATTTAGTATGTGTACCAGGTAAACATAATAAATAACGTCCTTTAAGATGGTTTGGATTTAATTTTAGCCAACCTAAAATTTGTAACTCTTCACCTCGCATAACATCAAATTCATCATTATTTAAGCAACAACTGATCCCTGGAACAATTGATACTTTAAAACCTCGAGCAGTAAAAGATAAAAAATCATTTTTGATTTTATAGGGGTTGATAGGGCAAGGTAAATATGACGCTTCATGCCAACCTATACTTGAGCCAATTTGACCGCATAAATATATTGGCAGCTTACCGTAAAGTTTTAACCAAGGATCAATGCAATCAAACAGAGAACTTTCAAAGCTTGATGTTTGTTTACTGACACCTAAACCTTTTTCAACAGCAATTAAATTAATATCTCCAGATGTCGCGATCTCGCATAGGTAAGCACGAAGGTGAGTTGTGCCCCAGTCAACGCCTATAATATAATTTTTAAACATGAATTATGTTTTACCGCCATCGATTGCAATGCTTTGCCCAGTAATAAGCGCACTATCATTTGATGCCAAAAATAAAGCTAAATTTGCAACGTCTTGGGGTTCTATTCTTTTTTTCAGAGCCATGGTTTGCATCCATCGATTCTCTTCTTCATTTGTAAGCCAACTATCAAGTTGTTTTTGTGTTGCGACCCAACCAGGTAATATGGCATTCACCCTTACGTTATTAATGCCAAAATCATGGGCTAAGGACTTAGTCATACCTATGATCCCCGCCTTTGCAGTGACATATCCTGCCATTTGTTCTTGCCCTAATAATGCATTGATTGAACTAAAATTAATAATGCTGCCTGACTTCTGGTTACTCATAATTTTGTAGGCTGCTTGAGAGGCAAAAAAAGTAGGATCAAGATTTATGCTCATGCACCTTTGCCATTCACTGATGGCTATATTTTCTGGTGAATGACGCATATCATTTGCCACATTGTTAATAAGTACATCTAAGCCGCCTAAGGCTTGCGCAGCTTCATCAACGGCGCTTTGTAAGCTTTGCGGGTTTGTAACATCCAAATTTTTATACCAATATGAATTAGACAAATTTTTTGCAAGTGAGCAAGATGCAGCTTCATCTATATCAACAAAAGCCACTTTAGCGCCCTGATCTGAAAACGCCTTAACCATTGCAGCACCAATGCCACTAGCGCCACCTGTTATAAAAATGACTTTATTTTTTAAATTATAATAATGAGTCGAAACGGTCACAAAAACTCCAAATGAATAGCTTAAAGAAACATCAGTAAGATACTTTCTCACTATCTAATACCATTCTCAAATCAGAAAAATCAAATTAAACACCTTTTCACTCAATTATGATATATTGTATTCAAAATAAAAACATGAAAATTTTGATATCTTGAGGTTTGTCTCGAATTTTTAATCATTTTTGTGTAAATTCCATTTATATGATTTAACACATCAATATTTACATATAGGCTATATCGTAATGATAAGTAATCAAAAACATAACTTAACCTACCAACTTACCCATGAATTAGGTAAAGCGATTGTGACTGGTAAATATAAAATTGGTGAGGGTCTACCTACGGAAGCTAATCTGTGCATTGAATATGATGTAAGCAGAAGTGCCACCCGTGAAGCTGTAAAAATGTTATCAGCGAAAGGCTTAATTGAATCAAGACCTAAAAAAGGCATTAAAGTTTTACCCGCAACTAATTGGAATATGTTTGATACTGATGTATTAGGCTGGATTTTAAGTAGTAATCCATCTTTATCACTTTTAAAGTCATTCACCGAAGTTCGTGCTGCAATTGAACCACAAGCTGCCGCTTTAGCAGCCGTTAATGCCACAAATGACGAATTAGATATGATCGAAGCCGCATTAAAACGTATGAAAGAAGCAGAAAAAGGATTAGATGATACTTTAGATTCTGATATTGCTTTTCATACCAGCATTTTAAAAGCCAGTGGCAATCCTTTTATCATTCAATTAAGTGATTTCATTAGTACAGCACTAAGAGTCAGTATTCGTTACACCAATAAAACAAAAGGTGAAGATGGCGATATCAACAAACATGCTTATATTTTTCAAACCATAAAATCTAAAAAACCAGAAAAAGCGAGAAAAGCAGTTCAAGAAATTTTAGATGAAGCGCTAGAGCTTATAAATTCAAATTTATAATCCACCTTTATTTTTATCTTTATCGGAGTTTTCTTTGCTCGTACTCCTTTCATGGGATCGGAACAATTACTGGCTACAAACATATCTGAACTGATTAACATAAACCACATCATTATTCATTTTTTCATGGAGAACTCCCTCTTGATTGCACTGTAATGATCTATTAATTTCAAATAAATTAAACTTGGACAGCTGGGAAAGTTTGTGGAGAAATTAAAAGCAAACCTCCTCTTTCACAATCTGTATCTAATCCATACTTTCTCCTAACTCCATCAATATCATTATCAAAACAAGAACGAACGTAACAGTAAGGAAATTAGATTAAAATAATATGCACAAAAACGCGCTATTGAAGATAAACATCTTATATACTAAATAAAAACTTGCTGCATGATAGTGAGACTAAACCACCGCTTTAATTTGGTAGTAACATTGAAAAATTTAAAAATAATGAGTGTATTAGCCGTTGTATTTTCACTGCTAAGCTATCAAGCTGATGCGTTAAGCTTTATTGAACTCAAAAAACAAGTTGAGTTAAAGCTGCTAAGCTCTGAGAAAATATCAATTCTATCAAATGTAAAATTAGATTCATTTACAGCAGTTCAAAAGGCAGAGTATTGGCTTTTGTTAGGTAATAACCTAGAGAAACAGCATAAAATGAATGAAGCTCAAACTGCATTTAGTAATGGAATAGCCATCTATAGAAGTAAAAAGCTTTCACCATCTGAGGTTTTAGTTAATTTATATATAATGCGCGCAAGAGTGACATCAAATATAGATCATTTTAATAAAACAGATTGTAAAGATAGAGAGCAGGCATTATCAATATCCAGAAGAATCGAGAAGCCAAATCTTATTGCTAAATCAATCGCTTATTATGCCAAGTGCTTACAAAGTGAAGAACATGGTATGAGTAAAGGCCTCAAGCTATATGATGAAGCTTTTAATATAGCCAAACAACATTACTTATCCTCAGAGATTAAACAAATAATATTTAATCAAGCGGCTTCACTCTCTTTTCGTGCATTAATGTACGATAAAGCATATGAATATAATATGTTGGTGTATAAATCATTTACTCAAACGAATGATACTAAGAGTATTTATAATTCCATTTTGAATTCGGTTCATTACAGTACAGCACTAGCAAATACAAAACTTGCTTGGCAACATCTAGCTGAACTTGATGATTTTTCAAATAAACATCCTAAATTAAAAGACGCAAAACTAAAATTCAATTATCTATCGGCAAAAGTAGCTCAATTAGACAATAACTTAGCATTAAGTATTCAATATTTAGAAGCAGGTTTAAAGGAAGTAAATAACAGTCAAAATGTATCATATATACAAGCTACTTATGAGTTATTAAGTATTAACTATTTTAAAATGGGAAAAATAGATAAGAGTTATCAAACACTTTTAGCTGTAGACAAGTTATATCCAAACAAAAAACCGATTAAAAAAGAAATATCACTGATCAGAGGGGTGATGTCTTCAACACCAGAAGATATTGCAAAATCAGCATTAAAGTTAATAGATAAAGAAAAGCAATCTAAAAATAACTTTGTTAAACAATCAACCATACAGTCAGCGCAGTTATTTGATGATAACCTAAAACAACTAGACAATATAAAATTAGAGCAACGCCTAATAATTGTCATCGTTTCAACAGTTTTTATCATATTACTCTTAGTGGGTTTCTCCTATTTGCAAATGCAAAGAAAAAAATTAGCGCTTAAAGAAACACATTTAATGGATAAACTACTCACAAAAAAAAACCAGCTACTTGCCGATGTTTCTCACGAGTTAACCACCCCTCTTACGGTATTAAAACTGCAAGTTGAATTATTAAAGGATGATTTAGAAGAAGATGTACAGGCTTCTTATCAAGCACTCGATAATAAAATAGATGATATTCAGCACCTAATAACTGATATTAGTCAATTAGCACAATCTGATGTCGGTGCTTTGCAACTCAATATAGCCACATTTGAACTTAACCAATCATTAGCTCTTTGGGAAGATGAATTAACGCAATTTGTTAATAAAAACAAACTCACATTTGAAATTAATAAATCTTTACCGGACAAACTGATGGTAGATCTTGACCCAGATAGAATCAAACAAATATTTACTAACCTTTTGACTAACAGTATTAAATACACACATAAACCAGGACAAGTTAAACTTTCGGCCACAGTTAAAAATAATAAACTAAAGTTAGCAATAGAAGATAGTGCGCCAGGTGTGTCTGATATGGATTTAATCAATATATTTGAGCGACTTTATCGTGTAGAAAGCTCTAGAAGTCGCGCCACTGGAGGTTCTGGATTAGGGTTAGCTATTTGTAAAAGCTTAATAGAAGAGCATAAAGGTAAAATTTTTGCTGAACACTCAGAGCTTGGTGGTTTAAAAGTAATTATGGAATTACCAATTAACTAATACAACTAATACAGTGATTAAATTTAAGATTTAAATCTTAGTTACAGATACTTAGGTATAATATAAGGTAGGTTTTTTAAACCATTAATAAATAAAAAAGTGGGGTTTATGTTAGGGTATTTAATTATAGCAACATGTCTTAGTGCGCTTATAGGTGGTGCTTTTTACCTTATTTTTGACCAACCAAGTGGTGCTGGTATTACAATGCTAGTTGCATTAATATTAGGCGGGATCTCCTGGAAAGTGAAAAATAAAAAATAGCCCCATACAAATAAAATTCGAATTGATAAGGACGTCAAATGAAAAAAACACTCTGGTAGTTGCTTATTATCACTTCAGTTCATACCTGGTCAAAACAGAGTATAGATGTGATTTCAATTGAATATCCCCCCTTTACCAGTAACGACATTAATGGCTATGGCATCAATTTTAAATTACTAGAAAAATATGCCACTGATAATTTTAAAACACCTTATCAACCTTTATTTGTACCTCCAGCTCGCGCACAAAAGCTGATGCGAACCAGTGATTGGTGTATTTCCTTTTATCCGCCAAAACCAAACGATAAATACGCTAAGTTTCTACCTCTTTCTGATGAAGTTATAAAGCTTGGGTTATATAGGCTTAAAAACTATAAACCATTTGAGTGGCAACAATTATCGGAATTAAAAAATAAATCTGTGGCCTTATTAAGACCAAGTAAAGAAGGTCCTATCCATCAGCAATTAATAGAAGCAAAAATGAAACTTGTTTTTGTCGAAACCGTTGAACAGGGACTATCAATGTTGATCCATAAACGCGTAGATTATGCCTTTGGTGACAATACAGCAATCAAGCAAACAAGCAAACAGCTATTGGTAAGATAAATAAAGAAAAGCTACAATTTAGTAAATCTTCTTTATTAGAAGCCCAAGTTGGTTTTTTTTACAATACTCGTTGTGAACATAAAATTTTTAATGACATAACATTTAATAAGAAATAACCATTTACTTATAAATTATGACACATCAAACTATTTACACTTCCCGCTTATAAAAAAATTAATAGAATTTTAAAAACTATTCATTGCTTTGAAATGATAATATTTTAATCCTTACATACGTATGTTTGTTTTCCTTTCATCACTTTTACGTCAATCTAACTACAGTCATAATTATGGAAAAATGAAATGCTTCGTGTACTCGTTAAATTAATACTGTTATTTATCTGGTTTAGTTCACCATTTTTATATGCCAACAACCAAAATAATAATATCATGGGTCCTTTATGGCTGAGCTCTTCTCCTGAGTTTCAAGATTTAAAAAATGATTTAGAGATAGCAAAAAACATAGGCATAAATGCGGTAACAATTGATGTATGGTGGGGTGCAGTAGAGAAAAGCGCAGATCAAAGTTTTGATTGGTCTTATTACGATAAAGTATTTAACCTGATTGAAAGCAAAGATCTCAAAATCATCCCTATCATGTCATTTCATCAATGTGGTGGAAACGTAGGCGATGATTGCAATATCAAGCTACCAAAATGGATTTGGTCTCACTTTAAAAATATTGAAAACAAAACATTAATGTATAAAAGTGAGCAAGGAAACTATTCAAAGGAATATATATCACTTTGGGCCGACACGCTCATTATGTCGCAATATATTGAATTTATGCAGGCATTTAAAAATCACTTCAAACATAAAGCGCATTTATTTGATGAAATAAATATCAGCATGGGTCCTGCAGGTGAACTAAGATATCCATCTTATAATAGCCATGATAATAACTCAGGTTATCCGACTCGTGGCAGTGTACAAAGTTACGGTAAGTTAGCAGTAGAAGACTTCCAACAAAACATGAAACAAAAGTACCACACTATAAAACAACTCAATGAAGCGTGGGAACAAAAATATACGAAATTTAATCACATTAAACCACCTGAAGATATGGCTCAATTTATTTCTAAAGGAAAACACCTAAATACACAATTCGGTAAAGATTATTTTTCTTGGTATCACCAAGCTTTAATAGATCATGGAACACGCATTTTACAAGCTGCTGATATTGCTTTTAATGATACTTTTTCAGATATTCAACTTGGGTATAAAGTAGCTGGTATTCATTGGTTGATGGCCAAAAATGGACATCTTAATCGTGCTGCTGAAATCGCATCAGGCATTATCCCAGCAAACTTAGCATCTACTAATTCGGGCTTGAGTTATCAAAAAGCTATCTCTATCGCAAAAAAAGGAAAGACCGTTAATCGCCAAGTAGTGCTTCACTTTACTTGTTTAGAAATGTCAGATAATCCCACTGCACCCGCTTATTCTAAAGCACAAACCTTAGTTAATTGGATCTCCAAAGAAGCTAACAAGCAAAATGTAATCATAAAAGGCGAAAATGCCTTAGCCGCAGGTATATTAAATAATCACGGTTGGAATAATATAGAAACAGCTTTTGAGCAAGGCATTTATTCTGGCTTAACTATTTTAAGGCTTAACAATACTCGCTCAAAAATAGTACAAAAACGCTACGCTGAATTTATTAAAAAGTGAAAAATATTATAGTTAAATATGGAACATTATTAGCTCAAATGTGGTTACTTGATAACAACATTTGAGCTAATCACTAAAACATACCCTATATATTTACAAATCGAATTAGTTGAAGCTATTTACTTTTATTTTTAAAAGAAAACATTCTAGAAATTGTTTGGTCTTTATCTATAAAGTGATGCTTCAGCGCACCTGCGATATGAAGCACTATCAGTGCAATAATTATTGGTACTAGCCCACTATGCAATGTATGACCAATTGAGGCTATTTGCTCATTTAGTGCAACTGCTTTCCCTGAGATTTCATCATAATTAGCCGCAACTAATTCTAAACCAAAGACATAAATACCATGTCCACCCGCACCTGACATCATCATGCCTGATATAGGGTATACCACTGTCATAGTAATCAAACCCCAGTGGGTCATTTTGGCTAGCAATAGTTGCATTTTTGAAGCTTTGCCTATTGGCGTTGGCCAGCCTTCTTTAATTCTATTTACAATACGATAAACAGCAAAAATAAATACAATAATACCGATAGATTTATGTATTGGATATAAAGAAAATGTCTCTGTATTGGACATATAAATACCAACACAGATCAAACAAATCATAGTAATGGCAATAAGCAAGTGCATGCATTTGGTGGTAATTGACAGTGCCATAAGCTTTCTCGAAATAAGTTAATTAACAAATAATATATGCATAAAGGTTAAACTTGGGTTAAATCTATTTATAAAGTCGTTTAATTTATCATTTTAGACTAAAAACTTGGTTTTATTCTAATGTAAACGCAATATCGACTTGATAGCTTTCACCTTGCTGGGAAATTTCATAATACCAACCAAATTGCGCAGTTAATTTTTCAACTAACTGCATACCTAAGCCAAAACCAAGACTATGTTTATTATTTATTAATACTTCATCATCACATTCAATGTTTTCAATACGTACTTTATCTTTACGTTGCGTAATGATTACATCGCCTTTTTGCGTATGTTGAAATGCATTTCTAATCAAATTATTTAATACTATTACACTGGGTGTTAGTGCCAAAGACACTTTACTGCTATCTGAGTCAACTTTTACATTAACATCTTTTGCAACAAGCAAATAAGATAATTCTTGATGAATATTATTAATCAATTCACCTAAGTTGATTGACTCATACTGTAAATTTTGGCCATCACCTCGGCTCATCCATAATAAGGTCTCGGTCATGGATTTCATCGTTAAACTGGCTCGACTAATACGGTCTCTCACTTCACGTTCTTTTTCAGATGGATTTGGGCTTATTTTTTCTAACAATGCGCTATTACTTCTTAAAACAGCAATCGGTGTTCTAAGTTCATGGCTTGCATAGCCTAAAAAATCTTGTTCACGCTCAATAGAGTTAGCCACTGATACTAAGTTACTATGAATTAATGATGATAAATCATTAAGCTCCTTAAATTTAAAATCCGGAATGTCTCGTTCAAGATCATTTAGCCCTAAATTCTTAGCCCATTTTTGTAACCTTTCCATAGGGCCAGCCATTCTTTTAAAAATACTTAGCAAAACAATAACAAATAACCCAATCCCTCCTAAGCCAAATAAAATTATTCTTACAATAGGATCAATATTAAAATCATGATCTTTATGTATTTTTTTTATTTTTTCATGAACATTTTCATCAAAACTAGATACATATACATATTTTTCGTTATGCTCTACAACCATTAAAGAATAAATTTTCTTCGGAGGAGAGAGATATATCCAATCAACAAATTTTGAATGCAACTTATTTGTTTCTTTGGGTATGTTAGGAAAATGGTCTCGCACTGGTTTAGGGACTTCTTGCCACTGCGTTGTAATATGATAATCTAATATTTGATGCTTTATCGACCCTAGCTCTGGGTATATTCTCCCTAATTCAAGCATCATATCTTCTATAACCATCTGAAAAGATTTAATAAATAAACTTGCACTTTGGTAAGACAACATAATAGCAATCAAGAGCACTAAACTTGTTAATAAACCAAAAATATATTTTCGAATACTCATTTGTATTTACCTAGTTTTAAACTGACTGTTTTAATACAAAACCAAAACCGGGTTCATTTTCTATTTTCAAATCTGCATTTACTTTTTCAAGTTGTTTGCGTAAATGATGAATATGCACTTTCAAACTATTACTATCAGGCTGTTCGTCACCCCATATCTCATACATTAATTCTTTTCTACTTACAGGAGATCCGCTTCCACGTAATAACTTTTCTAACAATTTAAAAGTGATCGGCGTGAGTTTAAGTGTCTGTTCATTATATTTTGCTGTGCGCTCTTTTAACTCCAATACGAGCTTACCCAAAGATAAATTTGATACTTGACCACTTTTTCTCTTAGAAAGCGCATTAACTCTGACGATTAACTCCTCTATTTCGAATGGTTTCACTAAATAGTCATCAGTTCCCGCGTTAAAACCAGCCACTTTATCTTTCAATGAGTCACGTGCTGTTAGCATTAAAACCGGTATGTCGTTACTCTCTTCACGTAGTTTTTCGCAGACACTTAACCCATCTAATTTTGGTAAGTTGAGATCTAATAAAGCAACTTGATATTGATTATTGTTGATTAAAGATAAACCTTGAATACCATTAGCTGCATGATCGCAGCTAATGTTCTCAAATGCCAAGTAATCAACAATCGTCGTTGCTAGGTCAATGTCATCTTCTATCAGTAATACATTAATGCTCATGCACTAATTCCTCTTGTTTTTTACCGATTACTTTTTGTTTTATTTTACTCATGATGGATATCGCATCTTGGTGCATCATTAATAATGACGGCACTAATATTAACGTGATAAATGTAGCAAATAAAATACCATAACCTAAAGACGCCGCCGCAGGAATAATAAACTGTGCTTGTGTAGAAGTTTCACTTAATAATGGCATTAAACCCGCGTATGTGGTGATAGATGTTAAGAGCACTGCACGTAATCGCCCTGTACATGCAGCCACAATTGCCTCAGAAACCTTATCTTTTGTTTGCTTTAACTGATTAAATCTTGATACAAGCATTAAACTATCATTCACCACAACACCACTTAAAGCAACAATACCATTAAATGATAAAACACTGAGCACCATATCATTAAGCCAATGCCCTAAAATTGCCCCTACTAATCCAAATGGAATTGCCATCATAATAATCACTGGCTGAACATATGAGCGTAACGGTATTGCTAATAAAATATAAATTGCTACCAATGCCATCATAAATAAGCGACTCATTGATTGTGCTGTTTCTGCTTGCTCTTCAGCTTCTCCTGCAAAGTGAATTGCTAAATCAGGAAATCGATTTTGTAAACTGGGTATCACGTTTTTTTCTAATGCAATCACCAGCTCATTGGATGAAATAATATCCTTATCTACTTGAGCACTTACATATACAGCAGGCAATCCAGATATACGTGTCAGTTCATTTTGTTGGTATTGAGAATGTAGTTTAGCGACAACAGATAATGGCACAACTTGACCATTATTAAGTCTCACATTAGCATTCATAACATCATTTACCGTTTGACGCGCACTTTGTGGATAACGGATCCTTACTTTAACTTCATCCTTACCTCTTTGATATCGCTGAACTATCTCGCCACCAAAAGCTTGAAGAACTTGCCGTGATAAGTCTTTAGTCGTTAAACCTAAGCTTAAGCCATGCTCATTTAATTCAAAACGTAATTGTGCTTGCCCTGAATCAAAGTTATCATCAATACCGCTGACACCTGATATTTGGGAAATAGCAGATTTTATTTCTTGCCCCGCTGTACGAATAGTCTCTGTGTTCCAGGCCTTTAATTCAACTTTAAAATTATCTCCGCCACCAAAACCAGACCGAATATCAAGCTTACGCACGCCTTCTGGCATTTTGGTTATTGATTTCCATATACGTGAAAACTCGTTTAGATTGTAAGGTGCTTGTTTATCTAACTCTACAACGATATAGCCCGTCAAATCACTGGTACCAATCACTTCAATTGTATCGATGGCAGTCCCTTGCATATCATATTTTTCCATTAACTTTTGATCTGCTTGTCTTGCTGATAACTCTAAATAATTGAGATTTTTATGTGTTTGACCAAAGCTGGCATCATTTTGCATTGATATATTCGCTTCAATAGTACTGCCTGGTATATCAGGGAAAAATGCAACGCGTACACCACCGTTTTGTGGCATACCAATAACAAAAATAAACAAAGCGATAAAACTAAACAAAACGCCATAACGGTATGTAATCGCTTTTTTAATTAGGGGCTGATAAATACGTATGCTAAACCATTGTAATGAATCATCCGCACCTTGCTGAATACGTGGCCAAATGCGTTTCCAACCGACACTTTTGTTACGATGTGTATCTAAATGCGCTAAATGAGCAGGTAAGATTAATTTAGATTCAACCACTGAAAGTAATAAACAAATGGTCACAACAACAGCAAATTGAGAGTAAACTTCTCCCATACCACCAGCGACGTTTGATAACGCAATAAATGTCGCAACCGTAGTTAAAACCCCAAAAATAGTTGGTACAGCAACTTTTTTAGTACCGGCAATTGTACTGTCAATACTGTCACCTTGTTCTTTTCGTGTTGTATAAATGCTTTCACCTACAACAACCGCATCATCAACAACAATACCCAAAGCTAAAATAAAACCAAATGTTGTCATTTCATTGATAGTCATACCAGTGAAACTATCAGTCATAAAAAACAAAGTGCCACAAAAAATAAAAGGTAATCCTGCGGTCACCCAAAACGCCACTCTCAGGTTTAAAAATAAAGCTAAAACAATAAAAACTAACGCGATACCTGATAAAGCATTTTTAACTAAAAGCGCCAGTCTATCTCTTATTAAACTACCGCCATCATTCCAAGTTTCAACCGTTACGCCTTGTGGTAATAAAGCACTTTTTTGCCATTTAGCAACGACTTTATTCGCTTGTTCTACAATCTTTAAAACATCACCTTGATCGTCTACTTTTATTTCAATGCCTAAGCCTGGTTCGCCGTTATAGCGCCCGATAATAAAAACATCATCTGCAAAGCTATCTTTAATTTTTGCAACATCACCTAATCGCAATTGACTGCCGTCAGCATGAGTCAGTAAAGGTATGTTGGCAAACTCTTTTTGCTGATACGCTTGCTCTGCAACCTTTAAGCCGATCACTTTATCAGCATTTCTTAAACTTGTTGATATTGCCGTTGAAGATTCACTATTAACTACATTTGCTACATCAGTAAATGATAAACCATATGCTTGTAGCTTTTGTTCATCTAATTCTATTGACATCATTGGCTCAGCTTCGCCTTTGATCTCTATATTTGAAATCGCATTTTGGGCGAGTAAATCAACTTTTAGCCGTTGTGCGATCGCTTGCAGCGCATCTCGCGTTGTGTCTCCATAAACCTTAATAGAGTAAGCGTGTACAAGTGAGGTCATTTTTTCAATGACAGGATTTTCTGCACCTGCTGGAAAATTATAGATAGAATCAACTTTCGCTTTAACATCTCGCAATAAAATATCCAAATTATAACTAGAATTAGCTTCTACAATTACCTTACTGCCATTTGCATTAGAGGTTGAAGTGATGCGTTTAATCCCTTGAACCGTTGCCAATGCCTCTTCTATTTTTATTGCTATTCCTTCTTCAGAAAGTTGTGCATCACCACTATCAAAAGTCATATTAATGCTAATAGAGTCGCTCGCCCAAGGCGGAAAAGCTTCTTTTCTTAATTGGTTAAATGATATTAAACCAAGAAAAATGATAGAGAGCATGAGTAAATTAGCTGCAACTGAATTCATAGCAAACCAAGCTATGATCCCTGTATGTTTTGTATTTGATGCGACCATTACATTAATTCCTCTACTTTTGGAGAGACTTTCATATTTACCAAATAACTAGACAAAGGACGATTAACAATTCGCGGCATTGCGATATTATTAATGGGTTTAACAAAGACAAAATTATCTTGAGAAAAGACAATAGAAACAGGCATACGCTTTAATAAATCATCATTATTAACTTGCCATACCGTATTATTATCAATCAATGCTGAAGCTGGCAATTTCCACAACGCACTATAAGCATTACCTTTAATATGTGCTTTAACAAATAAGCCTGGGAATAAAGGCACTTCTTGTTCAATTGGTTGCTCAACAACCGCAATTAAAGATCGCTGACGACTTGAACCATTAATATGTTGCTCAAAACGCTCAATACTGGCTATCCATTTATTTAAACTTCCCTCATCAATCAGTTGTATAGCCATTTTTGATAGTTTTTCATTTTGCTTTATATTAGGTAACAGTTCCCATTGCTGAGATGTTAAAGGTAACGAGATTTCAAATAGTGAAATGTCATATAATTGGGCTAAATTAACGCCCACCTGAATATTTGTACCTATCTGAATGTCTTTTGAAACAACTAATGCATCAAATGGTGCAATCAAATGTGTTTGCTTTAAATCATACTTTGCTTTTTCAACTTCTTTTAAAGCCATTAAATGCTTCGCTTTTGCTGCATTAAGCTGTGGCTTACGAAGTGCTAAGTCAGATGCTTGCTCTTTTGCTAAACCTGATTGCAGCCATTCTTGTGCCGCTTGGCTGCTATTGAGCAGTTCTTCTGCTAATGCGAGTTTAGCGTCTGCAAGGTTAGCATTGGCATTAGACAGAGCTTGTTGGTACATTATCGGTTCTATACGCGCAAGTACTTCTCCTTTTCTAAAAGTATTACCTGATAAAAATTTTGGCGACAAATAAACAACCTGACCACTGACTTGGGAAGTGAGTGACAATTGATTTCGAGATCTCACTTCTCCATATGCAGTGACCTTGGATTGATAAGCAGCAGTAGTCACTTTTGTAACCGATATAACCGGAAATTGTGGTTCTATCTTTGGTGGCGGTGCCTTTACTTGATTAGCAAAAAGCACATTATTTATAGCAATAACACCAAATATACCGGTCAGGCCAACTAGTGTTACGATTGTTTTTTTATTAAAAATTTGCATGTTATATTCCTAAACCTAGCGCTAACCCTAAAGAAATTCTGTTACTTAAGTGTTGATAAGTAAGTTGCGTTACTTGTGTTTGTAATGAAAAGGTTTGTTGTTGGATCTGTAACAGATCAATGTATGATGTGGTGCCTTGACGATACCGTTCGGTATAAGTTATTTCGCTGCGCTTTGCACTTGCTAAGGCTGACTTAATTAACGTCAATTGCGCAACTATTGCATATTCTTGTGCAATAGCATTATCAACTTCATTCACTGCTTTTAATAACGTTTCTTGAAACGACCAGTAAGATTGCTCCGCAGATAATTTAGCGATTTCTACTTCACTGGTTAATTTACCTGCATTAAATAATGGCGCGGATAATTGGCCTAATAACTGCCATGCTTGGCTCCCAAAGAGTGCGTCGTGTAAATTACTTTGTGAGTTACTTATAGATGCAGACAAAGATATATTTGGTAGTAAAGCTTTATAAGCCACTTTATGTTGATACTGGCTATATTTAATATCTTGATAAGCTTGTTGTAAATCTGGACGTTGGCCAATGCGGTCAGCGTCAATCTCACTAAGTGGCAAAATTATTTTAGGAAACTGCACTTGAGATGTAATTTGATTTTTTTGTAGACCTGTTAATAGGGATATGTTTCTTAAAGATTGCTGATATTGAGCTTTATGCTCAATTAAGGTCGCTTCACTGCTTTGTGTATTGGATTTTGCAGTATCTAGTTCATTTAAAGACTTTAAACCTTTTTTATAGCGCGAAACAATAACTTGTTCGTTTCGTTTAAATGTTAAAACTCGCTGGCTTTCTATTTCAATCAATTGCGATAATTGAACTAAATCTAAATACGCGCTAATGATATTAGCAGCTAATAAGTCCTTTGCACCTTGATAAGCAAATGCAGTGGCGCTTACATTTGCTTGCTCAGCATCACTTGCATTCGCAAGCTTTTGCCAAAAGTCTATTGTCCAAGCAATATCTATACTACCTGTATAGGCTGTATTAGTATCTTCAACTTTTTTTGAATTAACATTTGCAGTGATATTAGGCCATTGATCAGAAGATGTTACCGTGTATCTTTGCTTTGCTTTTTTCAAAGTAAGTAAAGTCTGTTGTAAATTCGGATTATGATTTAATGCATTTTCTATTAATACATCAACTTCAGAAATTGAAAATAATTGCATTAACGTCATTGAAGACGTTTTATTTTCAATTTTAGCATTCGCTAATTGAGTGAGTTGAAAATCTGCTTGTTGATTAAAAGTGACATCTTCAAAAGATGTACATGCACTCAACACACAAGTAAAAATAATGGAGTAATATAAAGGAATCGGTTTCACTGTTCACCTCAAAACACAAATAATAGAAAAATTGTATCAACGAGGTGGTTAAATGAAGGTTAAAAAGAATTAAATTATCAAATGATTTAAAAAATTATCTTTAGAGATCAGGGCTAGGTATTTGATATTATTTTTTCCATTACATAATTAGTCAATATTTCACCTCTGATTTCAACTTGCTGTGGATTTACAACTTTAAAACCAAAGTGTTCAAAGAAAGGTTTAGCTGTAATACTTACATGAGAATATAAACGTTCAAGCCTCTTTTTATTTGCTGCATCCAGCAAGGTTTGCATTAAAGTTTTACCTATGCCCTTGCCTTGATAGTCACTGTGGCAAAAAAAGTGATCTATATAACCATCGTTTTGCACATCTGAATATCCTACAATTTTATCGTCTATTAAGGCAATAAAAGGAGAAGTAACCTGTATGCGAGACTGCCATTGTGCTTCATCATAGCTTTCTGGTGCCCAAGCTATAACTTGCTTTTGTGTGTAATCATTTATATTAATCTGGCGAATTGTATTGAAAAAAATCTCTCGTAAATATCTTTCATCACCTATTTTATATGCCCTGATTGAAATCACCTGCTACTCCAAATAAATGTGATTAATATCTGAAAATATATCCCATGATAACTTTTGAAGTCAGTCATCATCATGGAAAGTTGTATTATGTTTAAATATGTTAGTAATCATGGACGCATTGAAGTAATAATTAAAGGATCTACGCCATGAAGAAGATATTGTAATTCAAACAATAAAAAGGTGACATTTAATCAGTCACCTTTTTAAAGTTAAACGCACTTAACTATTTTTTAAATTATTGATATCAAATGTCAATTAATGATCCGCAATTAAACTAACATCTGAAAACTGACTATAAGCATTTAACATCACATGATAACGACCTGGTTGTACATTTGATATTGTACATGTTTCATTATTACCATTTTTATATGGACGACATTGATATTGATTTAACGTCGGCTTAGCACCAAATTGCATATAAAGATCGGCATCACCTAAACCACCACTGATAGCAAAGTTTAAACTTGTAGTTCCTTCAGGGACATCAATATAAAAGTATTTTTGTTCTGCAGTAACGGCTGCAACAACGGTTGAAACACCATTTTCTAACTTACCATCAGTTGAGCCTTCATCATAACTTGCCGTTAACTGAGTATTAGAAAAGTTACTATATGCACGCAACATCACATGATAGCGACCAGATTTAATATCAGCAATATTACAAGATTCTGTATTACCATTTTCAAACGGACGACAATCATAGCTATTTTCTGTTGGTGTTGCGCCAAATTTAACATATAAATCCGCATCACCTGTGCCACCTGACATATCAAAATTTAAATTAGTTACAGCACCACCATCAGCAATATCTAAGTAAAAGTATTTTTCTTCACCTTGATTCGCTGACACTGATTGAGTTACCTTATTTTGTAACTCAATTGGATCATTCGGGATTTGTGTGCCACCAATTTTGCTATTTATCCAATCAACAAATTTAAATGTGCGCGCATATACACCATATTTATTGGGCGCTGCACAACCATGCCCCCAACTTACGACTCCAACGCTATAAATTTCATTTTGATAAGCTGCCACCATAGGGCCACCGCTATCGCCTTGGCAGGAATCTTTGCCACCTTGTTGATAGCCAGCACAAATCATAGTGTCATTGATACTTCCGTTATATGAACTCGCGCTATTACAAATTGCATTTGATACAACAGGCACTCTCACTTCTTGTAAAATATCAGGGCTTGTACCGCCACTAGATAACCGGCCCCAACCAGATACTATTTGCATATCTCCATGTGAACCAGCTGCTTGCATCACAGCAGATGTTGGCAACTTTGCTCTGACATAATTTGGATTAATTGTGCCACTGACTTTTAAAAGCGCAATATCATTTCCGCTGCTAGCGCTGCTATATCCTTCATGCACAATTGTTTGAATCACATTATGTGTCTCACCCTGGCTAGAGCTTAAGCTATTCACGCCTACCCTAATACTTCCAGGCCAACTGCTAGAAATACAATGTGCAGCCGTTAAAATCCATTGATCTGCGATTATTGTACCGCCACACCCCCCATTGCCTAATGAAACTTGGTAAGTGCGATCACCTTGCGCAACCGGATCGCCTCCGACGATCATCGGAGTAACAGAGTCAAATTCAGCACTAACCGTTGGCGAACTTTTAAAAATATATTCGTCGTAATTATTAGCATGCACTGAACTACATGCACATATCATTGATAGCGCAAATGCACCTTTAGCTGATTTTAAAGAAGATAAATACTGTTTCATTAAACTATTCCTTTTCAAGTGCAAAACACCAAAATGTACCAATAAAGGTACAAAGATAGCTTAACCACATTTATTTGCAACTTTTAATAACAATATATTTACATACCAACAAGAATAGATATTTAATAATTATCTATCCTGTGCCTTACTATAGACACATTTATTAGCCTTATAAGATTGTAATTACCTATTTATAAAAGTTAATATCTGGCAATAGCTTCTTATTACAGGCATAAAAAAAGATAAAGAATTATAAGTGTGAAATGTTATTTAGATTAGATATATGTGGGCATAAACTTATTACCTAAACATTTCTCTAAATGAGTAAATATTTAAATAGAATGACATGAATAAAGTAGTCTAATAACTCAATTAAAACAATAATTTAAATCGAAAATACTTTTTGACCATCGATATAAGTCGACTTAACTTCAAAATCATCATCAATTACAGCAAAACAGGCACGTTTGCCAATGCTTATACTACCTAGCGAATCGCCTAAGCCTAAAAACTTAGCAGGTACTAAACTTGCCATATGTACAGCTTCTAATAACGGCACTTTAGCCATTTCTACTAGGTTTTTCACACTCACTTCTAAGGTTAAAGTGCTGCCAGCAAGTGACCCTTGCTCTGTTCGCGCAACACCATCTTTTACATAAACATCAAGTTCACCTAAACGATATTTACCATCACTGAAACCACCAGCATTAATACAATCACTGATTAACGCTATTTTTTCTGCACCTTTTAATTTATAAACCAACTGCATAATAGTGGGGTGTAAATGAATACCATCACAAATCACTTCAGCTATTGCATTGTCATCCATCAAAACAGCACCTGCACAACCGGGATCTCTATGATGAATACCGCTCATACCATTAAATATATGCACACCGCCACAAGCTCCGGCCTCTAAAGCATCAACAGCTTGTTGATAAGTTGCGTTTGTATGACCTAACATAACTTTGACACCTAAAGTTTCTAGATATGAAATTACCTCTAGAGAATCTGTAAACTCAGGCGCTAATGCCATCACTTTTAATGTGCCTTGTGTTGCCTCATATATGGCATCTATGCGCTCTTTTGTGAGTCTTAAAAAGAAATCCGAATTATGCGCACCTTTATGTGTTTCAGTAAAAAACAAACCTTCGTTATACGCACCTAATACTTGGGCCCCAGGTAAACTTTGTTTTGAAGCCTCTCCTAATACACTAAATGCTGCAAGCGTTTGTTGCCAATCAGCGGTGACTGTTGTGCCTAAAAAACCAATTACACCGTGTTTTGCCAAAGAGCTAGAAATGGTATTAATAGATGACATTTTAGCATCCATAATATCGCAGCCTTCACGCCCATGAATATGCATATCTATCATGCCAGGCATTAAGTTTACATCGCCTAAATCAATCACACTAATATCAGAATTAAACGTATCTGTGATGTTATTAATTATGCCATTTTTAATTAATACAGCGTGGTTTTCTAACATGCCATTTTCAGTGAAAATACGTTTTGCTTTTAAATAATATTGATTTTTCATATAAACTCTCTGATTTAATTCTTATTCAAAAGATGCCTGCAGCCCTAAAATAGCCGCGCCTCGTACCCCACTAGAATCACCATATTTTGCTCTTAGAATCACAGGCGCATTAAAACCTTTAAATAAGTGGGAGTTTATCGCATCAGGTAAACTTTCTATCACGGCATCCACTAAAGAAATACCACCACCTATTACTATGGCATCAGGTTCAGTTAATTTAACCAAAGACGCAAAAGTATTACCGAGTAAATCTAAGTAACAGGTTAAAACCTTTATCGCTGCTTCATCATTATTAGCTAAATCACAACTCCACTGTTTTGCATCTAAAGTTTTATGGGTGAAATGTTGATATAACCTTTTTATTCCTGGCCCTGCGATATAACTTTCAATACATCCAGTTAAACCACAACCACACTCTGTAATAGGTAAATTATATTTTATCTGTAAATGTGCAGGTAAAGGAATATGGCCGTACTCACCCGCCATGCCTAAACTCGTTTTTTCTAATTTGCCATCAATACATAAACCACCCGCAGCACCTGTACCAATAACGGCACCAAATACGCGTGAATATTGTTTGCCTGCACCATTGGCTTCTGATAATGCAAAGCAGCGGGTATCATTTTTTATCGCAATAGGACGATTTAATAATTTTTCTAAGTCCTGAGCTATAAACTTATCGGTCGCACAAGGTACATTTGCAGATAAAACTTGACCATTATTGTTAATAAGCCCAGGCATACCTATGCCGATATGACCTTGCGTTTGGGAAAACTCATCAGCCTGATGGATTAAGTCACACAAAGTCTCTAGAAAAACCTGATAATCAGTTGTTGGCGTCGAAATACGCCAACTTTTAATAAGATTTAACTCATTATCAAAGATGGCAGTTTCAATTTTGGTTCCGCCAATATCTAAACCATAAACAGCCATTGATATTTCCTTGGTTTTATTTATTTAATGGATAAATAGTAACGCCTTGCACCACGCGATTTACTTCACCTGTTGGACATGGATTATCTGGTGTTAATCCCAATTCTAATGATTTATAAAACGATAATGTTTGGCTATACACTAAATATACTAATCCAATCCAAATATCATCTAAATGCGTTGGTTGTTTAATAAATTCAGGGTTTAACTTTAATACAGATAAAGCTTGCTCATCTTTTACTAGTTCATCATATAAATCATCATCATATTTTTTGGTATAAGCATTCGTTGAACAAAATAAAATAATATCTGTATTTTCATCAACCAGAGATTTTGGTCCATGCCTAAAGCCCAATGGACTTTCACAATAACTCAGTACTTGTCCATTAGTTAGCTCTAAAGTTTTTAACGCTGATTCTCTAGCAAACCCGAGTAATGGACCTGCACCTAAAAATACTAATCTATTACATTTATTTTTCGCTTGAGATTTAATCAAATCTAGCGAATCTTTTAATAAAGCCTCAGTACAAGCAGCAACTTGTTCTAGCTGTTTAATATCAGGTGTAAAAATACATAAAGTAGATACCAGCATAGAGGTATAACTACTTGTCATAGCAAAACTTTGATCCAATGTTTCTTCGGGCATTATTAAACTAAATGCGTTGTCATTATTATGAGTGCCTAAAGCCAACTCACCTTCAGGGTTACAAGTGATCACTAAGTGAAAGCAATTATCGACTACTTCATCTGCTAACTTCACAGCAGCAATACTTTCAGGGCTATTTCCTGAACGGGCATAAGAGATCAATAATGTAGGCGTTTTTTTCTGAAAATATAATTCTGGATTTGCCACAATATCAGTGGTGCTAACCGCAGAAAATAATTTACCTGTTTTATGAGATAAATGAGGTGCTAACGCATCACCTACATAAGCAGAAGTTCCCGCACCGGTTAAAATAATTCTTAATTCTTTCTGCATCAGCAATGGCGATAAAAAATGCATAATTTGAGCATTATTACCTTGTACAGTTTTTAGCGTTTTACGCCAAGATAAAGGCTGCTGCTGAATTTCTCTGGCTGTCCAATAAGCTTTATTTTCTTTTAAATTCACTTCATCAATATTTAAATATGTCTTCATGTTTTAGCCTATTATTTCGATTGCTTATAACAAGCATCAGCATAAATACCTGTCACTTGCATAATTTTATCAATAACTAAGTCTTTTGCTTGGTTATTTAATTTATTTTGTCTAATTGCTTGATATTGTTCTGGTAAAAATTGGCTGATCAAAGGTAAAGGTATAGCTAGATCGTTTAAGTTATCTAATAACTTAGTAACAGCTGAATCAACTCGTGAATTATTCCAATAGTAACGAATGCGATCACTGTAGCTATAACGACGATACAAAAGCCCTTTACTTGGCGGTACTTGATAAAACTTCTGCCAGTAATTTGGTGATTCAAGCATTTCTTGTTCACAAATATCTCGTAGGTGGGATGTTTTTTCAGAAGAAATTAAAATATCTTCAATATAACTCAATGCATATAGTGCTTCACGCATCGCATATGTTAATTGCGGCCCTACTTTTAAAATTGCAAAATGATCTTTGACAAGCTCTTTATAGGCCTGTGGGTTTTGATAATCAGTAGAATGTGCTTCAAAAGCGATATTTGGAATATTTTTAATACAATGACTTAAAGCTTGTGCCTTATTTGATTGATAATCAATTATGCTTGTATGGTCAAATTCAACGCCAGGTTGAACAACTAAACCAATAACTCGCTGCCAAGCATCAGTCAAACCTAACAATTCGAAAGCCTCTTGGTGTAAATTAATTGTTTGCTCAACACGATTAACTGGCGTTAATTCTAATTCGGCAATCTCCTCTGTGGCACCGCCAGGTGGCGGAACTTCAGTACCAACAACATATACGAGCCCTGAATGACCAAAGTGCGCTATTGCTGTTTGCTCTGCTACTAAACATAGATCAGCAGCTCTTTTAGCTACCACTTCATCAGGTAATATTTCAGGATCATCAACACAACCCATACTGGTATCTAAATGTATTTTCTTAAAACCTGCAGCAACATAGCTGGCAATTAAATCTTTAGCTTTAGCCATTGCATCACTTGAGTTCTCATTAACCCAACATACAGGCCCTAAATGATCGCCACCTAGTATTATATGTTCTTTCGGGTAATCATATTTATCCGCGATATCACCGATGAATTTTATAAAATCTTTAGGTTGCATCCCTGTATAGCCACCAAATTGATTTACTTGATTGGCAGTTGCTTCAATGAGAATGGGTGCTTGATCATATTTGGCTTGTTTAATTGCAGCTTCAATAACTAAGGGTTGTGCACAACATATAGCATAAACCCCTTGTAAAGCCCCTTTACGGTTTGCTTGAATAATTCCGATAATATCTTTCATATTTATCCTAACTGATCCAATTTTGATGTTATTACTCAAAAAATAATAATGATTACCTGATACTTTAAATAACAATAACAACTTTCAAAATCTTTCACAATGAAGTTTTGAAATTATATAAACCATTTCAAAACTTCTGCGAAATATAATAAAACTCGCTAAAACACAATTAAATAGGGTTTTAAAGTATTTGGTCACATACTTTCACAATTAAAGTGAAATAAAATGAAAGAATATTTTGTATTTAAATTTTTAATCAGTTATAAATACCTCCCATAAAATAAAAACAAACTCCAAATTCAAGTTCAGGTAGGTAATTTTATGAGTACGATTGATCGACGTGGTTTTTTAAAATCAGTTGCCGCTTTATCTGCAGCAGGCGCAGTAGCTGGTTGTTCAACAACAAATAATGCAAGTTCAGTGTTAACCCCAAAATCAAAAGGTAAATCTGTAATGGGCCTAGTAGTGCCTAAAATGGATGTTGTTCGCATTGGTTTTATTGGTGTTGGTCAGCGTGGTAGTGGTCATGTAAAACATTACACTAATATTGAAGGTGTAGAGATCAAAGCAATTTGTGATACTCATGTTGAAATGTTAGATAAATCAATTGATTTCGTCGTTAAAAAAGGCCTGCCTAAACCTGCTCGTTATACAGGTTCAGATCACGCTTATCGCGAAATGCTAACGCGCCAAGATATAGATATTGTAATTATATCTACGCCTTGGAAGTGGCATACGCCTATGTCGGTTGAAACCATGGAAAGCGGCAAACATGCTTTTGTAGAAGTACCCGCAGCAACAACAATTGAAGAATGTTGGCAGTTAGTTGATACAGCAGAAAGAACGCAAAAAAACTGTATGATGATGGAAAATGTAAACTATGGCCGTGATGAGCTAATGGTCTTAAACATGGTTCGTCAAGGTTTATTTGGTGATTTACTTCATGGAGAAGCCGCTTATATTCACGAACTTCGCTGGCAAATGAAAGAAATAGACGAAAGTACAGGTTCATGGCGTACACACTGGCATACCAAGAAAAACGGTAACTTATATCCAACTCATGGTTTAGGCCCAGTATCTCAATATATGAATATTAACCGTGGTGACCGTTTTGATTATGTGACTTCGGTAAGTTCCCCAGCACTTGGTCGCGCAGCGTATGCTAAACGTGAATTCCCTGCAGATCACGAAAGAAATCAACTTGATTATATTGCCGGTGATATGAATACCAGCATGATAAAAACAGTTCAAGGTCGCAGTATCGTTGTGCAACATGATACAACGAGTCCTCGTCCATATTCTCGTCATAACTTGATCCAAGGTACTAACGGTACTTTTGCAGGTTTCCCAAATCGTATTGCAGTTGAAACACCACCTCCTGCGATAGAAGCTATTTATGAAAATGAATATGCTAAGACATTAGCGCTATGGGAAAAAGATGGCAGTAAAGGCCGTAAACCGAGAAAACCAAGTTTCCATGGTTGGGATCGTGACATGGAAAAATGGCGCGCACAATTTGATCATCCTATGTATGTTCGCATGGGTGAAGAAGCAAAACGCAATGGTGGACATGGCGGTATGGACTTCTTAATGTTATGGCGCATGGTGTACTGCTTACGTAATGGTGAGCCACTAGATCAAGATGTATACGACGCAGCTGCATGGTCTGCAATTTTCCCACTGAGCGTAGCATCAGTTGAAGATCGTAGTAACTCTAAAAATATTCCAGACTTTACCCGCGGTGCTTGGAAAACAGGTAAACCGCTAGGTATTGTTTCTTAATTTGATGTAAATATACCTCGATATAACAACTCGTCATCTGGGAAGTGTTTTATCGGAGAGCTGAGTCAAGCATTGATTTTTAAATTCAAGCTTCAAGTTCGGGTGGTAATATTTCTGATATGACAGCTCGAAATAATATTTGTATTTCAATTTTAGTATAGACA
Organism: Pseudoalteromonas sp. C2R02; assembly: GCF_018860845.1. NCBI lineage: Bacteria > Pseudomonadati > Pseudomonadota > Gammaproteobacteria > Alteromonadales > Pseudoalteromonadaceae > Pseudoalteromonas > Pseudoalteromonas sp. C2R02. Next base: position 83,799 of record NZ_JAHKQC010000045.1, on the reverse strand, counting down.
AAGCCACAAGCCTAACTTGTGGCTTTTTTAATGAATTCAATATCAGTAACACCCCATTATATTTTAACAGAACAATATTGAACCCAAATCAGAAACACCATATACTTCCCAAAATGGATTTACATATCAAAGGATTATTATGTCTCAAGAAAAAACAAAACGCTCGGTATTCGTTATAAAGATACTATTTATATGGAGCGTTTGGGCGCAGTAAGGGATTTACTGCGTGCGGCAAAAAAACAATTGTCAATGTCTTTACATCAAAAAATAAATGCATTAAAAGCACAAACAGATGTTGGTAGTTTTGTTTATCGCATTGACGATCATTCCTTCTTTACCGATGATATAGATACCCACTTTAAATTTCCCGCACCACAACAAGCATTTAAAAATGGCGCCGCACCTTTAAGTAATCCTGGTAATGGCGCAGCTCCTCGTCATAGGTCATTTATAACAAGCATTGGCGACCAACAATATTTAGATTCCAAAGTTATCACCACCACCATGACTATGGACATCGTCTTAACAAAAATGAAAACATGGAATAATCAAAGCCATATGCTTGCCCGTTATAGTCAGGGAAATAAACCAACGCCTATCTATATCTTATCTAAAGATGGCTTTATTATTAAAACAACATTTGGACAATCATTTAAACGCTGGCAATCTATTGAGGCTGTTAATGAATAAGATACTATTCGCTTTAATATGCTTTGGTTTAGCTGCTTGTAATAATGATTATGCTAAAGAAAAGTAAGAATTACTTTTAGATGCTAAGCATAAAGCAGCACAATTAATTGATAAAAATAGTACTGAATTAATTAAATTTAGTGAGTACTTATCAGAATCAAAAGGAGTAATGATAGGCTCTGATTATTATGAAGCATATTTATATGCTAAAAATAACATTTCACAAGCTGAAGCCGATAAAGGAAGGAAAACAGATAATAATGAGCTGTTCCAATTAGATAAGTTAGCTTACACATTAGGTATTATAGGTATTAATATTACAGATGATTCCAACTTAATTACTTTTGTTACCTCAAAAACCGTTAACTCAAATTACGTGTTTAATTATTTTATCGTTGATTTAACTTTTGGTGAAAATAATATTGATTTTAGTTACTGTGATGAATTTGGTAATTACTGTAAAGTAAGTGAAGAAGGTCGTTGGTTACAAGTATATTCTTTTCAAAATATTGAAAAGCTTAATAGATACTATAATGTGAATGTTAACTAACAAACCTATGAACAGTATAAAAGCATTAATAAACTAATGCTTTTATACATCTTAATAAGAAATAGTCATTTATGAATAAAATAATAATTAACTAAGAGACGAATTAACTAAGACTTAACTAAGACACCCATCTCAAATTGTATTCATTCGGGTTTTTACTAAACTTCAAATAATGCCATTTTTATCTGAGATTGAAATGGCTGTAGCAAGAAAGCGTCAAGTTAGCTTGGCTGATACACCTTATTATCATTGTATTTCCCGTTGTGTTCGTCGTGCATTTTTGTGTGGTGCAGATAAAACGACAGGAAAAAGCTACAAGCATCGTAGAGAGTGGGTTGAAACCCGTTTACTTAGCCTGAAAAAAACCTTTTGCATTGATGTGTGTGCCTATGCGGTTATGCACAACCATAGTCACATCGTACTGTATGTCGATGATAAAAAAGCCAATCGCCTTAATGATAAAGCCATAGTTCACCGCTGGCACAAAAGCTTTAAAGGCATATTACTCACACATAAATTTATCAATAATGAAGTACTCAATGAAGTCGAAAAACACACATTGAACGCCATCATCAAAATCTAGCGAGAAAGATTAAAAAACATCAGTTGGTTTATGCGCCCCCTCAATGAAGACATTGCAAGAAGAGCTAATAAAGAGATAACTGCACTGGGCGATTTTGGGAGGGAAGATTCAAATCACAAGCACTACTAGATGAAGCTGCCCTTCTAGCATGTATGTCATATGTTGATTTAAACCCTATCAGAGCTAAAATTGCCGACACACCTGAACATTCTGACTACACCAGTATTCAAAAGCGTATTAACGCTGCAAAAAAGGCAAGCAACCAAAAAGCTTAAATAAATTTGCAGGTAGCCCTGGAAAACATATGCCAAAAGGAGTGCCCTTTAAACTGAGTTCATATCTTGAATTAGTTGAATTAACAGGCCGCTGTATCCGTAAAGATAAACGTGGGGCAATCAATCAAGCTGAGCCTTCAATTTTAACCAAACTAAATTACAACCTGAAAACTGGCTAAAACTCACCACACAATTTACCAAAGTGTTTCATGGTGCGGTAGGAAAAACATACTCTCTCACACGATATAGCGAGCATCAAAAAATAAAACGACGAACCAACCTCAGTCATTGTCAAAAACTACTGGCATAATTTTCAAATCACGATTTGTTCATCGCTTTTTAAATCTATAGCTAATCTCACTCACCTTAATTTTGATAACACTCAAAATTCTTGCAATTTTACGCCATAAAGGCAGTTGAGAATCAAAAAAGACAACGTTAAATTGAATCTAATTAGGGTCAAAATCTAGTTTTGTAACTTCTCGATAGAATTTAAATTGGGTGTCCTTTTTGATATCCATATTTAATTTGAATTCACTCTAGACTTTAAACTAGGAGTAACAACAACTTAATATTACTCCTTCAAAAATCACTTGCTTAAGATAACAACACCATCTTCCTCGGAAAAAACTAATTCAGTGTGATTCAACTTATTTTGAAAAAAGTTATTAATTTTTCCTTTTATTATATTATGTATTTTATCAGGCGCTATTGCTGTTGGTAAACCAACGATCCACCTATTTAGGTCATAGAAATCATCATGAGTACTATTTTCGATTGTGATTAAGTGAGTTTCAGCTAGATTGAATTTAAAAGTGGAATCTAACTGTGCTAATGATTCTTCTGAGCTGAGTAATAATAATGGCTTATTTAATGGCTTCTTAGCCGCCTCTCCCAAAACGAGGCCATCTATATTGACTGAAGCTTTACAAAAAAATAAGCTTTTACATGAATTCATTGCAGCACTAGCCCCTAAGCTATATCCCAAAGTTCCTACATTTGACAAATCAACTTGATCATTCAATCGCCACTGATTCCAGAGCATCCAATTATAAATATTTTGTACGTCATTTGAAATTTGAGGTGATACAACCTCATCGAAATATTTTCTACCTATAGGAGTGCCTACATCATGTTTATCATTTGGCAAGTATAAGTTTGCAGTTTGCCCATTTTCAAAAGTAGTTACACCAGAAAGATATGTATGGTTAACTGATACTACTATAAATCCATGGCTAGCAAGATCTTCAACTAATTCGGTATTATCATTTTCAAATAATGCCAAACCATGAGAATAAAACAAAACAGGCCACCCAGCGCCTTCATGCTTGATGATATTCGCATTCTCAACTGACCAAGACCACATAGTGTTAAGGTCATGTTGTAGAGGATGTAATCGAGCTTCTTTTGGGCGTTTGCTCTTTAAATAGTCAACTTGATTACCTAATTTATCAAAATAAGTACTGTAATTTTCATGGTATCCATCAGCTGGATAATGAATCTTAAAATGTATTTTTCTAAGTTCGTCGCTATTAGGACTAACAGAGTCTTTACTGTAGCCCTTTACATCAAATTCATTTACACCAACTTTATATTGACCTCTAGGTGCTGGATATACATGTTTTATCTCTTTATTTTTGGGCTCTGTGATTAATTCTAAATTGTCATCACAACCACTCAGTAATAGTGATAACAATGAAGTTAATAAATAACTCTGATTTTTTATTGCCATTTTAATTCTCCTTTATTGAGAGAATTATTTTATGACTCCATCTAAAATTGTCGTGCGATTAATAAAATAAGACGTACTAATTAGCTAAACGATACCAATTTTTGATGATTTAAACTGTGTTGGTGTCACACCTTTGTATTTCTTAAATGCGCTATTGAATGTTGATTTAGAATTGAAACCTGCTTGCAACGCAATATCTAATACCGATTTATATGGATACAGTTCCATAAGCTCACAAGTATAATTTATTCTTCTGTGGTTAATCATTTCATAAAAACTAACACCCATATAATGGTTAATAACTTGTGATACTAGGTAAGGCTTCATTGATAATTTATTAGATAAAGATTGTAAACTCAAATCAGGATCTTTATATATCTCGTCTTTATCCAATAAATATAGAATTTGATCTGCCAAGACCGCATCAAATTCATTCTCAGTATGGATAGTATCTTGATATTCTTTTTTAAATTTTTCAAAAGTAAGTAAATGAGGATTAATTAACAAAGCGTAGCTAATAACAAACATCATGATACACATTAATAATTGAGGAAGAGGTAAGCTGGTTTGTAACATCACCTTAAATGGGATTGTTAAAATAGCAAAAAGTAAACAGGCGCATATTCCCCAAAGTACCCACAAATTTTCTTTGCTTAAGTTGGCCAGATAATCTTTTTGTTTTTTATGATATTTATATACTGTCAAACATCCCCAAATTGTAAAAAATAAATATATAACAATTAAAAAGTAACCAGCCAAAACATGACGTAAATTGAAATCTACATTTGACGGTTCTAGTAAAAAATCAAAAATTAACACATTGAGCCCGAACCAACTCCCTAAAAATAAACACAGTTGTTTTTTTGAAGGGGGAATCCCTAAACATGAACGAATGAATATAAAGAATAAAATGGCATATATTGCTCCAAAACAAGCATTAATGCGATGTGATATCCACTGTTCATGCTGAGCAAGCAACAATAAAAGGTCGCTACCGAAAACTAAGTGTATAATCATCAATAATGAAAACAAAGGATACTGTTTCGACTTACTGTGTAAGAAACCCGCAATAACAAGGCATTGGCCAAAGCCTGATAGCAAAATAACATCTGTCATTTTTCTTCCCTTAAAAATGATTAAATTGGTGGTTAAACTTAACTCACAATTATCGGCTAGCCGATAAATTTATTTTTAAGCTATCTTACACCTCAAATAATTTAAATATCTGAAAAAGAGGAATTAAATTGGTATCAAATAGTTACCAAAAAAATAATGCCTTGTTTCACAATTAAAGATTCACTTAAAACTAATTAAAAAATGAACCCTGATAAGTTATTTGAAAGTTTATAAACTTTTATGGAATAAAGTTTTCCCGTCTACTTTTGAGCAACCTTCATCATATCCATGAATTTTATAGCCACTTGAAATCATTAATTGCAACATCGCAGGAAATCGATTCATGGATTTAACTTCTATTGCTTGATATCTCGACGATTTAGCCCAAAATCCCTGATATTCACGTAATTTAGTTGCTATACCAAGCTTTCTGTTATTTTTGCCTGAGAAATAACGATTTCTTTGTTAGATTTAATAAATCACTAATCAAAATTCTGATTTCTTTTAATATTATATTGAGTCAATTTTTTATATAAATAAGTACGATCTATCACTAATGACTTTGCAACATGAGTGATATTACCTTTATACTGTTTGAGTTTTTTGATTAATAAAGCTCGCTCCATATTATGCCGAAATTCTTTTAAACTCAGTTCATCATCTATTATAGTATTAGGTTTGCTGGATATCTCATCAGGAATATCTGAAATCAATAGTTTATCATCACCCATGATCAACATTCGCTCAATCGTATTAAGTAATTCTCTTACATTACCTGGCCAAGAATATTGACTTAAAATTGAATAACATTTTGGATCTATAGACTTATTGGCAAATCCATTTCGTTTACTTAAATAGCCAATAAAGTGATTAACGAGTAATGGAATATCTGATTGGCGCTCACGTAATGAAGGAGACTGTATTGGTATCACATTAATCCGATAAAACAAATCTTCTCTAAACTCGCCCTGTTGCACCTTGAGCTTTAAGTCTTTATGGCTCGCAGCTAATAATCTAACATCAACTTTTGTAATTTTATCTGAGCCTACTTTTTGAATTTCTTTGCTTTCTAGCACTCTTAATAAACTCGCTTGAGAAGCTAACGGCATATCACCAATTTCATCTAAGAATAAGGTACCCTTATGAGCCATTTCAAAGTAACCTTTTTTATGCTGTTCAGCACCTGTAAAAGCCCCTTTAACATGACCGAATAAAGCACTCTCGATTAAATTTTCAGGTATTGCTGAGCAATTTACTTTTACTAAATCTTTACTTGCTCTACGGCTTTGCTGATGAATACTTTGTGCAATCAATTCCTTCCCTGTACCACTTTCTCCAGAGATTAAAATTGCAGCATCTGTTTGCGCTACTTTATTAATACTTTTTCTCAATTGCTTCATAGATGAATGTTCGCCGAGCAACTGATCATCTTGTTGAGCTTGCTCTAATGATTTAACTCTATTTTTTAAAAGAGAAAAATCAACGCAATTTTTTACTGTAATACTTAACTTATCAGCATTAAAAGGCTTTTCTAAAAAATCAAAAGCCCCCAGCTTTAATGTTTGTGCTGCTTCATTTAAAGAGGCATTACCTGAGATAAAAATGACTGGCATAACAAGGTTTTCACTGCGCATTTGTTTAAATAATTCAATGCCACATTGCTGACCTAAACGTATGTCTATAATTGCCATATCATAATCATGTGTTTGCATACTTTTTAGTGCCAATTGTGCATCACAAAAGTCTGAAACTATATAACCTTCAGGCAGCAAACACGCTTTAATACTTCTACAAATATTAACTTCATCATCAATAACAATTATATGTTTATCAGTCATTTAATCTTTCACTTATCGGTAGATTTATTTTAAAAGCAGCACCTTTATCTAATAGTAAACATATAATGTCACCATTATGATCTAGTAATATTTTTTTCACTATGGCTAAGCCTAGCCCCATATTCTCAGCGCTTTTTTTGCTGCTATAATGCATTTTAAAAATATGTTTTCTAGTTTCATTATCGATTTTTACACCATCATTAAATAACACCATAGATATTTCAGCGCTATTTTCGCGCTTTAAGCTCATAGATATTTGAAGTGTGCCTTTGGTGGGATTAGCTTGAACTGCATTATTAATAATATTAATTAAACACTGATTAATTAATAAATGGTCCATTTTAACATTAAGGTTTTTCACATCATTTTCGATTAAAACCGTGAATTTAACCACAGGCCAACCATTTTGATGTTGCGTAATAAATCGCTCACAATATTCTGCGATATTAGCCTCTTTTAACACTGGCTCAGGTAGTTTAGCAAATTGACTAAAATGGCTTACCATCTCTTTTAATTTATAAACTTCTTCGCTCACAACGGAGGTCGTTTCGTTTAAATTATCTTTAAAAGACTTAGGGTCAGCATTCAAATAAACCCGATTCAAATTACTCACCATCATTTCTATTGGTGTCAGCGGGTTATTAATTTCATGAGCTAACTTCCCAGCAATAGTTTGCCACTCATTAAAATGACTTAGCGATTGTAGTTTTTCTGCCTTTTTTAAATCACTGTTTAACAATGTTTTATATGAACGTGCAACGTTTTGGCTAAGCCAAACCGCTGCAACTAATGACACTATTAAAACCAATACAAACAGAACTAAATAATATGTAAGATAGGTATCTCTTAAAACTTGCTGTAATAAGCCAGGTTTCTCATAAACAATTAATTCATCAGATGTTTGTAAAAAGCGAGATTTATAAACCTCTGCCTTATCAGGATCCAATGTTTTAAGTAACTTCAAATCATCACGATAATTTTGTAATATCGTTTGTGTTTGCTCTTTAGTAATCATAGATGTGGCACTTTGCAATACCTCATCTAATAAAACATAGGAAGCTAACAAAGGCAGCACAGACAAAGCCAAAATAGAGCCTATTAAATAAAGATTGATGCGCCTATTTTTCATTTATCAAACTCTGCTGTGTGATATTTAAGCTCACTTGTTCACTTCGCCAAAGGGCAGGAATTTCATCAGGATCCATATACTGATCTAAAATCTGATCAAATAACTTTTGAAAACGCGGCCTACCTATTGACGTATCAGCTAAACCAGCCCTTCTTTTAAGTACCCTTTTCCCTTTTTTAACCGTTACTTGGCCACTAGTCATCAACGGCGTGTTATTAGAAGTGACAAGTATATTATTCTCATCACTGTCTGGTTCATAAGTATAGCCTTGGCTTGTTGCTATCCAGGCTCTTATCTTTTTTATACGCTCGGTTTTTACCGGGTTTACCAATACCATAGCTTTTAATTGATGCACCTCAGTAGAATCAATCTCTTTTAAGATATCGGCACTTGTAAAAGTTAAATTGTTTATAAAATCAACTAATAAAGTGCTATTTTCAAAAGTTCTCTTTTGTACACCATCAGCATGACTTATATTCACATTATAAATTTCATCCCATAAATCATAAGTAATTTGGTAATTAACCGAAGTCAAAAAACGCTGCTGTCCATTTCGCGTTAACGATATGATTAAGCTTATATTATTTGGCAAACCACTATTAATATCACGTTCAATAATATTCTGTGGATATTGAATATTATTAACACTAAGATGCATTGCTTGATTTTTTATTCTTGGCTGAAGGTCAATAGCTAATACATTTGATGAAAACAATGTCAACCAACCCAATACTGGTAGCCAAATAGAAATAAATATATTCGACATACCTAGTTTTCCTCTTGGTGAACATAACCTAAAGATAAACGGTAAATCATAGTTTGAGTTTGATAAGTATAACCTGCATTAAAAGCGTAATTGGTAGTTCCAGTAAAACCATTATTCCATTTTCTTTCACCATAATGTACTGATGTATGCCAACCTGAATAAACACCACTGGTTTTATCTACTTGCGTAATATTGGTAAAACGCGCAAATAATTCGCCACTTTTTAAATAGTCTGAACTTGGTACATATTCAAACTGTTCAATGCTAGTATCTATGCCTAAAGAAAGCACTAAATTGGTCGCTAAACTAAAGTTTTCTTTATAAGACATACCTAAGCTTTTTGAATGTGAGTTATAGTTAATCTTACTTAAAAAAGCGCTACCTCGAGTAGGAAATAACAAATCATCTTCACTATTCCACCCATAATCTAGGGTATATGAATTTTGAGGTCTCGCATTTGAGTTATATTCAATATTAAAGCTAACAAAAGAATGACTTGCAAAACGTCTACCCAGTGACATATCCATATTTTCGGAGAGATATTTTGAAGAGCCATTTCCCCTCTCCATACTGCCATCAAAATAATCTCTTTGTAATTTAAAATCTGAAAAATTATTTATTTTTCCTATACTTGCTCTAAAGTAATACTTAGCAGAACCAAATAAGTGAGGGTCGTAATACGCTAGTTTATAGTTATTATTTTCATCATCAAACTGCATAATATCTCTAGAAGTGAAGTCAAGTTGTGGATATTTAGTTAAAGCCCAAAATTTCATTTGACTATCTGTAGTCATGCTATTTTTTCTATTCAAATAGCTTTTCTCAACTGAAAAGGATAGCTCTTTACCTTGCCCTAAAAAGTTAAAATCAGTAATTTTTCCAGTCCAAATATGACCAGCGGTATCATTTATTGTGTTGCCACCAAAGCAAATGCCTGCTCTTTCAATAGAAGAATAAGCACAGCTCCCAAGTTTGTTCCTGTCCTTCTTTTTTTCATAACGATAACCCACATCATATTGAATGTTACTGGCTTCTGTAATATCGAAAACCACCACCACATAACCGCGCTGACTGCCTTTTTCTAGATGAATACGGGTACTTTTAAATTGAATTAATGTGCCAAGTCGTAATTTAGCATCTTCAATTTCATCTGGATTTAATACATCGCCTACATTTTGATAGTACTTTTTTGTAATAAAATCACAATCAGTTGAGCTATTTCCAGTACATTTAATATCATCAATAATTAACTTTGGCGGCTCTGCTTCATTAGCTTGTGCCTGTTCGCTGTTAGAGGATATTGCAAGTAATAAAGATATTCCGACTAAGTACTTTAAAGCCAAAGTGCGCTTTTCCATTTATTAAATTCCTATTTTTATTTAATTTCACTTTGGTTTTGCAAAGGTAATGCCAGTAGTAAAAAACTCATTTAAATGGATTTAATTCATTGTTTTTATTTAATTTAATATATTTAATGCAAGGTGGGTAATGTGCCAGAAGTGTTGCCTAAAAACAACACTTGTTTCTATTATTCTACAATTAAAATATCCTCACTTTGATAATATATTGTGTGCTTTAAATTAATCTAAATGCAAAAATAACAGTTGTTAGGTTTTAACTGAGGCTAAACACGAAAATAGCATTTTTCGCTGTTTAGGCGAGAAAGTATAGTAATCAAAAACAATGCTTGCTCCTGATTTATTTTTAATTTTGATTTGTCTAAGTAAACGTCCAGAAATTGAATAGCCGTTATATTCAGCTAACTTTATAGTTTCTTTTTTATAAAACCGAATATAGTTAATACTACTTTCATCAATTGTAATACCGTTTTCAACTATCTTTCCCTTTCCGGAATTAAATATAGCCAGCCAAGTACTTATAATTACGGTAACAAAAATTGCATAATAGATAAATTCAAAACTGAATGACTCATGATTATAAAAAGAAACCGCATTAATGGCTATTAATGCGATTATAATCCCGATGAACTCAGTATAAACTTTATTAAAAATGTACTGTGCTCTGCTTTGCTCAATCTTCAACATAATTTCTATCTGTAGTTTTTATAGTGAATCTTTATTTGATTTTATCCAATTTTTAACAGGCTTGATCCAGTCTGAAATTGGGCGATAAAATGCACCATGTTCTAAACCTGTATTTATTTCAATTTCTCGAAATGATTTAACATTCACACTTTTTTCTTTTAATGCCACACAGGTATTTGAACGATCGGTTTTTTCATAGATAGATAACACATTACCATATACTTTGATGTCGGTATGTTTATTAGATATTAAACGACCACACCCAGCTAAAATAACAATATTAATCGCTAAATCTGATAGCTTGTCTGAAGTAAGCCCTGTTATAAAGGCACCTCTAGAAAAGCCCATTATTGTAATGTTTTCAGCCGCAACACCTTGCTTTACCAACTCTCTTACTTGAACACTCAGCTTTTGAGCATATTTAAATGGATCAGTATTTTTCGGTCTATGAGCTGCAATAAGATGGTAATTGTCATCTAATAAAGCTTGTTTAATAGCAGGAAAGTCATATACCCCCCAACCAAATTTAGTATTGATAGGTTTTGGGTTTGTACCTTCAACAATGTAACCATGAGAATAAAAAACATACTTATCTGAAGCATTTATATTTTCGGGAAATGCTTCATAAATATTACCTGCAAATATAGGGTTTGAAAACATGCCTACAACTAACAACGGGGCTATCGATTTAATCATTATTTTTATTACTCTTTTTTTAAACTGATAATAGCAAGTTCACTTTCAAACTATGTCATTTATATTGACCTGTTTAGCAATCTAAATATTACTTATAAGTGTTCATCAAATTAGATCTTACATCAACAACAACTCATGGAGAATTAAAAATCACTAACTAGCTAATTGTGTTTGAAAAATACGTGATTATTTGGGCTACAACTTAATGATTTAAGTGCGAGATTTTAAAGTTTGAGGTAATCTAGTTATCGCTTTCATTAACAAAGCAGTCAAACCCGCAACAACACCAAACTGCCCTAACATCAATAAACCCAACTTAGGCCAAAAGTTTACTTCTTCAGTAAAAAGTGGATGCCAAATATAGATTAACGTTAAATTGCCAGGAAATAGATACACTTTATAGCCAGGTAAAGGGCCGCCCCATACATCCCATAAATTCCAACTAAGTGTAAATGCAATCAAACCTATAATAACAGCGATGATCCCAGCAAACACCGACATCTTAAATGTAGCTGATTGCACTATGTGTTTTAATCTGTAATTCATATGACTTTACTGCCCAGTATATTTTTATAAATTGATCTTTCTCATTTTTTCACCCGTATAGTTTGTTGTTCTGTTTTTAAAGTGAGTTGTTATGACATCAGATAAATTAACTATTTTTTACGACGGTGCTTGTCCTTTATGTTGTGCTGAAATGGACAAACTCAAGCGAGATGATATCAATCATCAAATACATCTTATCAATTTGCATAACAATGATTTTGAAAAACAATATCAACATATAAACAAAATTTCTGCTATGAAGATCCTTCATGGAGAGTATCAAGGAAACATTTTAAAAGGGTTAGACGTGACTCATCGTGCTTGGACGATTGTAGGTAAAGGCTTTTACGTTGCGCCATTACAATGGCCTGTATTCAAGCAATTATCTCACTTATGTTATTTAGTTGTTGCGAAATACCGTCAACCTATCTCTAGCTTTTTTCATAAATATTTTGGTGTTGGTTCAGCACATTGCGAAAAAGGAGTCTGTTATGACAACACTGATCATAGGCGCTAATAGTGAGATTGCCAAAGGTATCGCTATCAATGTCAATCAAACCAATGAGCGATTAATTATTATCTCTCGTAATATCGAATTTTATAATGACCCAATATTTAAAGATATCACTATTATAGAAACCAGTAGTTATCATGAAAGTCATATAAAAGCTGCAGTGAAAGAATTAAATGTTGATACGCTTTCACGGGTATTTATCTGCCACGGATTACTCCATGATGACACCTCATATCCCGAAAAAAAGCTCTCTGAGTTTGACCCAACGAGTTTTTTGAATATTTTAAATGCCAATACGCTTACTCCACTATTGTGGTTAAAACATTTAACAACGCAAATGAATCATAAAAATGAATGTAAATTTGTTTTTCTGAGTGCCCGTGTAGGCAGTATTACTGATAATAAATTAGGCGGATGGTATAGCTATCGCAGCTCTAAAGCGGCGCTTAATATGTTGCTTAAATCAGCTGCAATAGAACTTAAAAGGACGGTTAAAAATGTCAAGTTAATTGCTTTTCATCCAGGCACAACTGACTCGCCATTATCTAAACCTTTTCAAAAAAATGTGCCTAAAGGAAAGCTATTTACCCGAGACTTTGTCGCCAGTGCTTTAATTGATATTACCAACAAAGCACAACTAGACGGCGAGTTGAGTTTTGTTGATTGGCAAGGTGAAACAATTGATTGGTAGTAATAAAGGCTGATGTTACTGCCAGCCTATTTTCCATAAATTTTTATCTTTTAAATTTCGCCAATCGATATCGTATTCATTTTGATTCATCACAGCTTGTATAACACATTCAATTATTTTTTGATCTTCATCGAAAAGCACTTTAGTAATCACAAAGTGCTTTTCTTTGTTTTTAACTTGTGTGCTGGTCCATTTACTATGTAGTAAAGACTTAGGGCTTATTTTATTCATCGATGAAATCTCCAAATTCAACTTGATAAACATTTAAAGAAAAATCGGCATTGGTTTTATGAGTCACTAAAAAGCCAACTTGCTCTATTTCATTGGAGTAAACAGGTGGTGCAGAGGTGATAATACGACCTCTGAAACTGGCTTTAAAATCTGATAATTTCATTGTGTAGGTTTGAACTTTATCTTTTTGAGTTGCAAAACTGGTTTTGTACGCAACGCGATAACCATTAATGTTTTTAATTAATCTGATTTGGTAGGTTTTTCCGTCGCCTTTAGCTTTGATCCGCACAGCGTCATAGAATGATTGCATACTATATGGGAAGTAAGCACTACTAAACCCTCCATTATTAGCAGTCGAAATTTGACCAAAAAAGTGCAAATTATCACTTTTAACTGACACCTTACCACGAGATAAACCGCCCATAACACCGTCATTGATCACTTGCCAAGACTGGTTATTTAAATAATCTAAATCAATTATCTGAGGTGTTTGTGCTTTAGCATGACCGAGCATATTACACAGTAATCCTAATAAAATTATTTGGCTTCGCATATATTACCAGCCTTATTCATTATTACTTAATTCAAAACAACAAAGCGACACATATGTATCGCTTTTGTCATATATCAAGCTTGAGATTTATAATACAATAGACACAACTTGGTTTGATGCCATTGAATCTGACATGCCACACATTTCATCATAAGCGGATTCTAAAGTTAATTGTGCCGATGAAATATTGTGTTTACGTAAAACATCTTTTGCCACTGATAACGAAGGGCAAACTTGAATAGTGCCCAATTGTGGCATTGCGCCAAAATTTCCGTCGTCATCTGTAATGCCAACTAAGTAATGACTGCCATCAGAAATACCTAAAATTGTTGTTTGAGATCCCATTTTTAATTCCTCGAATAGAAAAACTATATGGCAATACGAAGCAAAAACACATTTAGATTATTTTTTATCAAATTTTTACCTATGCAAAAAATTACTGCGTTGTTAATTTAACAATTCCCCGCCCGTCAATAGCAATATAAATATAGCCATCAGGTCCTTGGCTAACATTACGTACACGCATTAAGTTATCTTTTATTATTTTTTGCCCTATGATGCGATCGCCTTCTAATAAAAGCTGTATCACTTGGCCAAACTTCAATGATCCAACCAATAAGCTGCCTTTTAAACTAGGATATTTATCACTGGTCACAAATACCATGCCCGAAGGTGCAATTGAAGGTGTCCATTGCCAAGTAGGTTGTGTCATGCCTTTTTGTTCTGTCAATTTTGTAAACTGTGAACCAGAATAATTCACTCCAAAACTAACAACAGGCCAGCCATAATTTTTACCTTTTGCGATAATATTAACTTCATCGCCGCCTTTAGGGCCATGTTCATGTGTCCAAATATCGCCTGTTATAGGATGTTTAGCCATGCCTTGTGGGTTACGATGGCCATATGAGTAAATGGCAGACTTTGACGTGCCATTTTTAGTAAAAGGATTATCCTCAGGAATACGACCGTCATCATGTAATCGATATACTTTACCTGCATCGCGCTGCAAACTTTGAGGGTTGATGTCTCTTTGCCCTCTATCACCAATAGAAAAATATAGATATCCTTTATCATCGAAAGCTAATCGACTACCGAAATGTCTGCCACCTGAATTATATGCTTGCGCTTGATAAATAGATTGTTGCTCAACCAATTGCGTCCCTTTTAATCGTCCGCGCATAATGGCTGTATTTTTATTATTTTGGCTGTTTGCTTTTGTATAAGAAAAGTAAATCCAACCATTGTTTTCATAATTTGGATGCACAATAATGTCTAGCAAGCCGCCTTGGCCGCCTTCAGCAATATCAGGCAATCCCTTAATCGTCTTTGCATGCCCATTTTTTATTAATTTAAGCTCTGCACCTCGCATTGAAACAAGCATTTCACCATTAGGAAGCCAAGTCATCCCCCAAGGAATGCCATTATCAGAAAATACCGATTGAGTAACAAATTTAGCTGGGGTTTGAGCGTCAAGTTTAGCGGCCTGTAAAGGTGAAACATACATAAAGGCAAAAGTTACAGCAAAACCCAATTTCATCAATCTAACATTCATATGCAGCGCCCTAATTTTATTCATCTAAAAACATGTCATTAATAATAAGCAATGTTTTAAAAGTTTAATAGCCATAAATCATTAACTTAAGATTTGGATAAGCAGTTTAGATAAGAGTTTTGTAACCATCGGCATTAAGACAGGCTTATTCGTCATACAATCCAATGAGGTAATTTGATGAATATCAAGGCGCACTAATTCTCTAATAGCTGGCTATTGGGGAGTTAAATCAACGGAAATAAACAAAAAATAACGTGATTGGCAATCCCTTGCCCGCATTAAAGATCCATAAGCCATTACTTTTAACAAATTAAATAAAAAATAATCTCACCACCATTGACCTGTCTATAGCTTTACAGTTTATAGTTAACTTAATCGAAATAAAGAATCAAAAAATATGTATCGTATTTCTCAATTAGCAGAAAAAGTCGGGTTAAGCCGCTCTACGCTTCTGTACTATGAAAAATTAGGGCTTATTTGCGCAATCAGAGCCGAAAATAAATACCGGTATTATGATGAAAAAGATGTTCAGCGCATTAAATTGCTACAGCAGCTACAATCAGGCGGTTTAACACTCAATGAATGTTTGCAATGTTTAGATGAGAAAGTTAATAAAAGTCTATTAAAACATAGACTCGATATGCTGGATAATGAAATACAGCAAAAGCAAAACGCCAGAGAGCTACTTGCATCTATGCTAGGTGAATCATCAATGAGCCCTTGGCATAGTGAAATGAATGAACAGGCGCCGCAAGCACATATCGAATGGTTAATTAAACAGGGGTTTAGCGAAAAACAAGCTTTAAGGCTCAATTGGCTTTCCAAAGATATGAATCAACACGATAGCTATATGACTGACTTCGAAACTATTTTTTCAGAATTAAGCTACCTTGGGCCTAGCTCTGAACAAGATACTTTAAGAGCCTTAACGCATTTTAAGTTAACAAAAGGGGCTTTGCTAGATATTGGTTGTGGTAAAGGTGCCAGCGCATTAACGCTTGCAAACAATAGTAAATTTACAATAACAGCATTAGATAATGATGAGCACAACCTAAAATTTATTGATCAACAAGCCAAATACTTAGCTATCGAAAATGCCCCTAAAACACTCTGTGCCAGTATGACACATATGCCATTTTCATCCCAAACCTTTGATGTTCTATGGTGCGAAGGAAGTGCATATATTATGGGAATTGAGCAAGCATTAACACAATGGCGAGACTTGATAAAACCCAATGGTTACTTGGTTTTTAGTGATCTCATTTGGCTCACTGACACACCACAACATGATGTCACTCAGTATTGGAAAAGTGCTTATCCTGCTATGACAACATTGTCGCAAATGATCAAGACTATCAAAAAATCTGGATATACACTTATTGACTCATTCACCTTAAGTGAGCAGGCATGGCACAATTATTTGACACCACTTGAGCAAAGAATTAACAGCTTATCTAAAGCACTGACAGACTCAAAAGCATTAAATGATTTAAATCAGGAAATTGAAATGCATAAAAAATATTTAGGTCAATACGGCTATCAAATGTTTATATTAGGAAAAAGTTAAAATGAATATAAGACTTGAACAAGCAGATGATATTAACACTATCTGTGATGTTATTTATCTTGCATTTGAAAATCACCCACACCACCAACTAGGTGCGAAACCAACTGAACACCTGATTGTAAATGACTTACGAACTGCTGGGGAACTGACTCTTTCATTGGTAGCACAAGATGAGACTGGCATCGTTGGCCATATTGCATTTTCTCCTGTCATGGTTACCAATAAGCACTGTAATTTTTTTGGTCTGGGGCCAGTCAGCGTATTACCACAACGACAAAAGGAAGGTATCGGTGCCAAGCACATTCATGCAGGCTTAACAGCGTTAAAAGACAGAGGAGCATCGGGCGTTGTATTACTTGGTGAACCACAATATTACGCGCGTTTTGGTTTTACATCTTACCCAGAACTCACATTACCGGGCGTACCCACCGAATACTTTGTTGCAACTGTATTTAATCATAAAGATAACGCGCTCCCCACAGGCGATGTCACCTACCATCGCGCGTTTGAGCAATAGGATTATTAAAAAATGAATATCATCACACCAGACTTACACCAACTTGGTTGGAGACCTTTTTTTGCACAGCAATTAACACTAGAAGAGCTCAATCATTTTAGTGTCGGTCGCATTATAGCCCATCATAGAAGCCGAATTATTGCTGCTTGCAAAGTGGGTGAAGTCATACTGAATCAAAATTCAAAACATGACAAACTATGTGTTGGTGATTGGGTTTTATTTGATTCACTTAATAACATAATTAAACGCTTAGACAGATACTCGATATTTGAAAGAAAATCACCTGGTACTAAAATAACAAACCAATTAATTGCAGCTAACATCGATAGTTTAGTAATTGTATGTGCTTTAAACCAAGATTTTAACCTCAATAGAATCGAACGTTACATTGCCATCGCTCATGAAGCACAAGTTGATCCTATTGTAGTATTAACAAAAACGGATCTTTGCGATGATGTCGCGCAAAAACAATCAAATGTACAAGCACTTGATCCATTTATGCCAATATATGCATTAAATGCGTTAGATAATACCCAGTTACACTGCTTAGAAAATCACTGCCAACCTAATCAAACCATTGCATTTTTAGGCTCATCAGGCGTTGGTAAGTCAACGATAGTTAATGGTTTATTAGGATATCAAGCCCTTGAAACGGGTTCGATAAGACAAGATGATGGCAAAGGCAAACATACAACAACACATAGAGCACTAAAGTTTTTACCCCAAGGCCCTATTTTAATGGATACGCCAGGTATGCGAGAGCTGCAATTGACACAATGTCAGCAAGGCGTAAATGAAACTTTCAGTGAGATAATCGAACTAACACAACAATGCCACTTTAATGATTGCCAACATAATCAAGAACCCGGTTGCGCAGTCAATAAAGCACTGATAGATGGCGTGCTCGATGAGCGCAGATATAACAGTTATTTAAAACTGCAAAAGGAACAAGCATTTAATAGTATGTCGCTTTCGAATAGAAAAGCCAATGAAAAGTCATTTGGTAAAATGATTCATCGAGTACAAAATGAAGCTAAAAAGCGTAAAAGAGGTCAATAAGCATTAATTATAAAAGTTCATATCTAATCTACTAAAACCTCATCTGATAGGCAGTTATGAGCGAATAAGAGACCTTAGAACTCACTTCGTTATGATCTCTAGCTATTATGCAAATTTAATAAATTCTATTTACCAGTAACTTTAATTCTTTCAACATTACTGAAATAAGATACATCTGCTTTATCCGCGAGAACAAATTCAATAGCAACGTAATTATTACGAATTTTTTTAGCTGGTTGAGTGTATACCCATCTTTGAATTCCTAGTATTGCGCTTGCATCAAACAGTCCATCGTGGTCGGAAGCTTCTACTTGGATATCTGAAACATTGCCATCCTTCTCTATACTGAAACTTACCAGAACAGTTCCTTCGATTTTGTTATTAACAGCAAATTTAGGATATACGGGTAAAGCTCTCTTTATTACCGATACATTTGTATCGTTTGAAGCAGCAGTTGCACTTTGAAAAGTAACACAACTCAATATGAGCACAGTTACTGTAAAAATAACGGGCCAGGTAGTTTTTAATCTATTTGTAAAATTTTTTATTTGATCATTCATTCATTATCCTTTTAATAATTACCTTTGTAATTCACGAATTAAGATTACACATGTAATCTTTAATGTCAAATACCAAAGTGCACAGAGTTTAAAAGAAATGATTTTTAGAAAAAATATCTACGGTCCGCTTCTGTGCACTTTGTTGAAGGAAGGTTACGAGCGAGGAGCGGACATTAGAAACTATTTTTAGCACTGATTTTATGGCCTATTGCAATAAAGAATCACTATATTCAAGAAAACAACCAATGGGTCGATATTAAAGTGTTATGGTTCTGGGCTACCCATGAATAGTCGATACATTTATAGTTAGACTTCTACTTTTTGAATTATTTTAGATTGTCGAAACCAAACCAGTGTTCCAGAAATAGGGTATATACGTCAAAATGCCAAAAATAGTGAAAGACAACCATGATGGTACATATACCGTTTATAGCGAAAAAGAGTGGCTTCAACGCCAAGCGGGTACAGGGATGTCGATCATACTTATTATGCTTTGTGCCTTTATTTTGTTGCGACTAATCTAGTCAATACCAAAGTAATAAGGGACTTCGGATTTGGTCAATATATTAGCAACTTCACCCACTTTTACGGAGGAGACCGCTGTGTTTGGATTGCAGGGGATGCCGACCTCAATACTGGTACGTCGTTTAACCTATATGAAAGTACTGACATAAATAGCTGCGTCTTAAAAGAACTGTCTTATCCAATCATGGTTGAATATCGTGGCAAAAACTCGACTGAGGAAACAATTGTCACAGAACACTCAATGTATACGCGACCCGTTCGCTGGAGTGCAGTAACAATCTACAATCACGAAGATATAAAGCTAAATGGTTTTATGGACCGTGGTCTTGATGATAGTGTTCACGAGTCTCATCACTTCGCGATAAAAGAAAACTTGGTCAAGGTATATTCCACTGACTTTGCTCGCCACTATAACTTTGACGACAAAAAGTTACGAGGCAATCGATATGCTTTGCACTTAGATGTACTTTGCAATCCAAGTCTTGTTGAAAACGTAAATTGAGCATAATTGAGGACTCGCTAGTCGTTTGTGCTAGGCGTGGTTTAGAAAGATAATATGAATTATGGTTTTATTTCAATTGGATAGTTTCGCTGGAGATAAAGGAATATCATAAAAATAGACATTTATGGACACTTAACACCCATAAATATCTTATTGATTTTAAAGTTTATACTCACAAAAATAATACTATAAATAATTTTTATAGCTACTTAAATATTGTTTTTGGGAGCCGGTAGCCACAGAAATGTCTATTTATAACTCAAGAGACATAATAGTGAAGAGCATCAGGCGCGATGAAGCACACTACTGAATACTAGCAGCTGCTTTAATCGTTTATTTCTGGATGTAAGCTAATGCTTTCAACTTGTTAAGCGCAGCCTTTGTACCAACTATGCTTATGAGAGTGGGCGCACTTAATTAAAGCTGGCCTCGCGCCTGCGAAATTAGCATACTGTCGCCTAAAGTGATTTATTGTGTTTATCCAGCTATCTGGTTCTATATTGAGTTCTGTTAAAATAGTAGGCGTTTTTAAATCAACAGAACCCACTTATTTTCGGTATTAAACGACAGCTAAAATCAGCTAACTCTAAATAGTCAAACAGTATAAAAGGCAATGTTGCTGGGTCTTTAGTGTGACCAAAATCAATAAGTGACTTTGGTTGTTGTAATACATTTAGCTCATTATTTTTAAGTTTCTTCGTTTGCTGTTTTTGAAATGATTTATATTGTTTTATGCGCTCTTGAATCGAGTTAAAGTTACTACATTCTAAAAGACTCTTACATTGTTATTTTTATAACTCAAGAGATATAATAGTAAAGAGTATCTGTTAATATGAAGCATACTATTGAATATTAGCAGCTGCTTTAATCGTTTTTTTCATGATCGATCTTAAATAATATGAATTAACTTGTAGTTCTGGATAAAATTACTATTTTAAATTGGCTATGGATAAGGTTTTATGGTCAAATTTTAGTTACCAACTTTAAAGCGATTTTTTTATGGAATTCGATTCAAGACAAACAGTTATCATAGCTATTATTGTTCTACTTTTAGGAAAACTTTTAAAAAATAGAGTCAATTTCTTTCAAAAATATAACATTCCAGAGCCTGTTATTGGTGGCATTCTAGCCTCTTTAGTTTTTAGTAGTTTTTATTTCGCATTTGAGAGTGTTATCTCATTCTCTCTAGAGCAACGAGATGCTTTGTTAGTCGTTTTCTTTACTTGTGTGGGGTTATCTGCAAAATTATCTACTCTGATGAAAGGTGGCAAGTCTCTTGTTATTTTACTTGTGATTGCCACAATCTTTTTAATATGTCAAAACATTACAGGGATCGGAATTGCTTGGCTAACAGGATTATCTGACAAAATAGGTGTTTTAGGTGGCTCTGTTTCTTTAAGTGGCGGGCATGGAACCGCAATAGCATGGGCACCTGTATTTGTAGAAAAATATTATATATCTAATGCCGTTGAAATAGGTATTGCGTGTGCTACTTTTGGTTTAGTGCTCGGGGGGGTATCTGGCGGGCCAATTTTTAACTATTTATCTAAAAAGCATAATCTTAAACCTCAACAAGGAGAAGCCAATATTGTTGGTTTTTCCCAAGAAGAAAAAGCTAAGATAACAGTAGATACTGCATACAATGTCTTGTTGGCAGTTTGCATTGCAATAGGAATTGGATTGTCTTTGCATGAATTGAGCTTAGAGCTGGGTTTTAAACTTCCCATTTTTGTACCTTGTTTGTTTGGAGGTATTATTTTAACCAATACAGTGCCTTATCTTTGGAAGTCGGTGCCTTGGGCATCAGGTAAGCCAACACTTGCGCTATTATCTGACTTTAGCTTAGGCTTGTTTCTAGCTATGTCTTTAATGAGCTTGCAATTATGGACCTTGATTGATTTAGCTTTACCCATTCTCTTATTATTGGCTGCGCAAGTGTTACTTGCCGCATTATTTGCAATTTTTATCGTTTTTATTGCATTAGGAAAAACTTATGACGCAGCAGTTATGGCATCAGGTTATGTGGGACTGGGCTTAGGAGCTACACCTACGGCTGTAGCAAATATGACAGCTGTAACACAGAAGTGTGGCCCTTCTACTCAAGCGTTTATTGTTATTCCATTGATAGGTGCTTTTTTTATTGATATAGCTAATGCAATCATAATTCAATTTTTTCTAAGCTAAGTATAATCATGCTAGCAGACTACTTGTAATGTTGAGTTAAGGATAACAAAAAAATAATGAATATTCCCCGTTTAACAAACGTACTATTTGTCGTTTTTACTTTTCTTTTTTGTGTTTCGTGCGCACAAAAGATCGCACATAACCCTCTTTCGAAAAGCGAATATAATGCGATAGATTTTGCTGATTCTAAACGTGCTGAACGTTGGTGGGGCGATGTAAAGCCACCGCTACTAAAGGAAAATTTACATCATCAAGCGATTATATTAC
The DNA here is from genome assembly GCF_018860845.1 of Pseudoalteromonas sp. C2R02. Classification (NCBI taxonomy): domain Bacteria; kingdom Pseudomonadati; phylum Pseudomonadota; class Gammaproteobacteria; order Alteromonadales; family Pseudoalteromonadaceae; genus Pseudoalteromonas; species Pseudoalteromonas sp. C2R02. The sequence continues at coordinate 61,111 of NZ_JAHKQC010000045.1, read as the reverse complement.
AACAACGTTTCCCAAGCGCAATAAAAACCAAAAGTGAAGCTTCACCTGATTTTGATGCTTTAACATTGTCGGGTGGTGGAGCAGACGGTGCCTTTGGTGCTGGTATTTTAGTAGGCTGGACTCAATCCGGGAGCAGACCTGAATTTGAACTTGTTGTCGGGACAAGTACAGGGGCGGTTATCGCTCCATTTGCATTTTTAGGCGCTGAATATGATGACATATTGTTTGAAATATATTCGCAATTAACACAAGAGAAAGTTTACCGTTCACAACTATTGAGCGGCATTTTGGGTGGTTCATCAATTGCCGATACAAAATACCTGCAACTACAGATTAAAAAATATATCACATTAGATCTTATAAAGAAGATTGCTATAGAGCATAAAAAAGCTAGGAGCCTTCTGGTGGTAACCACTCATTTTGATGCAATGAGGCCTATGATTTGGGATATAGGCACAATTGCAATGAGAGAAAATAATGCCGCTGTAGAGCAAATTAGAGAAATCATCTTAGCGTCCGCTTCAATTCCAATTTATTTCCCTCCCGTTGCTATTGAATTGCACGACAAGACTAAACCTTATACTGAACTGCATGTTGATGGAGGATTAACACGTAATGCTTTTTCTTATCCTGCACAAATAAGCATTGATGAAATTGAGAGAATACAGGGTTTATACTTTAATCGTAATATTTATGTAATCCAAAATGGTAACAGTAGTATGCAATATGAACCCGCAGAAACTGACTTATCAAGCATTGCAGCCAGAACGATGCTTGGCTTACTTCAAGATAAAATCAACTCAGATATTGAAAGGATATACTATCTATCACAGCGAGATAAACTAAATTTTAATATGATTGAAATTCCAGATGATTTTATTGCAGACAAAGCAATAGAATTTGATTCAACATACATCAATAAGTTACTTAAACTAGGAATTAAGTTAGGAAAAAGTGGAGACTTTTGGCGCAAAAAACCTCCATCAGAAAGGTAATAATATGCAATTTACGATAACATTTTTAGAGCTGTTTTTTTGGTCAATCTATTTAACATTACCAATAGTATTTTTTTTAAGTTTGATTATTGTTGTCTTGGGTCAAGTAGTTGGTTATATGGAACACTGGAGTAAATTCGATAGTTTATATTGGTCATTAATTACCGCTACAACGGTAGGCTACGGTGACTTTAGACCAATAAAAAAAGTGTCAAAACTTATTTCAACTATAATAGCAATTGTGGGGATGATATTAACAGGTATCATAATTGCTGTAGCATTAAATACAGCATCAACGGCATTAGAGCGCCATGCTGATCAAAACATAATCGAACATATGAAAGAGATTTAATTAATTTAGCGCAATTTTATGAGGCCGAATGAAAGATATTCAATATACTGACAATTTTACTTCTGATTATTTTAAAGATGTATTAACCATCTTTTTCGATGCTTTACCTGATCCAATATTTGTCATCAATGAAAACGGTCTAATTCTTAGAGTTCTCGGCGGTAATTCCCATAAAATCAATTGCTTCCCAGATATTAGAGAAAGCCAATACTTACACGATACTCTTCCAAAAGAGATTGCTGATGCATGCGTACATACAATAAAAAAGGCAATTAAAGATGATTCTCTAACCTGTATAGACTATGAAGTAGACAAGGAGTATCTCTCATCTGAATTTTTCAGTAATCAGTTTTATCAAGGGAGAATATCCCCACTCAAGCAACATGAGTCTGATCTGAGGGCTGTTTTATGGATAGCAATTAATATCACAGAAAAAGTATTATTCACTAAAAAGTTAAATGAACTTGCTACTAAAGATGAATTAACAGGGATTAAAAATAGAAGGTACTTCAATGAGGTCATGAAGAGAACTTTTGATATTTTTCAAAGAGATAAGGTTTCTTTTTGTACCCTAATGTTGGACATAGACTTTTTTAAAAAGGTGAATGATAATTACGGACACGATGGCGGTGATGCATTGCTAAAAAGCTTAACCTGTACTTTAAAAGAGTCATTAAGAGACATAGATTTGATAGCCCGTTATGGTGGTGAAGAATTTATTGCCTTACTTCCTAATACAGAGAAGTCAAACGCGTTTATTGTTGCTCAAAGAGTTCGATTAGCTGTTGAAAAGAGTATTGTTCAGCATAACGCTCACAAAATAAAGGTCACAACGAGTATAGGTATTAGTGAAATATCTCCTGAAGATATAGACTATGAATCTGTTATTAAAAGAGCCGATGTTGCTCTATATGAAGCTAAAAGTACAGGTCGAAATAAAGTAGTTATGCGTTAAATTTATAAGGATTAATTATTTTTCAATCACTATTCACTTAGATTCAACTAGCAGAATTTAGAGGTAAGTTAAGCCTCTGAAATATTAATATTTTTGCCGCTCATCGTAGCAGTAATAAATATTGGTTCAGCACAGATAAGCAAAACGAATCTGAACAAAGATGCTGGTTAAACTACAAAACCGTGGCCAATATTAGTTGACCACATCACTTAGACTGGGGTAGTTTTTAGGTTTAACGTCTAAAACTTTAGACTTTGAAGAGCACCCTATAATTGTCGTAATGAGTAACAAGTTTAAGTAATATAACTTCATAACTTTCTCGTCATTTAAGTTAAGATATTTTTTTAGCCATTTTTATACACTTTTCTTTTGAAAGGAACCAAGCCTTCTTTTTTTCTTTAGCATAAGCTTCAATGTAACCCCCGCCACCCAACTTATCTCGTGATATTGAATCAGCCTTCGCTTTTAACTTGATTGCCAAAAATGGGTTTGAATCTTTAATTTTCAAGGCACATACCTCATATTTTGCGGCAAATGACGCAGCAATTTTTTCGTCAAACCCAGCAGTTGCTGTAAAAGAAGTCATTAATACTGTGATTAGTAGTAGTTTATTCATATGTTACTCCAGTTTATTAAAAATGATGTATCCAATAAAAACATTTTTTTCACCTTACAATCTTACTAATAACCATTATATAAGTATTACTAATAAATTAACAGGGAAATACTACTTTTTATATTGCTTTTGAAATATACGCTTTTAAAAAGTACTTATGAATTTTTTGTGACCTGAGAGTATTGTGTATTCTGTTGATAATTTAGAAACATTTAATCAATTAATAAAAAAATAGTGTAACTATAAATAAAGGGATTTAAACTTTTGGTATTCATATTAGTAGCTAAAAGGTATAAGTACCAACGGAGTGAGCGATGGTACTTATATCAAATCGGTTACTTGTTAGCAGGTGAGTCTATTTTCATAAATATACTGTAAAGCACAGGAACAACTAACAGTGTTAACAATGTGGCAAAAGTTAAACCAAATACAATAACAACTGCCATTGATTGGAAAAACGCATCAAAAAATAGTGGGATAACACCTAACACGGTTGTTAACGTTCCCATCATTACAGGTCTAACACGGCTCGTAGCTGAGTCTATTACGGCATTAAACCTTTCTTTGCCGTTGGCTATTTCAAAGTCCATTTGATCAACTAATACAATACCATTTTTTATCAATAAACCAGACAAAGATAAAATACCCAGTATTCCCATAAACTCTAGTGGAATACCTGTTACAACCAGGCCAAATACGACACCAATCATGGCTAACGGAACTACAAGCCAAATAACCAATGGTTGCTTTATCTTACCAAATAAAATTACAACGACTAAAACCATTGCTAATAACCCCGCAGGAATCGTTGACATGAGATCTCCATTTGACTCTTCTGAATCACCAAACTCACCACCCCATTCCAATGTGTAGCCATCAGGTAATTCTATTGCTTCAATTTGAGGTCTCAACCTTGATAGCAACGCAGAAGGCAATTCACTGGGGTAAGGATCACACTGGGCTTTTATAGTAAAAATTCTGTCTTCACGCCTAATTTGACCATCACGCCAAATCGTTTTAAAACCGTCAGTAACTTGAGTTAGTGGAACATATTGTCCACCAGCATTTAACACTTGAATATCATTAATGTTACTAATACTTTCATTTTCACTATGCGGAACTCTAGAAATGATTGGTATTAAATCTTGCCCTTCCTGATAAACTCCAATTTGCTTACCTAAGTAGTGATTAGAAATTGCAGTAGCAATATTTTCTCTCGATATACCTGCTCTACGACCTTTATTTTCAGAGTAAATAGGTTCTATAACACTAACAGAATTTCGCCAATCATCTTTAATAGAGAGGGTTTTACCATCTGCTATCATAATATCTTTTGCTTGGTTTGCTAGTTGGCGCAATACAACAGGATCTGGGCCTCTAAATTCAGCTTCAATTTTAGACCCACCACCCGGCCCTAAAACAAATCGCCAAGCTTTCGCTTGAGCATCAGGATAGTTTTGAGCAATAAAGTCTTGGACAACAGGCATCATTGCATCAATTTTTCGATAGTCTGTGACCCGAACCAATAGTTGGCCATAAGAGCTATTATTTGACTCTCCTGAATAAGTCAGCATGTATCTAATGCCACCACCACCTATTAATGTTTGAACAGCTTCTACATTGTCCATTTCAAGTATAAAAGCTTCCAGCTCACTCATATCTTGATGAGTTTGTTCAATACGTGTTCCTTCCGGTAACCAATAATCAACAACCATTTGTGGTGAAGTTGATTGTGGGAAGAAACCTTGTGTCATATACTTAGCCCCCCAAAGAGACGCTAGAAATAAACTTATAACGCCAAATACCACTGGCCAACGATACCTCAAAGCACCTTTCATGAAATTTTTATATTGAGTATAAAACTGACTTTCTGTCTGAATAGTTTCTTCATTACTTGCTTCAGGAAAGAGCCAGAAACAAGAAAGTGGTGTAATAGTAACGGCGAATAGCCAACTAAACAGTAATGAAATCATCACTACCCAGAATAAATGCCCTGTATATTCTGCCGTTTCACCTGGTGCAAAGCCAATTGGTGCAAAAGCAATAATACCGACTAAGGTTCCGCCCAATAATGGCCACTTGGTTTGTTGTACTATTTTTTTGGCAATTTCTAACTTTCGTTGGCCTTCTTTAATGCCAACTAATATTCCTTCTGTTACGACAATGGCATTATCAACCATCATCCCTAGTGCAATAATTAATGCGCCAAGTGAGATACGGTGCATTGGAATATTTATCAATTGCATGGTTGCTAATGTAGCTGCAATAGTAAGGATTAGAATGAAGCCAATAACTATGGCTGAGCGCATGCCCATGAATAAGAACAAAGTAACAATAACAATTAATAAAGCAGCAATAACATTAACTATAAAATTATCTACTGAAGCCTTTACAATTTTACCCTGATGATAATATTCAAATACTTCAATACCTAAAGGACGTCTACTTTCTGACTCTGCAAGTTTAGCTACAACAGCTTCTCCTACAACGACTACGTTTCCACCTGTTACACCTGATACGCCTAACGCAATAGCTGGTTTACCGTTGTAGCGAATAATTTTGTCACTAGGTGTTGTGTAAGTTCGATATACTTTTGCAATATCTTTTAAGAAAATGACTTTACCGTCTGTTCCAGTAGAGATTAATAAATTCTCAATCGCATCAATTGAATCTATTTCACCTGAAGGATCAATAACTACCCTTCTAGTACCAACATTTACATTACCTGCCGATACCACTGCATTTTGCTGAGACAAAATATCATAAACGTTTGAGATTGAAACGCCTAATAATGCTGAGGTTTCAGTTGATATTTCAACAAAAATAGCTTCTTGTTGTTCTCCTGCTAGCTGAACTTTACCAACACCACTCACTTGTAAAATTTCTTTCTGAAGTGACTTCGCATAACTTCTTAGCTCTGACGCTTCATAACCCTCTCCGGTAATGAAATAATACAAGCCATATAAATCACCAAAATCATCATTCACTATTGGTGCAGCTGCATTTGGCGGTAATGTCCGTTCTGCATCTTTAATCTTATTGCGCAATTTAGTCCAAATAACTTGTAGTGCTTCTTTATCTTTTGAAAATTGATACTTTATATCTACCGTTATTTCGGACAAACCTGCTGTCGATTTAGAACTGACTTTCTTAACTTCTTGCATCTGTTGCAATGCTGTTTCTAATGGTTCTGTTACTTCTAACGCTACCTCTTGTGGGCTTGCTCCTGGATATTGAGTAAAAATTAAAGCTGTTCTGATAGTAAACTCAGGATCTTCAAACCTTGCCATATCTTTATAAGCAGACCAGCCACCAAAAATTGATAAAAAGATGACGATAATACTGAGTACTTGGTTTTTTATTGAGAATTCTGCGATATTCATAATTAATTATTCCTGAGTCTTAATTTTTAACCCAAGGGCGGACTTGCATTCCCTCAGATAAATATGAAACTCCGGCAGTAATGATTACCTCACCTTTGCTTAAGCCTTGCACAACCTGCAGCCTTTCACCTATACCATCTTTTAAAGTGATCTTCCGTTTAGTTACACTCATGCTTTTTTCATCTAAAACCCACACGAAAATTTTATCGCCTTGTGCAGTAATTGAGGTGATAGGGATATTAACTTGTAGGTTTTCATTACTTTGACTGGGATCTTGAAATACCACTCTAGCATTCATGCCTGGTAAGATATTCAGCCCAGATTGAGGTTCAAAATAGAAAGTTACTTCATAGGTTTGAGAGGCTGGATCTGCCTCTAATGACACTTCTTTTATAAAAGCGGGAATATCTTGCTCTGGTGCTGCGTTAAGCACGATATGAATAGGGTTGTTATAATTTTCAACCTTCGCTTTGGCAACAATTTTTGAAGGTAAGTTAATTTTAGCCTCTAATTGAGTTAGCGCTAGCATAGATATTACAGGGTTACCTTGTTGAATTACCTGATTGTTTTTAAGATCTACTTTAGAGATATTACCAGAGTATGGTGCACGTAATACCGTATCGTTTAAAGCTTTTTGAGCACTTTCTAATTTTGCTTTATTAATATCTCTTTTCGCTTTAATCCCTTCAAATTCCATTCGAGAAATAATACTTTTTTTGAAAAGGCTTTGTGAGCGGATGAACTCTGACTCACTCTCATCATATTCTGACTGAGCAACATCTCGCTGCACTTTATAGTCAGTTGACTCAACGACAGCAAGGATATCACCTTTATTCACCTCTTGAGACTCAGTTACTTTAATTTCAGTGACTATGCCACTCACTTGAAAAGCTAAATTCGAAGAACGTCCCGCTTGAATTACCGCAGGAAAAGAAAGCAAAGCATTATTTTGGTTACCGCCTACAGTCATCATTTTTACGGGTCTAACACCAGTCTCTACCGCAATTTTAAGAGCTGACTCTGTATCACATCCGAGTAAGAATAAGGGAATAAGTAATAAAGGTGTTTTCCTTAAATAATAACTAATTCTGCGCATGCCGTTTCCTTTTTTATATGGATTTGAATGATGTAAATTATATGATAAATAAAACATACAAATGATAGTGTTTTACATTATTTAATGTGTTGTTTTTTTTACTTTAATTATTCAAATTATGTCTATTACCCAAGGGTAAATATAAATATTTCTGAAATAAATATAGATGCTAATATTACTTCGCTGGTCGTAAATTCATAAGCCACCTTATACAAAAATCAATATCAGTAAAGATAATTTAATTTTAATTAGTAATACTAATAAGTCAAGATGTATTAATTGAATGTAGTCAATTAATACGATACATAACGAAGTGCTTTCAATCGAAATAATACTTTTAATTAGCTATTACAATATTAGTAATACTGCTACTATAAATTCAATTATACATACTGGAGATTGAGTTTGTCTTACAATAGCGAAACCTTAAAAATCTTAAATGAAACATGGCAAGCTTTTAAGTTATCAACAAAAACTAACCAAGCAAAAGCTGCAAAGGCAATGGGAATGAATCAATCTGCCTTTAGTCAATATCTTCGGGGTGATATTCCGTTAAATACCGATTTTGTCGCTAAGTTTTCTACTATGACAGGTAGTCAAATAGAAAGTTACCTAACTAAAACGGCTAAAAATCAATTGCATTTACAACCTATTGCCATTAAATATACTCTTTCAGGCCGAAAATTACTTGATTCCTTTGAGTTAATGCCATCACCTGTAAATTTAGACCATGCCTATGCTATTTTAGTTGATTACTGCGACTTCATCTTTCAAAGAGGTACTCTTCTTCTAGTTGATACCGAAGCTGAAATTAGGGAGCATGATGCGGTAGTTGTCATCAACAAAAATAATAGACCTATCTATGGGGTGCTTTCATTTAAAGAAAATGAATGGGAAATACTTGAGCCACATTACTTTGGCGGGAATAGGTTTGTTATAAGAAAAAATATGGTGGTTCATCGTGTGAGTGGCAGTTACAGCCCAGAAACACAGGGAAAAATATTCAAAAAAGAACACTCGTAGCCTGTATTAAAAAAGTAGTTTTATTATTGCCTCCAAGCAGAACCTAGTTGATCGCCATAACTACCTATTTACACTAGATTGTAACAAATATTTAAGTGTAAAGAATGTCCGCTAACGGATGTATTTCCGTTAGTAACTCAAAAGCTAGTATCAGTAATTGGCTAGCTGTTGCCGTAATGTTTTGCAAACATTTAATGCTCGCTCTGACGGATCACTTGCCGCTAGATAAGCCAAGCCTAATGTCTGCTATCGTATGAATGTTGCCATCAATGAATAAATAGCAAAGGTCTGCTAATGGCACATATAATCCAACAAGATTTTGCCTAATTAACCAGACTTAACTCTTAAACTGCTGATTGTTAATACTCTCTTTTTTGAGTCATTTTTTTATATGCATTATTAAAACTCATCTATCAGGTGATTTCTAATCGTTTGTGAAAATATCAATCCTTATTTATTCTAATTGCGTTGATGAGATCTACCCCGATTTCTTAAACATATCATGTTGCTCAAAAAGGATGCCTCCCCACGGCATCCTTTTTATTTTTACAGCCTCCCTTTTTAGAGCATTAGCTTTAAACCCTGCAACATATTGGTGCAACAGCACTAACATTACAGAAGGTTTATCATATAAAGAATCAATAAAGTTAAATTTAACAACAACTTAAACTAACTGGCTTAACTCTTGCGTTTTATGAGTTGGATTAATTAAGAATATCAAACATTATGGCACTACATTCCCAAATTAGAGGTTTAAGATCATTTTGTATCGCTGCAAAATGCTTAAGCTTCAAACATGCAGCATCGCAATTATTTATAACTCCATCAGCCGTGAGCCACCAAATTAAGCAATTAGAAGAACAATTAGATATTGTATTATTTCAAAGAAATACGCGCTCTATTGATTTAACCGAAAAAGGGCAGCAATTTTATCAAGCAATTCAACCTATTATTAGTGAACTAGATACAACAATTGATGAGTTTACCAATGAGCAACAAAATAAAACCATTGGGATCAGTATGCCCGAGTTTTTTGCAAGTGAACTATTCATCCCTAAACTCAGTGAGTGGGCAAAACTCAACCCAGATATCAATTTAAAAGTAGAGACAGTTAAAGCCACTGAAATCACAAAAACAACCTCTGATTTATCCATAGTTTTGGCTAGTGGCAAACCCAATGCCAGTAAAGTGCATGAGTTATTTCCAATTAAATATGTCGCAGCCTGTAATCAACAATTATATCAACAATGGCATAAATCAGGCTTTGATGCATTGAAAAAAGTCCCGCTGATTTTACATAAATCTCGCCCTTGGTCTTGGCATAAATGGGCCGATCAAATCAATATCAATGACTTTAATCCAATGCAGATTATTCAACTTGATAGCATGTTCGGTGTTGCACGCGCAGCACAACAAGGTATGGGCATTGCACTTATTCCACTGCCAATGAGTAAAGCTTGGTTTGAAGATAATTCGTTAATAAAAATATTTGATCATGAGCTAATCACCCATGATAAATACTTTTTAGTTCAGCAAGACGATATTCAAAACAGGCCTGAATTAACCACTTTTTCGAAATGGGTTAAAAGTAATTTTTTATCAGCTATTACGGCTTATTAACTCAATTAATTTAAATCGATATAAGTTAAATAAACTCATCTATCGGGTTTATTTTAATCGTTTGTCACCATAACGCCTGTTCTCTAGAATCTTATTTATCGGATCAGCCGATAGATAAGATAACTAACATAAAAGGAAGAAAATGAAATTACTAACAGTATTAAGCTTAGCTACCACGATACTATTTACATCAAATGCTACAGCAACTAATTTATCAGAATTTAAATTAGCAGTGATAAAAAATGGCGTTGGTACTACAGACATTATAAAGAGTGAATTTAAGCAAAGTATAAAGTCGATTCAAAATGAGCATAACAATACGCATCAATATGAACTGGCAATGGGCTTATGTGTCGCACATTTAAAAACAACGTCACTAAATAAAGCGGGTGATGCTTGTACACAAGCCATCAATGTCTTAGGCACAATTGAACAACCGAGTCAGCATATGCAATATCTAAAAGCCCTCGCATTTAGTAACCGAGCAATCGTGCGATATATTGATGGAAAAATTGTTGATTCGCATAAAGACTTTGTTAGCGCACTGAACTTAAGTGATAGGGATATTATTACAAATAACTTTAGCGTGTTTAAAGACAAGCTAATGAAAACCTCACTAAATAAATTAATGAGTATTTCATCTATGTCACAAACACCTACTTTAACAACATTAGTTAAAGCTGATTAATAATACAATTTTGGAGAGAAATATGTCTATTTTAACGATAAAACAATCACTTAAATCATGCTATTTGTTTACTTACCATTTATGCCATATAAACATAAACCAGTGGGATAGTGAATCTGACTATAATCAATAAATACGCTTACAAAACGAGAACATATGAAAAAAGTTATGATTTATTTTAATTTAAAAAGCCTAATGCCTGCATTAGGCTTCTTTTTAAAACTCATGAACGACCACTTTAAAGTGAATTAGTATTTTTTAGCCATTTTTCAGCCTGATTTAAGACCTGATTTTTCAACACAATATCTTTTTTACGCCAACTACTATATACCATATTAGTACGTGGATTTTTTGAAAAAGCCACTTCATGTAAGTCCATAAAATGCCAATATAAAGCATTAAGCGGACATGCATTATCACCGACAGTTTCAGTCACATTGTATTGACAATCACCACAATAATCGCTCATTTTATTAATGTAATTACCGCTAGCAGCATACGCTTTACTACCTACTATGCCTCCATCTGAAAATTGACTCATACCTCGCGCATTGGGCATTTCAACCCATTCAATTGCATCAATATAAATGCCTAAATACCAATTATCTACTTCATCAGGACTGATACCTGATATTAAACAAAAGTTACCTATGACCATCAACCTCTGAATATGATGCGCGTATGAAAAGTCTAAAGATTGCTTAATTGCATGGTGCATACAATTCATTTTAGTATTGCCAGTCCAAAACCACTCAGGCAATGAATTATCGGCATTTAGATGGTTTAAATTGCCATACTCTGGCATGTTAGCCCAATAGATGCCGCGTACAAACTCTCTCCACCCTACAATTTGTCTGATAAAACCTTCTATCTGCGCTAAAGAAATTTCACCATTAGATTGATGAAAATAAGTGATTGCAGTATCCACCACAGTTTTAGGTGTCAGTATTTTGCTATTTAAAGCAAACCCTAATCGAGAATGATATAGACTCCAGCCGCTATCTTGATCAAAACAGCTTAGCTTTCCTGTCATAGCATCTTGAAACTTTCCAAATAAAGGTAGGCAATATTGGCAAAAATAGGTCAATAATTGATTGGCTTGCTCTTGTGTTACCGGCCAAAGTAAGTTTTTGTCGGCCTTACCTATGGTCTTAATTTTATGATTTTCAAGCCGAGTTAATATAACGGATACATCATTGGCAAATAATAGTGGTTCTGGCACATGTGTTAAATCTGCTTTTTTTAATTTATGTCTATTAGATGCATCAAAATTCCATTGGCCATCCAAAGGTTTATCACCATCCATTAATAAATTAAATTGTTTGCGCATTTTACGATAAAAACTTTCTAAGCGGTGACTTTTTCCTTTCTTAAAATGTGTTTTAAGTGATTTATCTGTGATGTAAAAATGCTCAGTTTCATAGATATTAGAATTAATGCTTAAAGCGTCAGTGAAGTCACTCAGTTGTGACCTCAATCTATATTCATCTGGCAGTTGATATTCAAATGAATTAATTTCAAACTCGGCTATTTTAGCTTGCAACAAACTAGTTAAATCAGCAAATTGTGCAGTGTCATCCAAAGTTAAATGTTGAATCACATGCCCCTTTTTTTTAAGTTCATCAGCAAATGAAGCCATAGCAGAAAAAAACGCACATATTTTTTGCACATGATGTGTTGTGTAATCCGTTTCTTGGTGAAGCTCTGCAATAATATAAAGAACTGAATTATCAACTGAATCAAACCAAGAATGCTGTGCATTTAATTGATCGCCTAATATTAATCTCAAACTTTTAAATTGACGTTTCATGTTCATACTCATTCTGATTTAGTTTACTTTCAATACGCTCAACTATTAAACTTTCCAGCTTAATGTTTAGGAATGCTGTTAAATAATGCTCTCGCATACATGTAGCTCCTGATACTAGATAGACAAAGATACGTTGTTATTTCATAAAAAGTTTATTCAACAATCATGGTTTATACGTCACTAAAGCCTGATCCATTTAATTTTCTTTATTTTTTTGAACGAAAAATCAGAATCAACCGTACTAATAACTATGGCAAGATATCTGTAAGGGAAATATGTGAATTACAACAAAGCTGTTTATTGGTTTACAACAGATCAACGCTTAAATTTCAATTGCGCAATTGATGCACTGCTAAATTACAGTTCTGAAGTTGCTTTTGTATTTATATTTGATTTAAATTGGTTTAAAAAAAATAACTTTGATTTGGAGCCCCTCGGGCAAAATAGACTTAAGTATTTGATTGAATCATTAACAGATTTACAAAATGAGCTCAATGAAATCGGATTTGAACTCACTTTACTTATGGGTGATCCAGTATCGAGTCTACGGGAATTTACAAAATTTAATAAAATAGATACGCTAATTGTCAGTGAGCAAGTTGGATCTAATGAAAGAGCCGCATTAACTGAGATCAAAACCACTATTCCTGAACTCAATATAATTAAATTTTACAATAGCACCTTACTCACCCCTGATGATTTACCCAAGCCACTGAAGACATATTCAAAGTTTAGACAGTTTATAGAAGCGCAAGACTTTGATTTTACGCTGCCAGAAAGCCAATTACCGCCAATACTTCCAAAAGCGATAAGCACACAGTCAGACATTACATTAAACGATATTACTGCTTTATTTGGTAATAACGAAAAAGCAGGTGTTAAAAAAGAACAGCAATTATTTTTTGGTGGAGAAAAAGCGGCACAATATCATCTATCTCATTATTTTAGTACCGATGCACCAAGCTATTACAAAGAAACACGAAATGAACTTGACGGCTGGCTTAATTCAACAAAATTTAGTCCTTACTTAGCGAATGGTAATGTATCAGCCAAACAAATTTGGATGTTGGTAGATCAATATGAAGCTGATGTGATAAAAAACCAATCAACGTATTGGATTAAATTTGAGTTATTATGGCGCGAATACTTTCAATGGATCAGCATACAACAAGATATAAAACTATTTAAATTTGAAGGTATTGCAGATAAGTCGCCTAATACCAAATATGATGCACTTTCATTTAATGCCTGGTGTATTGGCAACACTCCCTATCCTTTAGTGAATGCCTGTATGAAACAACTCAACGCGATTGGCTATATTTCTAATAGAGGACGTCAGATTGTTGCCAGTTGCTTAATAAATGAACTTAATTTAGATTGGCGTTATGGTGCGGCCTATTTTGAAAAACAACTGATTGATTATGATGTTGCTGCAAACTGGGGAAATTGGCAATACATCGCAGGTGTAGGACAAGATGTGCAAGGTGGTAGGCACTTTCATATTAGAAAACAAACCGAACTATATGATCCTGAACATATGTTTATTGATAAATGGACTTAAACTACTTTAAGTCCATTAATGGATAATTGATTAACAAGGCTTTAACTGCTCTTCAAACCAAGATTTTACTTTTTTCAAATGAGTGCGACTTACCATAACTTGATAGTCACCTGTTACCGCAATGCTCCCTTCCCTACCTGATTGCTGCAATGACTTAATATGATTGCGGTTAACCCAGTATGAACGATGGACTTGGCCTAATTGGGCAAGTCCATAATGTTCCTCTAATATGGCAACTGCATTTTTTAAGGTATATAAAATTAATTGCTCTTCATTTAAAGAACCGATTGTAAGGTAATGCAACTCTGATTTAAGAAATACAATATTTTCAGCTCCTATTTTATCAACCAATTGCGTAAATTCATCCTCGAGCTTGATGCTTTGCTGTAAATTAAGTTCAGGGTTTATCTTTTTAGTTTGTTGTTGCTCTGTTTTTTGTGACAATTTTTGTTGAGATACTAAATCGTCAGAATCAATTAAAACCTCAGTTGCTTGTATATCCTGTTGCGTTACTTTTTTATTAGCATAATTAAAGTTAAATCCTAAAAGCCATGGCATATTGATGGCTAACCAACAAATAATTACAGGTGGTGCCATATTTCCCCACTCAGTTAATAATTCACGCATTGTAAAAACTGTATCGTTTTCAATATACACATCAATTAATAATGAAATAGGCGAAAAAATAATAGTAGCGAGTAACCCCGAAAGAATAATTTTTTTCCAACCTTTTAATGGCAGTTTAAAACGACTTAATAATAAATGCATCACAATTAAAAACCCCATCGCCAAATTGGTTTGCAACAGCCACTGTAAAAAATGCAGCACAACATTAGTGTGCTCGCTTTTAATCATAAAGGTAAATAACACTGCAAAAAGGCAGGCTAAACCAAAAAAATATTTAAAAGGATTAATATGACCTAAAGGAAACTGCCCATTCATACAAAAACATGCCCATTCATGCAAAATCAATAACTTAATTAAACCAAAAACATAAGCTGACGTATAGACAAGGAACCTATTTCAACTAAAAAGATTAAAATTATGCTTAAATTTAAGAAAAACCTAATTGTAAATGCGATAGTAATGGCAACTTCATTAACGAGTTTAAATGTACTTGCTAATAACACCGCAAGTGTAAAAGACGACATAGAGTCAATCAGTGTCATTAGCCCAAAAGATAATAGTATCAAGATCAGCTCATCAACATTACTAAAGTTGCCAGGCACAGGAAATGACCCTTTAAAAGGATTAGAAGCATTACCAGGTGTAGTACTTGCAACATCAAATGGTGGAGGACCAGTAGCAGAGCCTGCGGTGCGAGGTAGTTCAAGTAAAGATAATATCTATTTAACAGATTCAATTGATATGGGTTATGTGTTCCATAATGATGGTTTGAGTATTTATAATCCGTTATTAATCGAGAGTTTTGAGCTACAAACTGGCGCTTGGTCGTCACAATATAGTAATGCTAATGGCGGCGTGATCCTCACACAACTAAGAGATCCCAATGGTGATAACCCACAAAATATCTTAGATTTAAGTTTCTTTCGCAGTGGTTTTTTAATCGAGCAAGCGATCACACAAAACAGTGCTTTTTATATCTCTTTTAGAGAAAGTTTAGTGCATACCTACGTAGATAATTTTATTGAAGATGAAGAATTCTCTTTTAAAGTACCACCGAGAAATAGAGATTATCAAAGTAAATTTATGTGGCAGCTTGATGATGAAAATACCATTAGATTTCTCGCTTCAGGCGCCAAAGACTATATAGAAATAGAATTTGATGAAGGTGGGCGTGACATTGCTAAAAACCCAGACTTAGCAAGCGGTATAAAATACCAAACGCAATTTCATAGCCAAGCGTTAAGTTGGCAATATGAAGGACAAGACATTTCATCAAATAGTAGTATTAACTTATTACAACAAAATCAACAGGATCAAGATGGCGATATCTTTTCTTGGTCGGCAGATATTAATAAAATCATTATGAAAAATGACAGTGTTTATTTTGCTGATGCGTATACGCTTAATTTTGGCGCACAATTAAGCGCTAATGAAGTTGATTATCAAACTTCGGGCAGGCTGTTACCTTGTAATACTGAATTTGAAATGTGCCCTGTTAGTTATTTTAGTCCAACATTTGTTGAAAATGACGTTATAAAATATAAGGACTACAGCTTATATGCTCAAGTACAAAGTAATTTAACAGCTGATATTGAATATCAACTCGGTTTAACAGCATTAGGATCCGATTTAAATGATGAGTTTTATATAGAGCCCAGAGCCAATTTAAAGTGGCAAATTAATAATGAAAATTCAGTACGACTTGCTTATGGGCTGCATCATAAATGGGTTGATGACTATCGATTACTCACAAAAGAGCTCGGTAACCCAGATTTAAATGCCAGCCGCTCAAATCATTATTTAATCGGTTTTGATAATGCAATTAATGAAGATTGGCAATTACGTACCGAGTTTTATTATAAAGATTTTGACAATTTAATTGTTGCTAACCCAGATGCGCAAATAACCCAAAGTAATTCCGCTATCATATCTGGTACTACAACTTATAGAGATGTTGCAACGGGCACATCTTACGGGGTAGAGCTATTATTAAACAAAAAGTTAACCGATAATTGGTTTGGTTGGGTCAGCTTAGCTTATAGTAAAACAGAGCGTGAAAACCCGCTAACACAGCAAAAATTCAATAGTGAATTTGACCTGCCTTGGGTCGCGAATCTAGTATTAGATTATAAAATTAACGCACAATGGCAAGCAGGCGTTAAATGGCGCTTTCAAAGTGGTAGAAGATATACACAAGTCAATAACGCAACCCCTTATTATGAAACAGGATCTGAGCCTTTATTTTATATTCCTGAATATGGTGACTTTAATGCTGAGCAAGTAAAAAGCTATCACAGATTAGATGCTCGAGTTGATTATCAAACACAATTAATGGGACTTGACTCAAACATTTATATGGAAGTACTTAATCTCTATGGTTCAAGAACAATTCAAGAGTTTGAATATAATAAAGATTATTCCAACTATGAAAAAGATTATCAGTTTCCTGATATGCCTTTACCCTCAATCGGCATCACTTTGTCTTTCTAAGGCATAAAGCTTATTTATAACCTAGGTGCTTAATACTATTTTAAGCACCTATTTAATTCATTATCAATACATCCATACAACATATCAACATATCAACATATCAACATATCAACATATCAACATATCAACATATCAACATATCAACATATCAACATATCAACATATCAACAGCGCTTTAAACACAGTATTCAAATAATGATAACAATACTTTAATGAAACTGATCTAAAGTACTACTTTGCTACGTACAATAAATTGACTCAGTGACAAGGAAACACAATGAAATATTTGATAATGTTATTCATATTAGCCTTTTATAGCTTTACTGCCATCGCGCAACAAAATAGAGGTGCTCAGCGAGAGCAAATAGAGCCTTATGGCGTGCTGTATGGATTAGGGATAGGTGTTAGCCAAGAAATTTATAAAGGCTACGATTATCGGATTATTCCTTTACCTACTATAGGCTATAGAAGCGAAAAACTACGTATTTTTGGTCCGTTTATCAGTTATGATGCACTTAATTTTTCTGATGTTAAATTATCAATAAAAGCCGCACCTAGATTTCAAGGGTTTGATGAGTCTGATAGCTATATCTTTGAAAATATGAATAAAAGAAAAGTGTCAATGGATGCGGGTCTAGGATTATCTATTGAAAAAAACAACTACAAAGCCGACATTTCAACCATGTTTGATGTGCTTGGCAACTCTAAAGGGTATGAGTCTACCGCTGACTTATCACGGGTTTTTCGTTACGGTCCTGTGTTTTTTGAACCAAAAATTAGCATCAGTTATTTAGATAATAATCATGTGAATTACTATTATGGTGTTAATGCAGATGAAGTAAACGCATTCACTTTTGCTTATCAAGGTAAATCTACCATAAATACGACACTTGGATTTTCTATTTCCACGCCAATATTTTTCGATGGTTTCTCAAGCATGTCTATTGAATATACACAATTTGGTTCAAGTATCACTGATAGCCCTTTAATTGAAGATGATGCTAATTTAAGTGCTCGTTTCTTATTTAGTAAATTTTTCTAAGTGTGAATAAAAAAGTCAGTGTAATAAATAAACCTATTAACTATTAAACCTTTAGTGAACTTCGTTCGTATAAATTTATGCTAATAATTAAATACGCAACAAAAGGTACCAGTATGAAACTTATCAAAAAAATTATTTCTAGCCTGTTTTTAATTTCCGTGAGCATAAATGCTGTCGCTGTGGATTTAAAAATAGGCGATCAAGCACCTAATTTTAAATTACAAGCGACCAACGGTGATTTTTACCAACTGAGTGACTATAAAAACAAACAGGCTGTGGTTCTTGCTTGGTACCCCATGGCTAACACACGAGGATGTACTATTGAATGTAAATCTCTGGTAGAAAAAGGACATTTAATTAGAGCTTTTAATGCAAGTTATTTTATGGCAAGTGTTGATCCGTTAGATACCAATAGAGATTTTGCAAAAAAAACCGGTGCTGACTTCCCAATGCTAAGTGATCCGACGAAAAATACAGCTAAAGCCTATGATGTTTTAAATACTTTTAAAGTCGCAAACAGAGTCACATTTTATATTTCAAAAGCAGGTAAAGTCGTTAAAATCGACAAAAATATTAACCCTTTAACAGCCGCTGAAGATATCGCCATCAATTTAAAACAATTGAAAATAGAAAACAGCCTTGTACTTTAATTTTTATAAAACAGGCATGTTTTAGTAACTAGAATATGCCTCAAAAACTCAATATGAGCTATCGAACTAGCTAAATATCAATCTAAACCGATAGATAAATCAGGAGTATTAAAAACCTATTATGAATTATTTAATTACAGGTGGTACAGGCTGTATTGGTCAAGCACTGATCAAACAATTGCATACTCACAATGTTAATATTACTGTATTGAGCCGAAATATCGAAAAAGCGCAGATGCAGCTTAACTCAAAAGTAATAATAATCCGCAAACTAACCTTAGATAGCATTGAAAATGCCGATATCGTTATCAATTTAGCAGGAGAGCCTATTGCAGATAAACGTTGGTCGCAAAGTCAAAAAGATTTGATATGCAATAGTCGATGGTCAATCACACAAGATATCGTCAATTTAATAAAACAAGCAACAAAAAAGCCTAAACTATTTATTTCGGGCAGCGCAATTGGTATTTATGGTAGACAAAGTGTTGCTCAGATTAATGATAATTTTACTGATTATAATAAAGAATTTACAAACACTGTGTGTGAAAACTGGGAGTTAATTGCAGAAAAAGCAAACAGTCCATTCACGCGTGTCGCACTTCTGAGAACGGGTATTGTGCTATCTAAAAACCATGGTGCACTGGCTAAAATGTTACCGCCATTTAAACTAGGCTTAGGTGGTAAAATAGGTTCTGGTAACCAAGTAATGTCTTGGATACATGTTGAAGATATGGTTAATGCTATTCTTTACATTATTGAAAATGAACAACTAAGAGGTCCAATAAATATGACGGCTCAAAATCCCGTTTCGAATACTGAGTTCACTCGTCATTTATCTAAAACACTAAACAGACCTTGTATTTTTACCACACCCACTTTGTTACTAAAATTAATATTTGGTGAAATGTCAGAGTTACTCACTTACGGACAAAATGTATATCCCGAAAAGCTGCTAGCGAGTGGATTTAACTTTAAGTACACAAATGTAGACAGCGCTTTGAACGCTTTAATAAAAGCGCCATCGTAAATTTTTATCCGCTAGTCAACTTTGCTAGCGGTTCTTGTATTGTGTAGGGCAATATCCTCTACTAACTTTATTTGATCTTAGCTTAAGATGTTTAGTTTTTCTGCCACTTACTCTACTTCTCCATAAATTAAAACTGCTAGGCTTTAAATTCGCCCTCATCAGCCCAACAACTGCTTTTTCTTTTAATCCAAATAGAGTATTTATCGCTTCAAATGGCGTTCTATCCTCCCATGCCATTTCAATAACTCTTGATTTTTCATGTTCTAATAATCTCATTTATGATCCCAATTGATGTATTCAGTGATTAATACGTAGAAATACATAAAATGGTTTTAAAGTAGTAAATTTAAAGCGATAAATCATTCGGCACAATATATTTGAGCAGTTCTACCACTTGCTCTGGGGTTTGTGCCCATGCCATAGCAGACGCATCCACTTCTTTTAATGGATGGATCAATTCTTCATCATGAAGTGTAATATAAGGTTTTGCTAAAGCAGCACAGTAACCCGCTTCAAAGGCTGCATTCCATTGTTTATATTTATCACCAAAACGCACTATGGCAAGGTCACATTTGTCTATAAAAGTTTTGGTTCTGATTGCATTTACCTTTGAAGATTTATGATCGCGCCAAAAGTTTTGCGCTTCCGCACCTAATACATCACCAGCTGCATCACTGCTTTGATGATCTGTCACAGGAGAAGTAAATGAAATTGGTAAATCATTTAATTGGCAACCTTTAATTATTTGCTCTCTCCAATCTGAGTGAATTTCACCTGACAAATATACATTCCACATTTTATTTCTCGCTATATTAATGATTAACTTTTTATTAGATTTATAATGAGTGCAAAAATAAGGCACTAAAAAGCCGAACATTTTCGGCTTTTAAATATGGCTAGTTTCAGTTTTATTGTTTTAAAGCATCTTCTAAGGCTGTTAAACATAGGGCTACATTTTCATTTCTAGCCCCATAACCCATTAAGCCTATTCGCCATGCTTTACCGCCAAAATCACCTAATCCCGCACCGATTTCCAAATTATAGTGATTTAACATATAGCTACGAACTTTGGCATCATCAATACCACTTGGGATTGAAATCGTATTAAGCTGCGGTAATCTTTCATCTTTAGGTACAATAAATTCAATTCCTAATTTCGCTAATCCTTTGGCTAATGTCTCGTGTTGTTGTTTATGTCGTGCCCATGCATTTTCAAGGCCTTCATTATGCAAATGTACCAAGGATTCATGTAAAGCATATAGTGAATTGACTGGTGCTGTATGATGGTAACTGCGTTTTCCTTGTCCTGACCAGTAGCTCATAACGAGAGACTGATCTAAAAACCAACTTTGTACTGGTGACTTACGATTTTTGATAACCTCAACTGCTTTATCGCTAAATGAAATAGGCGATAAACCAGGCACACACGATAAACATTTTTGAGAACCAGAATAAATAGCATCTATACCCCATTCATCAACTTTTAATTCAACTCCACCAAGTGAAGTTACAGCATCTACAATGGTGATACAGTTATGCTTTTGCGCCATTTCACACAAAGTTTTAGCATCTGATAACGCGCCCGTAGATGTTTCGGCGTGCACAAACGCTAAAAATTTTGCATCTGGATTATCAATTAAAGCTTGTTCAACTTTATCGGTTTCAACTGCACGGCCCCATGGAGAATCTACAACGATTGCCTCGGCGCCAATGCGGGTCACATTTTGGATCATACGATCACCAAACACGCCATTGCGACATACAATCACTTTATCACCGGCTTCTACTAAATTAACAAAACATGCTTCCATTCCCGCTGAGCCTGGTGCTGATAAAGCAATGGTAAATTCATTTTTGGTTTGAAACGCATATTGAAGCAAAGATTTCACTTCATCCATCATACCAACAAAAAGCGGATCTAAATGACCAATTACAGGGCGTGACATAGCTGAAAGTACTTCAGAACTAATATCAGAAGGTCCAGGACCCATTAATATCCGGCGTGGCGGGGTAAATGATTTGTATGACATAGTATTGCAACCTATTGTTTATTTTAGTTATGTTTTGACCTGTACTACTATTATTTTTATAGTTACGCACTGCAGGTATTGACAAGAAAGTGCTTCCAGTAAATAACAAGTTGACACAAGTGTCAAGTAAGTGTTTTATTCTTTAATTTAAACATGCTTAATTAACTAGAAAACAAGATTTAAATTGTAAATGATAAAAACCAATTACTTGCTTAATTGTCTTCATCAAATTAACCTAACCATAGGCTTATAACTATACAACTTTATGCCAACTTAATTCCCATAAAAGAATTAAAAAAGGAACTTTATTAGTGCATATTAAAAAAATAACAGCCAGTGTGTTTGCAGTAACGTTTACCTTAGGACTCATTACAGTTAACTTTTTTAATCATTTTTATGCTGAAAAAGCACTGCATAAAGATGCTGAGCAATTGTTATATCAGTTTCATGACGCCATGTTAGAAGCACATGATATCTTAGAAAACTTACCCGATCCCGATACATTTCAATGCTCTGAAGAAGACGTAAAGAAACTTGCAATGCTTGCTTTTGAACACCCAGCAGTTCGCTTAGTTGGCGTATTACATGGACAAGAACAGCATTGTGCCAGTGAAAATGTACATATAGATTTATCTAATTATCATCAAAGAACACTCAACCCAGATAAACATGTATTAAAAGATCAACTTTCTTTAGCTACTGTGACACATAGTGA
This sequence comes from Pseudoalteromonas sp. C2R02, assembly GCF_018860845.1. NCBI lineage: Bacteria > Pseudomonadati > Pseudomonadota > Gammaproteobacteria > Alteromonadales > Pseudoalteromonadaceae > Pseudoalteromonas > Pseudoalteromonas sp. C2R02. The sequence continues at coordinate 38,431 of NZ_JAHKQC010000045.1, read as the reverse complement.
TGAACATTTAGATTTATTAATGGTGCGTTCACATGAAAATTCGCGTTATTTCGCTAGCATTAACCCTTTTATGGTTAACTATTTAACCGAATTTGCTTGTATGAACTGTTTAGAATATGACTTTGTTATTCAAGGGTTACCCAATCTTGAATTTAAAAGTAAAAGAATTAAGCAACCCAGCTATATTGAATATACTGCCAGTAGAATGGAAAGTGATGTCAAAGTCACTCTAAATCTGAGAGGCACTAAAGCGTTTTATATTTATTATCAAGAACTAAGCTGGTTTAGCACTGTCGCCTTTTCATTTGTCTTAGCCACACTTCTGGCCCTATTTGCTTTTAAGTTACTTACAATTCGCCAATCGATGGACCGAATCATCAAAGATGCCATCAAATTTAAAGAATTTACGCCTTTTTATCAACCTATTATAGATAGTAAAAGCAATGAAGTGGTTGGTGTAGAAATGTTAGCTAGGTGGGTACATAAAGATGGGGCGGTTGTCCCCGCTTATCAGTTTATTCCATTTTCTGAAGATACAGGCTTAATTGTTGATATAACAGAGCAATTAATAAAGAAAATGGCTAAAGATATTAAAACGTTAAAATGGGATCAAAGCGATAAATTTGTCAGTATCAATATTGTGCCCGATCACTTTAAAGATAATGCATTATATGAATTACTTGAAAGTTTAATGAATCACTATGAAATTGCCCCATCGACCATTTCATTAGAAATAACCGAACGTATGAAAATTGATAACTTACCTCATGCAAGAGCCTGTTTAGATGATTTTTACAAAAAAGGCATAGACTTGAAACTCGATGATGCGGGTACTGGGTATGGTGGCTTTTCATATATTCAAGAGCTCGGGATCAGCACATTAAAAATTGATAAAATGTTTGTCGATACAATTAATAGCGATGATTTAAAAAGCTCAGTTTTAGATGCCATTATTTCCTTTGCTAAATCATCTAATTTAAAAATGATTGCAGAAGGCGTAGAGCATCAACATCAAGTTGAGTATCTTAAAGAACGCGATGTATTTATGATACAAGGTTATATTTACGCTAAACCTATGCCTATAGCGCAGTTACAAAAGTGGTTGCAAGAACGAGACTAACCCCACATTTATAAAGCTGGCGTATTAGCCAGCTTTATTGCTTTAAATCCCTAACATCATTATCTCTATTTATATCTATTTCTTAATTACTTACCTCTATTTATTCAAAAAAATAAAATACAATGTTTTAAACAATGATTATTAACAATTTTCACTATTCATTAGTTACTTTTTGTACTATTTTTAGTTTTGGAGATTTTTTAACCTTAAATTGGTTAAGTATTTAAAATAAGGATATTCATGTTTATTAGTAGTTTGAAAAAATTTCGTATTTCAATTCATATAACATTGCTAAGTATTTTTATCATAGCGACAGGTTTAACTGCTACCATAGCGATTGGATTAAATTATTATTTTAGTATGTCGATAGCAAGCGACTCTGCTCGAAGTAGCTTTCAAATGACAGCAAAATATACACGAGATTATTTATCAAATATTGATGATAGTGCCACTAAAGTAACAACTGTATTAGCACAAAATTCTTCATTACTAGCACAAAATACCTTAACCCCATCAAGCTACCAAGCCTTTGCGCAAATAATGGCAACTAATCCTATTTTTTATTCCATATATATAGGGCAAAACAACGGAGACTTTAATCAATTAATTAATTTAGAAGCCTCCCCCCTGATACGACAACAATTTTCAGCTTCAATAAAAGATAGATGGTTAAAAGTAAGCTCTAGCGCTCAATCTAAACTGCAAACTATAGAGTACTTAGATAAATCATTTAAAGTGAGGCATATTCAAGAAAACCAAACCGATTTTGACCCCACGAAAAGAGTCTGGTTTGAGCAATCTAAAACGGGCGAAATTTACAAATCTGAACCTTATCAATTTAACTCATTACAAGCACCTGGACTTACATTTTCTACAAAGTTACCTAATACCAAACATGTTTTAGCTTTAGACATCGCACTATCGAGTTTGTCTAACCAATTACAAGAACATCAATTGCCTTTAGGAAGCGAAATCTACCTATATCAGGGCAATGGTGAGCTAATAGCAACCAGTAAAAACAAAACAGCTATACTTAAAGTGCCTGATTCTGCACCGTTAAACTTAACCCAACAAGAAAAACAACTTATTGCTACAAAACCTGTTATTACAATCTCAAACTCAAAAGATTGGGTGCCAATAGATTTTGCAATTTCCGGTCAACCTAAAGGATATTCTGTTGATGTCATTAATCTCATTTCTCAAATGACAGGCATTGAATTTGACTATGTAAATGGCTTTGCATGGTCGAAATTAGTTAACATGTTTAAAAGTGATGAATTAGATGCCTTACAAGCAGTTTACGATACACCAATAAATCAAAACTTAGGGGTAATGAGTGAAGCATTTCTAGGTTTACCTTTTGCATTACTAACACAACCAAGTCAAATGCCTATTACCAAAATTCAGTTTCTTAATAATAAAACCTTAGCGATTTCTCAAGGTTGGTCAATTACCCCCATCCTCAGAAAACAATTACCATTAATTAATATTATTGAATTCGAAACCCCTTTAGAAGCAATCAACGCAGTAAAAAAAGGTCACGCAGATGCGGCACTTGACAGCCGAATTATTTTAAAAAATATGCTATCGCAAAACTTTATCGATGATTTAACAATACAGCCAGCGATTAGCTTTAAGCCACTTACTATTCCAGAAAATTTACATATATTAATAAATGAAGAGCATAGAGATTTATTGCCTATAATTAATAAAGCGATCAGTCATATTTCGACCGAACAAAAAACAGCATTACACAATAAATGGCTAGAAACCGATGTAAACAACACAGGTTTTCAGTCTATCAATGTACCATATGAATCTCTTATTACTGAGGCTAAAAAACTAGGCGTTCATAATAATTTAATAAAAACCACGCTCGCCAGCACAGAATATTATATGTTTATTAGCCCTGTAAATATTCGAGATAAAGTACAAACTTACTTTGCTGTTGTTACCCCATACAAGAGCATTATTGGCAAAAGTTTAGAAAAAGTAAAAGTTTCAATGCTGATCACCGCTTTATGTCTTTTATGCATGCTGCCTATTTCCTTTTACTTTGCGCGTTTTATAGAAAATCCAGTAAAACAATTAGTTAAGCAAAACAATTTAATTAAACATCGCAAATACAATGAAGTTGAAACCTCTATTAGTCACATAAAAGAACTGGATGAATTAGCTGAATCTCTTACAGATATGGGCAGTTCATTACACAAACATGAAAAAAGTCAAAAAGAGCTTATGGAGTCATTTATAAAGCTAATTGCTCAAGCAATCGATGATAAGTCACCTTATACCGCTGGTCATTGCGAAAGAGTACCTGAAATTGGCATTCTATTAGTTGATGAAGCAAGTAGAAGTAAAAAAGACTGCTTCGCTGATTTTGCTCTAAAAACTGAAGACGAACAAAGAGAATTCAGAATTGCAGCTTGGCTACATGATTGTGGGAAAATAACCACACCTGAGCATATTGTCGATAAAGGCACTAAACTTGAAACAATTTATAACCGTATTCACGAAATCAGAATGCGCTTTGAAGTATTACATAGAGATGCCGAAATTGAATACTACAAGCAATTATTGTTAGCACCAGATTCTGGTGTGTTTTACCAACAAGAACTAAAACGTAAGCACATTAAACTACAAGATGACTTTGCTTTTATAGCTCAAACAAACATTGGCGGTGAGTATATGGGAGAAGATAAAGTCGAAAAACTGACCCAAATAGCTAGCCAAACTTGGCTTAGATACTTTGATGATAGCCTAGGCCTATCTCCTATTGAGTTTGATAAACATGCCAATGAAAAGCCTAAAAAGTTACCAATAGCTGAAAAGTTATTATTAGATACGAACAAGCATATTGAACCTCGTACTCGCTGTAAACAATATGACCCAAGCTTTGGTATAAAAATGAAAATACCTGATCTGATTCATAATAGAGGCGAGCTATATAATTTATCCATTTCTCGCGGTACTTTAACTGATGAAGATAGGTTTAAAATCAATGAGCATGTGATCAGCACCATAAAAATGCTTAATAATTTACCATTTCCAGATGAACTTAAAAATGTGCCGCGTTATGCCTCTACACATCATGAGACATTAATTGGCACTGGTTACCCCAGAAAACTAACAGCCACAGATTTATCTATCCCTGAACGCATCTTAGTTTTAGCTGACATTTTTGAAGCATTAACTGCTGCCGACAGACCATATAAAAAAGCAAAGCCTCTCAGTGTCGCCATAGAAATCATGCATAAGATGGTTCTCGAACAACATATAGATAAAAATATATTCGAACTATTTTTAACATCTGGTGTGTATTTACAATACGCACAAAAATACCTACCAAAAGAACAGTTAGATGAGGTTGATATTGGAAAATATTTAAAAGTAAAAAAAGTGGCTTAATAATACTTGAAAATCAAACTATCGAAATGAATTAAAAAGCATCGTTAAATGGTTTTTTGATACTTGAATTTAGTATGTATATTAAACAAAAATAGTTAATTGGATATAAAAAGTTCAAAGCTTCCTTATTTCCTTCACATTTCCCCTGTAAATTTAATATATATTACCGCTAGATGTATTTAAAAAACAAAAATCACAGTAAAATTAACCTAGTTACACTTTTTGTTAAAGTGAAGTAACCTAAAATAACACCTTGCAATAAAATACAATGTGATTTATCGGTATTTAAAGGGTTAAATAAATAGAATGAATTTGCATTAACATTTTTTTTACCTTACATTTTACTATGTAATTAATAATAAAAACAAAGATACGGATTATTAGTGGATTATAAGCAATTATTACAACCTATTGAAGGTGAGTCAGCAACAGGCTGTTATCTAAAAGATGACCGTACAGCCTATCGTGCATTAAGAAATAACTTCAATGCCGCACAGTCATCTTTTAGACGTTTAATTGAAACGCCTGACTCCACAACAGACGAAACTTTATTTGAAGAAAATGAAAAAAACTGGCAAACAGTCAGTGACGCATGTTGGCAAACTTTAACTGAAAAAAGTAAAGATGTAGAAATTTACTGTTGGTGGGTAATGTCTTTAGCTTTTCAAAGAGATTCAATTACAAAAATTGCTTCTGCTTTAGAAACTTTAAATGAGTTTATTGAAAACTTTTGGCCTGATGTTCAGCCATACTTACCAGATAACAAATTAAAATCTGAAGATGCAACTGAACAAGCTGCGCAAAGAGCCGAACTACAACTTAGGCCGTTAATTCAATTATTAGGTGAAAGTGCTAATAGTGGTTTGCTGTATATGCCATTACAAATGCTTTCATTAGTTGGCGAGATAGATCACGCACAATATTTCTCTGCATCTAAATCAGGTAAATTAGCAGAGTTAAAGGCACAAGCTAAAAAAGACTTTTCATCCTATAAAGATGATATTACATCAACTGTTATTGCCCTAGATAACGCATTAAACTCAGTAATAAAACTGGACGTATGGCTAAAAGCAATAACAACTAAGCTCGCTATTTCTGCAGTCAGTGCACAGTTCATTAAAGAAAATTTAAATGACTGTTTGCAAGCAATTAAATACTTAGTGTTTGATAGCTATCCTGTTTGGCCTTTAGATAAACCGGTCGAATCGGCTGCTGAGTCTGTAACTAACACTATAGATGAAGCAATTGATGCACCGCAACAAGAAACAGTCAGTGCTCCCGTTATAAATACCACTGAACAATCAAGTTCAGTACAAAATACGGTACAAATCACACAGCAAGTACTAAATGTTTCAGCGCAGCTAGCTAATAGAGATCAGGCTTTTCAAGAACTCAGAAAAATAGCTGACTATTTTTCAAAAACTGAGCCGCATAGCCCAGTTTCTTTTCTATTAGAAAAGGCAATACGTTGGGGCTACATGTCACTACCTGATTTGATGCAAGAGTTAGTATCTGGCAATGACAAAATTTTAGGTCAAATTAATTTAGTAACAGGTATTGATAGTGAAAAAGCAGATATTAGTGCCTATAAACCTGCACCTGTAGAAATTAAAGAGGTAGTACAACCACCTCAAAAGCAAGAATCAACACCTGTTGTAGAAGCTCCAATAGTTCAAGACAGCAGTGAAAATGAAATACCAAGTAATCAAGAAACATCAAACACATCTACAGATTCCGATTTTAGTTGGTAAACCGGCAGTAGATTTTTAACTTTTATATTTAATGGAGAAAGATCATGGCTTCTATTTACATGAGAATTGACGGAAACGACACAATCAAAGGTTCAGCAACAGTAACTGATATCGGTGGTAAAAAAGGTTTTTTCGCACTTGACTCTATGTCATGGAGTGCAATGCGTAACGTATCAGTAGATATCGGTAACGCAGATAACAATGATGGCGGCATGGTAGCTCTAGGTGAAATCCAGTGTTCTAAACAATTAGATGGTGCCAGCCCGTACATCACAACATTTTTATATGCACCAGGTGAAGCAGGTAAGAAAATTGAAATCGTTTTCACTAAGCCTAACCGTGCTGGTAAAGGCCTTATTCCTTACTTAATCGTAACATTAGAAAATGCACGTATTTCTAGTTATAGCATTTCTGGTAGCGATGGCAGTCAACCAGGTGAAAACTTTGCTATGACATACTCTACACATGCACAGACTTATTATGTAGAAGCTGAAGGCGGCAAAGTTGAAAAAGCGGCCGAAGTAACATTCGATACGACTTCAGCTGAAATTACTTCTCAAGCAGATCTTAAGTAATCATTAAGCATTTAGGATATAAAAAATGGCATTAAATTCTCAACATAAACGCGTAAGTAAAAACCGCGTTAGCATCACATATGATGTTGAAACAAATGGTGCATTAGAAACAAAAGAACTTCCTTTTGTTGTTGGTGTATTAGGTGATTTTTCAGCTGATAATGATAATAAACCAGATGTTGCTGATCGTGAATTCTTTCAAATAGATAAAGATAACTTCGATACAGTAATGAAACGTGTTGGTCCAGAACTTAAAATGAAAGTTGATAATGTTCTGGTAGATGACAACAGTCAAATCGAAGCAAACTTAACTTTTGATTCAATGAAAGACTTCACACCTGAAGCCATTGTTGAAAAAGTTGATGCTTTAAAGCAATTAGTTGAAACACGTAACCAGCTAAAAGTACTCTTAAGTAAAGCAGATAGATCACGCGATCTTGAAAAGTTATTAAAAGAAGTACTATCAAGTGCAGATACAATTAAAGCACTTTCTGACGAGCTTGGTTTAGGTTCTGAGGGAGAGTCTTAATGAGTACTGAACAAGAACAAGGCGCTGCAGCACAGGGCGAAGCACAAGAAGTAAGTTTTCTTGATCGTGCAATTGCTGCTACAACACAAACAGCGCCTGATGCAACTAAAGAGCTTGTTTCGGTTTTAATGGAGCAAGCAACTTCAGGTACTGTAAGCTGGGATAAAAACCTGACTAAAACAATTGAAAATGCAATTTCTTCAATTGATAAAAAGTTATCTAAGCAATTATCAGCAGTAATGCAGCAAGATAAGTTTAAAAAACTTGAAGGCTCATGGCGCGGTCTTAATAAGCTAGTTCGTGAAAGTGAAGTAGGTGCCGACTTAAAGATCAAAATAGCTGATTTTAACCGTGACGATATTTTAGAGCAATTTGAAGATGCGCCTGCAATTGATCGTAGCCCATTATTCAATACTTTATATCAATCGGAATACGGTACTGCCGGTGGCGAACCTTACGGTTTACTATTAGGCGATTACCAATTTGACGCAAGCGATGAAAGCGTGTCATTGTTACGCTACATGGGCGAGACTGCAGCAGCATGTCATGCACCATTTGTAGCTGCAGCGTCAGCCAATATGTTTGAATTAGACAGCTATGAAGTATTTAACGAAGGTAAGCCAGTTGCACCTGCATTTGACTCACCTGCATACGCATCATGGAATTCATTCCGTGAAAGCGATGATGCACGTTATGTTACTTTAACGCTTCCACAAACAATCGCACGCCTACCATATGGTAAAAAAGGCGCTGCAACTAAGTCTTTCGATTATGAAGAATTAGCATTAGATGCTGAAGGTAATCCAAGACCAACTGGTAACGATCAAATCGTTTGGTCAAATGCTGCGTATGATATGGGTCTTAAAATGACACAAGCATACACTGCAAGTGGTTGGTGTACTTCTATCCGTGGTTTAGAAAATGGCGGTAAAGTTGAAGCATTACCAAATCTGACTTATAAATCAGATGCGGGTGATATCCAGCAACAATGTCCAACTGAAGTTAACTTAACTGATGAACGTGAAAAAGAATTAAGTGATCTTGGTTTCTTACCATTAGTTCACTATAAGAATTCTGATTACGCAGTATTCATTGGTGGTCAAACGACACAAAAACCTAAAACCTATGTTGATCCAGATGCAACGGCTAATGCAGCAATTTCTGCGCGTTTACCTTTCATTATGGCAAGCAGCCGTATCGCACATTACTTAAAAATAATGGGCCGCGATAAATTAGGTTCTAACCTTGAAGCGACAGATGTTGAACGCGACCTAAATACTTGGATCAGTCAATTTACTAATCCAGGTGCAATTGGTAACGAACAGCGTGCTAAAACACCATTAGCAGAATCGTCAATTCAAGTTGTTGAGCAACCAGGTAAACCTGGTTCATACTCAGCAATTGCACACTTAAAACCATGGTTACAAATGGAGTCACTAACGACTTCTGTTCGTATGGTTGCAAAAATACCAGGTTAATACCCTGCCAAGGCATTAATTTTTAATGCCTTTATTGATATCAGTCACCATTAATATCGTGGTGACTGATATATAACAATAATAATGAGATGAATGAATAATACTGACGCGTTACAGGCACTTTTGGCAATCAAAAGTGATGATGACTCTTTTTTAGAAAAAGCAATTAAGATCATTGCTCAAGAGTATTCTGCCCAATTAAAATCAGCCGATCAATTTAAAGCATTAATTGTGCAGCTTATCGCCAGTATAGATAAATCTTTAAGTGATCAAATGTCACTTATTTTACAGCAACCACGCTTTGAAGAGTTAGAGGCAAGATGGCGCGGTCTTAATAATTTAGTGTCAGTACCTTTCAATAAACAAAGAATCAAAATTAAATGTTTGGATTACGACTGGCAAACCGTATCAAACGATGTCAATTTAGCAAGCGAATTAAAACGCTCCCAACTTTATAATAAAATCGGCAATAATGAACTCAATACCTTAGGTGGTGAGCCATTTGGCCTAGTATTAGTTGATCATAATGTATCAGCTGAGCTCAATGATTTTAGTGAATACGATGATATATATACCTTAGAGCTATTAGGTGCATTAGGTCAACATTGCTTATGTCCGTTTATCATGTCACCAGATGACTCTTTTTTTGGCGAATCTGATGGCAGCTGGATCAGCGATATCAAACGTGTAAAAAAAATAATCGAAGGTCCTGATTATTCAAGTTGGCAAAAATTAAGAGATGTCGCTTCCAGTCGTTTTATTGGTTTGACCTTACCTAAATTAAAGCTCAGAGAACAATATAAAAACCACTCTTGCGGTTTTGTATTAAACGAAAAATCATGTAAAAAACACCAAGGTTTATATGGAAATGCCCACTTTGCTTTTGCATCAACAATAATAAGAGAGTTCAATCGCATAAGCTGGTTTGGTTTCATGAAATCACGTTGGAATGATAGGTTACAAGGCGCTGTACTCAACTTACCTGAAACGTCAAAAGACCATGCATGGCATCAACCTAGCCCTAAAGTCAGAATATTTGGCAGTATAGGTAAGTTCTATGCTAAACAGGGTTTTATACCACTTGCCCATAGTCCATTAACCACTAAATATTACTTTATGGATAATCACTCTGTATGGGCAGGTCAAAATCATCAAGATGATAAAGTATTATCCCTTATCCAAACAACGCTCATTTGTTGTCGCGTTGCCCATTATTTAAAAGTACAAATAAGAGAGTTATTAGGTAGTTTTGTTTCAGCAAACGAATGTGAACAGCACCTATCAAAATGGCTGAGTAAATATGTTTCAAATGTCTCTTCAGCTAATGATGAAACATTAGCCAAATATCCACTAAGAAGTGCAAGAATATCGGTAAAAGAAACACCTAACAGCACAGGTGAATACTTTTGCGAAGTGTCTCTGCAACCACAATATCAATTTGATATGTTTGCTGGACAAATTCTGCTGACAACCGATTTAACTGAGGGGAAATAATGGTCTTTATCCGCTCATTTTTAAGTGAACTGACAACAAGTGATGAATCTCATTTATTAACTTCAGTAAAATATAACTTAAAACAACTTCTCGAAAGCGAAGCGCCATTAATCGTCTTAGATTCAGGCTTAACTGAATGTAAACGTTCTATATATGCTTATGGTGTTGAAGACATTCAGAGCTTAAATTACCAATTAGGCAAGAATATTTTCACATCAAGAATTAAGAGCCTAATCAATGACTTCGAGTATCGCATAGAAAATGTAGATATCAGCATCTTAGTTAATGAAGATAAATCAAACGCTATCAATTTTATCATTTCAGGTGATTTAGTTGATGGTCATGAATTTCAATTAAATAGCAAACTTAATATCAGTGATTTTAGCTTAACAATGGAGAATGAAATTGTCTGATTTATTAAATCGTTATTTCGAAAGAGAACTCTCTTTAATTCGACGCTCTGCTAGTGAATTCAAGTCAAAACATGCTGGTGTCGCAAATACCATGCATCTTAATGAAAAACGCTATGAAGATCCTAATATAACGCGTTTACTTGAATCTGTTGCTTTGCTGAGCGCTAAAAATGAAATGAAGTTAGATCAACAATTACCGCATATATCAAATGCGCTATGCTCCGTATTGTATCCTTCATTTAACCAGCTTTTACCTTCAGTTATGAGTGTAAAACTCAAGCCTGATACAGAGACTTTTGTAGAAGAAATACACATCAATAGAGGCGAAGCGTTAAAAACAAAAAATGAAAAAAACCAGCTTTGCCAATTTAAGTTTTGTAATGATACCGTTTTTTCACCAGTTACATTAAATACTGTATCAGCAAGATATGCGCCTTTCCCATTTGATTTACCAATTAAACATGATGCTAATTCAGTCATTCAATTACACATTAATACCAACGATCCTGAAGCGTTAATTTCAAACAGTATTGGCAATGTATTGGATTTATATTTACATGGTTTTGGCCAAGGTTCAGCCGGATTAATTGCTTTATTACTATCGCAACTTGAATTTATTACATTATCTGATGATAACTTTGAAAACTTAAGCATATTAGATAAAAAGCTGTTTAAACCGAGATGTATTCAAAGCGACTTCAATGTTTTAGATAAAAAAGGCAGTCAATTTTCAGCGTATCAAATGATGTTAGAATATTTTAATTACTCTGAAAAAAGGAAATACTTTCAATTAGACGGCCTGCAAGATGCGATTAAAAAGCTCAATACCAACAAACTGGTGATCAGCTTTTTTGTTAAAGATATTCCTTCTGAACTAATCGGTTTATTTGATACCAGTGTATTTCAATTAAATACCACCCTTGTTATCAATCAGTTTACTAATCGTGCAGAACCGATATATTACAATCATCAGCAGCTATCTGTACCACTCAATGCTGATGCTTCAAATCAAACATCTGAAATCGAAATAATCAGCGTCGAAAGTGTAAAAGAAGTTAAACCTGATGGTGAGTTTCTATTACAGCCATTATTTGCAAAACGTTATTTTGATAAAAATAATGGATTATTATGGTTTAGTGAAACCCATATTAATCGAGAAAAAAAGTATCAACACCATCTTGCTATCAGCTTTGATCCCAATTCAAAACATGAAGTTAATAATGCAAAAGATCATTTACTGACTACGCAGTTGATATGCTGTAATGGACGTACACCATGTAGTATCAACACTGGCAACCCTTTAAAGTTTGCAGGTTCAATTGAATTGCCAGGGGATTTAATAAGCCATAACGTGCCAACTGTACCTTATTATCCTAATGAGTCTCAGCAGCTTCATTGGAAATTAATCGAATTATTAAGTACTAATTTCAGTGCACTCACCAATGTAGATGAGCCAACAGAGAAACTACGAAATTTGTTGTCGGTCTTTAGTCGCTCTTCACAGCAGCAAGTTCTAACATCTGCAATACAGAATGTAAATTACCAGCAAAAAGTTGCACGCATGTATATTGATGGCGTAAACATATTCACTTCAGGTACTTTAATCAGTATTGAAATGTCGGTCTTTGATAAAAAGAATTCTATGAATATTTGGTTATTCATTCACTTATTAAATGAGTTTTTTGCTGGTTTTTGTAGTTTTGATCGCTTTGTACAATTAGAAGTCACACTCTCAACTGATAAAGGTAAAGAATACATCAGCTTTGATAAAGTGCATGGTGCGCAGCAATGTCTTTAATTCAGCAAGCTCAGGCACAGCCCGATAAATTTGAATTAGTGCAGCTGATCCGAATTATCAATCGTCACCTTGCACAATCTCCCAACCCATTTGAGTTAATTATCGAAGCAGATCCTATGCCCGATAATTTAAACTCAGAAATAAGTGAATTTAAATTTATTGGTAAAAAAGCCATTATATCCAGCAGTAAAACATCTTTAACGTCTGGTTACACGGTTGTACCAGTTTATATATATGAAGAGCTTTTAAAAGCTTTTCATGGTGAAGACTATGCGTTATTTGATTTTCTAAATATTTTTAATGATAGATATTTTAAATTATTTGCTAGAACACAAGAAAAAACTCACTTATTACTAACCGATGAAGTCGATCGCTACTTTAAAAGTGATCGACAATCACATAGTTCAGTGTCACAGCTGACAAATTGCATCGCACAGCTGACATCCCTACCCGATAGCCCACAAACAAAAAAGTGGCTAGGATACAGCTTAATGTTAGGCGTACCAAATCGTTCACAAAAAAATTTACAACAAATTCTCTCCGATTATTTTGGTGTAAAGGTCACAACTTATTGCACTTATTTAAGCAAGCACCAACTGACTCAAGAAAGTTTGACACGATTAGGCCCTGAAAGAAACGCGCAAAATGAGTCTAGTTGCGGACAAAACAACCAATTAGGTCAAGGTTTCCTATTAGGACAAAGATGTTGGTTGTCGAAACAAAAAATTAACATTACAGTAGAAGCTAAAGACGAAGCTGAGCTAAAAAAACTAACCAATGATGATGCTTGGTATAAAGAACTCGCCGATATGACACGTTATTATTTACGCGATAAAACTGAAATAGGCATCTTTTTAAAAGCACCCGATATATGGTTTGAGAGAACTAAGCTCTCGGCAAAACAAAACGAAACGCTTTGTTTAGGTCGAGGTTTTCATATAAAAAGCACACAACAGGATAAACCTGTCGTTTACCTGATCCACTTAGTAAAGGATTGATACTATGCCACAAGTAAATTTACCTAATCTAATTGCTAAATTAGACCCGACAGCAAAACGCGCTTTAGAATTAGCAGCTGGCGATGCGATGAATACTCACTGCCCAGCCATTGAGCTTGAGCATTGGTTAATGCAGCTTATTTATAAGCCAGACCCACAAGTGACAGAGTTTTTTACTAGCCAAAAAATTGAACCTGAAAAAGTAATTAATGAACTTTCAAGTAAACTCACAAAATTAAGCAAAGGCTTTGAAGGTCAACCAAGTTTAAGCGGTAATTTAACCGAGTTAATTAAATCAGCTTGGTTATGTGCAACGGTAGATTTTTCTCATGATCAGTTAACAACTTTGCATATTATACTTACGACACAGCAAGTGAGTAATTTAGGCACTAAAGCCTTATCTTTAAAATGCTTTGAAAACTTCTCTGAATCAGCATTACGTAATCAAATATCAAAATTAAAAGTCACCCATGTTGGCACTAAATCAGTTGGTGCCAGTACTGCTGGTGCAAGCTCTGGTGACGCTCTAGAAAAATATACTACTAATTTAACCCAAGCAGCCAGAGATGGACAATTAGATAACGTACTTGGTCGAAACCAAGAAGTTAGAACAGCAATTGATATCCTCTGCCGTAAAAGACAAAACAATCCTATTTTTGTAGGTGAGCCTGGTGTTGGTAAAACGGCAGTTGTTGAAGGCTTAGCAATAAAAATTGCACAAGGTGAAGTACCTGCTGCTATCAAAGATGTAGAAATTCACAGCTTAGATTTAGGTCTGCTTCAAGCTGGCGCGAGTGTTAAAGGTGAGTTTGAAAACAGACTAAAAGATGTGATCAATGAAGTTAAAACATCTGAAAAGCCAATCGTGGTATTTATTGATGAAGCCCATACCTTAATTGGTGCCGGCGGTGCAGAAGGTCAAAATGATGCTGCTAACTTATTAAAACCTGCGCTTGCACGCGGTGAGTTTAGAACTTTAGCCGCAACTACGTGGGATGAGTACAAAAAATATTTCGAAAAAGACCCCGCTTTAACCCGTCGTTTTCAGGTCGTAAAAGTTGAAGAACCTAACGCCACAGATGCATTGCAAATGCTCAGAGGTGTAGCCGAATCTCTGCAAAAGCACCATAAAGTATATATTCGCGAATCAGCAGTAGAAGCTGCGGTTAATTTATCTATCAGATACTTACCTGCTCGTATGTTACCGGATAAAGCGATTAGCCTATTAGATACCAGCTGTGCACGTATTGCATTAACACAAGGCGCAAAACCTGAGTCTATCGAAAGTTTAGAGCAAACTTTATTATATTCTCAAAATGAACTTGAAGTAATGCAAAGAGAGTCATCAATCTTTGATAATGTCTCTTTTGAAATATCAGAATTAGAGCAAAAAATTGCAGATACAGAAACGCAATTAGCTGATTTAAATATCCGCTGGCAAACTGAATTAACACTTGTTCAAAGTGTGATTGAGTTACAGTCAACAGTAACTGATAACTTAGCCAATGACGTGTCAGATGATGAAAGTCATAAATCATTAAATGACAAACTAGCTGAGCTTGAAGCATTACAATCAGGTGAGCCATTAGTGAATGCGATGGTAGATGATATTACCATTGCGCAAGTGATTGCATCTTGGACGGGTATTCCAATTGGTAATATGCTGAGCGATGAAGTAGCAAAACTATTATCAATTGAAAAGAACCTACATAAACGCGTCATTGGCCAAAGTACCGCAATCAGCGAATTAGCGAAGAGCATTCGTATCTCTCGTGCGGGCTTAACTGATAGCAGAAAGCCTATTGGTGTATTTTTAATGTGTGGACCAAGTGGTGTTGGTAAAACAGAAACAGCCGTTGCTTTAACTGATTTATTATATGGTGGCAGTAATGATATGACTGTTATCAATATGACTGAGTTCAAAGAAGAACATAAAATATCAATGTTATTAGGTGCACCTGCAGGTTATGTAGGTTTTGGTAAAGGCGGTGTATTAACTGAAGCCGTTCGCCGTAATCCATATTCTGTGATTCTATTAGATGAAATGGAAAAAGCACATCCTGGCGTACATGACTTGTTCTATCAAATATTTGATAAAGGGTCTATCGCCGACAGTGAAGGTCGCCAAATAGACTTTAGAAATACTATCATCATAATGACTTCTAATGCAGCCGATCAAGCTATCTGTGATGTCTGTGATGCGAATGAAGAACGCTTACCAAATGAAGCGCTTGTTGAAGAAATACGCCCTGCATTGCAACAATATTTTAAACCTGCATTTTTAGGTCGTGCGACAGTTGTTCCTTATTACCCATTAAACAATGAAGAGCTTGGTAAAATTTGTGATATTGCAATGAACCGAATTCGTAAGAAGCTGATTGAACAATATAAAGCCAGCTTCAATTACGATGATAGCTTTGTGCAATATGTAGTAAATAAAAACACAGACCCAACAACAGGTGCACGTGGCATAGAACAAATAATTAATCGTTCACTTATGCCAAGATTGGCAGAGCAATGCATTACTTTATTAAGTGAAGGTAAAGAGATTAATAAAGTGACTGTAACATGTTCAGATACAGATGACTTTGAAGTCATCATTGAATCTTAGGAGTCGTTTTGTCTCAATATATCATTAAATTTGTAGTGTTAATATTAGTACTGGTATCTAACCTGTCATTGGCAAGTTTAGGTCCCAAAAGATTATTATTAACTACTCAGGAATGGCCGCCGTATCAGACCTATTCATCTGATACCATAGCAGGCCTAGCTGTTACTCGCCTTAAATGTGTATTGAGACAACTAGAGCAGCCCTATCAGCTTACAATGACTAGCTGGGAAAATGCCCAACTTAAAGTACAAAGTAGTGAGCAACACGGTTTTTTTGTTGCAGAGCAAACGACTTTAAGAGATAAATATGCGGTTTTTTCAAAACCACTTATCAACCATCATTGGTATTGGTATTTCTCTAATTCGCTATCTGATACCACATTGAATGAAAGTAATAAAAAACAATGGAAAGTCAGTGCTAAATTTGGCACTAACAAATGGTTTCATTTACATAACTCTGAATATGATGTGATAAAAAAACCAAGAAATGTAAAATCTCTTTTAGACATGCTGATGCATAACGAAGTGGATGCTGTTTTAGTAGATGAACTGGCTATGCAAGTTGAGCTCAAAAAGAAAGGCATGTTAGCAAGCGGATTTAGAAGTAAAGAAGTGGCCACTAAACCTTTAGGTGTTTATTTCAAAAAAGACTTCATAAACAAATATCCTGATTTTTTAAATGAATTCAATCAGTCGATTTCAGATTGTTCGCAATAAGGTAATATTGATAATACAACATGGCAATAACGATACAATTAACCGAAATACCACAAAATGAACATGTAACAAACCGAGTGTTTTCTTTACCAAAACAAGGCGGAACTTTTGGATCTTCATTTGACTGTATGATTGAGTTACCAGACAGAAGCGGTCAAGTCGCTACGACACATGGCCGTTTTGTTGCTGATAACAACACCATGATGATAGAAGCGTTAAATGGTAATAATATAACAATTAACGGCGCTTCATTAGCAACCGGCAGGCTTGCTCCTATTGAAGATGGATCTATGATAGAAGTTGCTGATTACACTATGTTAGTAAGCCTAGTTAAAAGCATTGAAGCTGAAGAAGAAAGTGAAACAAGTATAAATTCAAAGATAAAAGATGTTCATTTTTCATTAGAAGGGTTAAATAATGATGACTTTGATGAAAATATAAAAATGAAAACCAGTCAGCATCATATTAATCAAGGAGAACAAATGAGCCAAGACCAAGAACAGCAACCTCATTTTATCAATAATGGCGTATTTGTTGATGATCCTTTTGATGAAGACCCATTTAAAGATGAAGAGATCAGTATAAAAACTGAATCTGAAATTCCTGCGGCTAAAATAAACAGTGAAGATCAATCAGGACAATTTTCAAAAATAATGCCTGAATTTGAAGAAGAAGACACCCTAGTATTTGAAAATAAGCCGCTTCAGAAACAAACGGTGACCAATGATGAAAGTAACCCAGTAAATAATAATGGGGTTAGCAATAATTCTGTGAGCAATAAGCAGCTTGATCATTTAGTTCGCCTGCTAGATACGCAAATAGTCAGTGCCAGTGAACAGCAATCTAAATTATTTAAAGCGTTAGATAAAACACTCACAACCTTTATAGATGAGTTTTCACCAGCACATCTTGAAGATGTTTATAGTGACTTTGGTACACCCATGTTTGCTTCTAAAGAAAAACAATATTGGCGTTTATACCGAAAATCATTTAATCGACGCTTAGACAAAGGTGAGTACCACAGACTATTTAAGGCGTTACTACTTGAAAACATGCAGAGTAAGGATTGATATGATTAAGTCCTTTTTGACCACGTTATTCTATTGTACGGTAATGTATTGCAGTGTATTACTTATTAGTGGTTGTAGTGTTTTTTCAGGTTCAGATGAGCCGAAACCAACCTTTATTTCAACGATTTTAACTGCAGGCGAAAGTGCAAACCCCTCAAAATTGAGTGCTGCTAACCCTGTTGTAATTAAGTTGTATCAATTAAATTCAATTGATACCTTTAAGTCTGCACAAGTGCTTGACTTATATCAACAAGATACAAAAATATTAGCTGATAGCTTAATAAAGAAGAAAACACTCTCAAGCTTAGTACCTAAAGAAAAAAGAAACTTAAATATTGAGTTACTTTCAGGCACAAAATATTTAGCTGTTTTTGTACAGTTTTCAAATTATTCACAAGCAAAAACCAGAGCTTGGTTAGATGTATCGAATTTAGATGATGTCAAAAACATCACCATATCTATCGATTCATTAACCGTTAATATGCAATCAATCCCACAAGAAAGCTTTTGGTCGTGGTAAAAAATTTAGGAGATTTAACTTGGATCTAGTTAAACAAGTTGTATGGAAAGAAGGGAGTTTTATCTCCCCACAACACTTTCAACAGCAAGCGTTGCATTTTAAATCTTATATGCAAAATTATGCAGGCACGCAAGGTTATTCTGGTCACTATGGTTTAAGTGATATCACTGTAAATACTGATTTGCTAAAAATAGGCAAAATAGCCGTTACTTTTTGTAATGGCTTATTTCCTGATGGCCATTACTTTTTACTTGATGAAGAAATTATCATTGATGTACCTGAAGATGCTGTAAAAAAGACGGTATATATATCAATACCATTAGCATTAAAAGGCGCACCTGCATACGGTGAAAAAAACACTGAAGCTACGAGATATTTATGCCAAACAATCACCAGTTATAATAATACTTCAGCACAAAGTGACTCTGTTGAATTAGAGGTCGCCAAAGATAACGTATGTTTATCTATTGGTAAAACTGATATGGCAGGCTACGTATCATTTCCTATCGCACGTATCTTAGAAACACGTGAAACCGGTGAAGTGGTATTTGATAGTAGTTTTATTCCTGCATGTATTCACTTTCAAGCATCAATTTACTTGTTCGATAAAGTTAAAATGCTACAAAGTCTATTACAGATCAGGGCCAAAGAGGTGCATAAACGCATAGCAGTCGGCCAAGAAAGTAAAAGTGAGCAAACCCTATATAAAGACTTCTTATGGCTGCAAACATTAAATAGATGGCTACCATGGAGCGATTGGGTTGAGCAAGATATGCAATACTCAACACACCAGATTTACCGCGATTTAACCACATTATCAGCTGAACTATCAGGATTAACACCTGAGCTACCACATGCATTCCCAAAACTTAATTATGATGACTTATATAGCGTATTTAGTCCGATATTTATGAAATTACGTAGTCAATTAAGCATGGTACTACAAGATTCAGTCATTGAATTTAAATGGAATGATCAGTTATTCGAAAAACGTCGACTATTGCGCACTATCATCAATGATCCAGATAATATGAGTAAACGCCGTTTTGTAATGAGTATTGAGTCTTCACTTTCAAATGATGAAATTGCGCAAATCATGCCACAAGCAGCTACTTTAGCTGGCAATAGCAATATTGTTGAGTTAGTGCGAAATGCGATGTCAGGTATTGAGCTAATGCATTTAATGGTTGCCCCGAATGAGCTAAAACCAAAATCAACGGCGACTTATTTTGAAGTCAATACTCAAAATAATTTGTGGCAAGATATGCTCAAAAAAGGAGAAACGCTGAATATGCATATTGATAATCGCATACCAGATCTAAAAGTGACCTTATTTGCATTGTCATTAGGGTAAAGTAGAAATATATGCCTAATATCAATACCCCAACAATGCCCATAGATTTTAGCGATAAAGTTCAAAAAGAGCAGTTATTATTTAATTATAATGATAATGCACTCTATAACTTAAGTGTGCCGCTTTTATCTATCATTTTGACTTTATCTCGCTTACCTAGGCCTGAGAATTTAGAGTTATTTAAAAACTTATTAAAACAACACATTGTTGATTTAAGTGAGCAAGGAAAAAATCTTGATTACCCGTCGGCAGTAATAGATAAACTATGTTGTTTACATTGTATTGTATTAGATGAGTTTATCATTCACGGCGCTTGGGGTGGTGACGCTGGGTGGGAGAATAATACGCTTTTAAGTGAGCTATTTGGTTTAAAAAATGGCGGTGATTTATTTTTCACCATAACTGATAAAGCATTAAAACAAGCAGCTAAAATGCAAGGTCTGCTTGAACTGAGTTATGTATTTTTACAAATGGGTTTTAAAGGCAGATATCGCTCTAGGCAATCAGAGCAATTAGGCGTTATTACCAAACAAATACATCAGTCTATCGATAACCCTGACAAAACTGCTGGCATCTTATTAAAAGATGCACCAATTGCTAAATCACTCTTTTTAAAAAATGGTGCGCGATATTTTTCATTTACGGTCGTCATTTTATTAACGCTCACCTTAGTCTTTGCCTTTTTTGATTACTGGTTTAAAGAAACTTATGAGCTGCGCTCAAAAGAGTTTAATGAATTACAAAAAGTCACAGCTAATTATATTTTAAATACGCAAACTAAAGATATTATCTACATCAGTACCGATGAAGACATACATGCGGTTAAAAATTTAACACAAACACATTCTGCAGCTGAACCAATTTCTAATACTGTGTCAGGGCATAAACATAACGATCTAGATTTAACCCAAGTAGAAACAATTAAGCCTGGCAATTTTAGAGTGCAACTCGCATCTTTTTCATCACAGGCCAATGCAAATAAATATCTAAATAAATTATCAAACAGCAATTACGTACTTTCTATCATGCCTATCGGGTCATATTTTATTGTTTACAGTACAGCCCAAACAATAAGCGACGCTAAAGTACAGCAAATATATTTTAAGGATAATTACCAAATATCAACAGTTAGAGTTGAAATTCAAGATAATGGTAACCAACAATGATGACTTTTACGCTCACAAAAAAACACCTGATCGGTGGTATTTTACTTTCCTTATTTACTGGGTTTTCTTTGGCATGGTGGCTTGTCCCTAACCTTGGTTGGATATTTGCTTCAGCTGCCGTTTTAATTTTAATCTCAAGCTGTGTTTTATGGTTTTTAAACCGAGATAATGCCACCATAAAGCAACAAAAAAACCTAGAAAAACAAGATGGTAAACTCGTTAAAACTATGTTTTCGCTCTTTATGACCGGGCTTAAAGACAGAGGCATGATAAAAAGAAAGTACCGTTTACCTTGGTATTTATTTGTCACTAATAATCTTAAAAGCGATGATGCCGTTTTAACACAAATGGGTTTTAGAAATAATACAAACTCAACGATTAATGACCAACTACCAGTAAAAATTTGGCTGAAAAATGATGCCGTTGTATTAACGGTTGAAATATCCGACCAAGACAGACGATCGCTAAACTGCCTAAAACTACTTTTAAAACAAGTAAAGAAATTTAGATCTCGTCAAAGCTTAAATGGTATTATGATCAGCCAATCAGTTGATAATTTAATTAGTAATAATAAAAATAATGCGCAACAGATCACCAGTGATTTACGCTTAGTAATAGATGAAACACAAAGCTTATGTGGTCAAAAACTACCTATTTATGTGCTATTTAATCAAATGGCCGGTTTATCAGATTTTTGTCAGTTTTTTGCATCTTTAGATGAAGAGCACCTCAATGGTAACTTTGGCGCGTTAAATGTCAAAAATGCGAATCTAGGTAAGTTTTCTCTGAGTTGGTTTGAAAAAGCCTACGACACTATTTGTAACCGAATGGGACAAACTGTTTTAACTGCGCTAGATAGCCAATTAAGTGAACAGTTTAGACGTTCAGTTGTCGCCGCCCCTGTTCAGTTAAAACAAATTCAGCCTGATATAGGCTACTTTTTAGAACAATTATTTACAGTAAAAAGTAATGCAAAGAGCTACGAGTTTAGAGGCTTCTTTTTTACCAATACACAGCAAATATCACAAGCAACGGATCCTCTAACTAAGCAAGTGGCGTATCAGTTAGGTTTTAATGAAATGCTGCAAAGTGATAATGTAAAATTACCACATAGTATTTTTATTAATCACTTATTTGATAAATTGATCCGCCCTGAAGCTGGTCTTGCTGGTATTAATATCAATAGTAAGCGCCTTTTTTGGAGCTTTCAAATCAGTTATAGCATAGCGATTGCAACGATAGTTATATCAGCAATCGCATTACTAAAAGTCAATTTTGATTATTACCAACCTTTAAATGCAAAAACACTACAACAACTAAAACAATATAAAAATGTTGTGAGAAGGTCGCCATACGATATTGAAGAACTGGCAATTAACGTCAATAACTTACAAATGTTACGTAATATCTATCTTGAATATAATAAAGCGACACCGTTTTATATTTCAGATTTGATCCCAAATCCCCAGTTGTCAGAATCAGTCAAACAGGCTTACCACAATGAGCTTAAAGACGTTTTATTGCCATCTTTAGTTCATTACTTAGAAGATGAGTTATTCGTTTACGAAACGCTAGGCGACAGTCTTCAAACTGCAAAACTGTTAAACTTAAATGAAGAGTTACAACTGCATGATAAAAAGTCATGGGATCATTTAAAAACCTACTATAAACAATCTTTTATTAAAGAAGGTCACTCCGAAGAAAGTACATTAAAAAACTTAATTGTTTTAATGGACGATTTACATAAATTAGGTGTACCTAAAGTTAACTTAAATCAGGCTCTAATCACCCAAGCTAAGGCCAGTATCAATAAAATAAACACAACAAAGGTATTGTTTGAATATATTAGTGATCTACCTGAGTTTTCATCTATACTCGATATCAGCAGTGAGCTGGGGAATAACTTCTCAAGCTTATATCAATTTAAAAATGATTCACAAAATCAATTTGTGCCAGTTATTTTCACACCTCAAGGATTTGCCGGTATGAATTTAACTGCAAGTTCAGAACTAATGAAAAGTGTGATAAACAATAACAAATCATTGTTAGGCCATTCATTAAACGATTTTGAAATTGATAATATCGCTAAAAGTCTGCAAAGATATTACCAAAGAGAATATGTACAATATTGGGTAGATTTCATTGTTGGCATTAAGCTTAAACCTATCAATAATGAAAACTTAATTCATGCGCTATCTTTAATGTCTTCTAAAACCAATGCACCACAAAATCGCTTATACGAAGCAATAAGCTATTATACTGCCCCTCAGTTATTTACTAAAAAAGCAGACACGCCCGCATCCGAAAAAGAAGAGCAAGCAGCAAAAGCATTATTAGCCCCTGTCAATGACCAAATCGTAATGGCTAATAATATTAGAACTGAATTTTCGGTATATCATAGGTTTGTAAAAAAAGACGATAAAGGTCTCAGTGAGTTAGTCCATTTACACGATAACATCACACAGGTCGCTAGCTGGTATAAAGATATTCAAGACAATAAAGATGTCGGTGCATATTTATTTGAACAACTCACCTCAAATAAAAAAGATCAAAGCTTATATCAACTCGCACAAATGCAATTGTCTATTCCTAAAATTGATTTACATATCTCGGGGATTATTAATACGATTAATCAAGAAGTGAATACATCAGTTGCTAAACACGTTAATAAAATTTGGCAAAAACAAATAAGCAATCCATTTAGCTTACAGTTTGCCAATAAATTTCCATTTAACTTAAACAGCCAAAGCAATGTAAGTTATAAACTCTTTAATAAATTCTTTAAACCTGAAGGTGTATTTGATGAGTTTAATGGCTTTATTTTAAGTAAGTTTTCTCAAAATGAAGACGGCTTAACTTTAAATGGCTTTACACTCGATAGTCAGCTAAATATTTCATCTGATATAAACAAGAAATTTAATGATCTCAAAGTCATTCAACAAACGTTGTATCAAGAAGATGTTAATCAAGCGGCAATTGCTTTTCAGTTAAAAACAAGCTCAATGTCAGCAACATTATTAAACTTTGAGCTCTTCTCTCAAAGAGCCTTATTTAATTATGAACATGGCCCTAAACTATGGGAAAGCTACGTTTGGCCCCAATTCACGGTTCAAAACCCGCTGTTAACCATTTTTACAGATACACAAAATAAAAAGGTAACAAAAGAGTATAAAAGTGATTGGGCATGGCTACGTTTAGTTTATAAGTTTTATCAAACTGGCAATGATAATACCCAAATAAAGATAATTGAGGATAAATCTCAAGTCACCTTATCCTTATTAGTCGAAGGCGAAAACAACCCGTTTGAACCAAACTTCTTTAGTAAGATAAAGTTTCCTGCAAAACTACTTTAAACCAGCTTCATTCTCTATTAATCTCATGGTTGTTAAGCCCTGAGATTAATAGAGAAATTGATTAAAATTATTTACAGAAACCTTGCTTATTCAATAAACCAATGGTTACCTGATGATCACATGCACGCTCTAGATTAGTTTTAGCATTCAAAGAATCTGTAAAAATATTGTTAATGAAAGAGAATAACCTTAGTGACTCACTGCCAAGGCCGCTCCAAAGTATTTGATAAGCCAACGCAGATAAACTTGCCTCATTAAAATTATATTCTCCTTTTTTAGCCTCTAAAGCAGTCATAGTCTGCTCAAAAGTTCCTGATAGCAGACTCTTTATTAAAATCAGAGGTACATCATTTTCACGATTTTTAAGTGGCTGATTGTACAATACATTTGCAATATCAAATGTAAGCTGTTGTTTTAAAAAGTAGCTTATTCCCACATTGCTCAAAATAATAATGCTATGCTTATCATCTATAAAACGCGTCATAATAGAACTATAGCCATCAAACTGACCATCATACATATGAACATTCACATTTTGCTTTTTACTAACGGGTACCTTGCCAACACGCCAGCTATATGAATTTTCGGGATTAAATAAGCGTATTTTACTTTGCTCATTGAGCAACTGTTCACCATATAAAGCTAAATCAAACCGATGAAGATCCTTTGCACTAGCATAAATCGCAGAACCAGCACCAAATAAATTCATATTTTTTGCTACTTGCTCAAGATAACCGTTCTTTTTACCCCATCTATAGCCTTTTACAATACCAGAACTTAATTCAAAACCACTGGCGACACCTGACTTATTCATGTTTAAAGGCAGTAATATATTATCTTTTAAACTCTCTGAATAAGATTTATCAGTCGCTTTTTCTATTACTTTGCCTAGTAGGAAATATCCTAGATTTGAATAAAGGTAATCTGCTCCAGGAGCAAATTTTGGGGAAAGTTTGGCTATCATATTAATAAATGCTTGCTCTGAAGTTTGCTTATGAAAATCCACATCAAACCAACCATTTATGGCAAAGTGATCAGGTAAACCGGATGTGTGGCTTAGCAGGTGATGCAAAGTCACCTTTCGACCAAAATTATTTTTAAATTCAGGGAAGTGATCAGCTAACGTATCGGTTAACTTTAGCTTGCCTTGCTCCTCAAGTTTGAGCATTAATGTTGCTGTAATTGGTTTGCTAAGCGATGCAAGTCCAAAAGCGTGAGAAACACTTATTTTCTGATTGCCGACTCGGTCAGCAAAACCATAGGCCTTTTCAAAAACAACCTTTCCTGATTTTGCGACCAAAATAACGCCTTCAAAAGCATTATTAGAAGTGTAGCTATTTACAACCTTTTCAATTTTAATTTGTGTTTCATTCACCATTCCCATTGCTAAATGATTATCTGCATTTGATGTAAAACTAAGACCACAAAATAAGATAAAACTTATTAATATTTGAATCATTTTTTTAAAAAATAACATTATTTCTCTGCTTATATCTTATTTAACAGCCAATGATTCACGATCGATTGCTTTGCCTTTTACAATCACTTTATCGATTTCATTATAAGCATCTATAGTGAGTAATGGGTTTTGGTTAAGTAGAAGTAAATTAGCGAATTTACCAGGCTCGACTGTGCCATATTTATCATCCAAGCCAAACGCTTTAGCATTATTGATTGTTGCTGCGGCTAAAACTTCTTTATAATTTAAACCCGCTTTAAATAAATGCTGTAACTCCTTGTATGTTGAATAACCTGGCTGAGATACATATAAAGGTGCCGAAGGTGTATCGCTTGCCAGCACCATAGGTAAACCATTTTCTTTTAAATATTGAACAACCTTTTCTCCTTGAAAGATTTTACGATCTTGGTTTTGATGAATTTTTTCTAAAAGCATATTATCGTAATCACCAAGGACAATTTCTTTAAACCATTGCCCTGCTTTACTTTGATACCAATTAAGTGCATTTGTTGAAACCACTTTTTTATAGAGCGGATCTGCCATAGTGTCATTGATAGTGATACTTTTTAAGCCATCCATTACACTAAAGGTTGGTTGAAAAATCATACCTTTGTTAATAATTTCGTCTAACAAAATCCTAATATCTTTAGGAATAGCTGGCTGGCGATTAAAGTCGAGCCAATTCCACATGCCATGGGCAATCACATCAACATCTGACGCAATTGCAATCTGTTGCATATCAAATGCATTAGCATGTGCCATCATCATTAAACCATGCTTAGTTGCCGCAGCCCTTACCCGTTGTAATAACTGCTTGCTGATCAGCGGCCAATCATTGTTATGGCCAAAACCATCCTCAATAAACACTTTAACGCAAATAGCACCATCTTCAGCCATACGTGCTACAACAGCTTCCGGCGTATGTTGCGTAATATCATAGTTTTTTGGCAATTTGATATTGGTATTTTGCTCCAAAATCAAATAACGCTTATTTTTAAGTGTTGTTGCTTCATCAGACCATACCGTTGGATAACCGCCTAATATTGGAGCTGCGCCACAATGAAATAAATCAGGTTTTTGCTCACTTTGATTAAAAGTAACGATTGCTTGTTCGGATTGTGATGGGTCGAGCAATTGTGTGACACCAAAATACAAATAACTTCTCGGCTGCTGCTGTAAAAACTCTTTTTCTAAGGCGACGGCTTTAACTGAATTATTGACTCCAGGCATATTAGAGACATGTACGTGTGAATCCATCAATCCAGGAATAAGAAACTGTCCAGTACCATCGATTTTTATACTCTCTTTACTTTGTAAAATTGCAGACGTAGATACTTCAATTATTTGATCATCGATTATTCTTATATTAGCGTGTTTGAGTGGTTTATGTCTGTCTGGAGATATTAGAGTAACATTCTCAATCAATAGTTCATTAGCAAAACAGCACCCATTTATTCCAATAAGAAAAAGTGAATATAATATTTTTTTACATTTCATTTTTTAACTTTCCATTGTTTATTAGTATCTGCCATCACAGTGTCATTTGAGTCACAAAAAAACTCAATTTTAATCTAAAATTAATCTCAAAATTTTCTGAATCCATATAAATCAATAAGATAAAAAATATAAAAATTGTAAAAGTTTCTGTTAAAATATTGCGCTAATAGTTTAAAGGACAGTATTACTTGGAAAATTTCGATTCATTTTATGTTGGTAAATGGCTCATAGAGCCTGCTCTTAATCGTATCAGCAAAGATCAACAAGAAATTATCTTAGTACCAAAAGTGATGTCTCTTTTGTTACTTTTAG
The DNA here is from genome assembly GCF_018860845.1 of Pseudoalteromonas sp. C2R02. Classification (NCBI taxonomy): domain Bacteria; kingdom Pseudomonadati; phylum Pseudomonadota; class Gammaproteobacteria; order Alteromonadales; family Pseudoalteromonadaceae; genus Pseudoalteromonas; species Pseudoalteromonas sp. C2R02. The sequence goes on along the minus strand of NZ_JAHKQC010000045.1, from coordinate 10,809 downwards.
TTAAACATGCAGGAGAGCCAGTTAGTCAGCAAACTATTCTGGACAATGTATGGTCTGAGCAAGTCGTTTCTGACAGCTCTATTTATCAAGCGATAGCACAACTTCGTAAAGCTTTTGGTGATAGCGCTAAGAAAAAGTACTTTATAGAACGCGTTTCAGGTAAAGGTTATCGTTTAATTGCAAAAGTGAGCGAACGATCAAAAGACGTTTTTTCCCATCCCGTTACAGATATTGAAATAAAAAATAAAACATCATCAAAAGAAATATTATCAGGAAAATCTGCTCGTGCTATTTTTGTAAATAAAAAAGCATTTATAGCCATATTTACGACACTGATCTTTTTAAGCTTTTTACTTATTGGATACTTCAAAGGTTTTGAGCAGCAATCGACTAATAGCCCTCAAACCTTAACAAAAACAAAGCCCAAAATACCGTTTGCTATAAATGATATTAACGCTATCGGTTTAGTTAAATTAACAATCTCTCAAACAAGCACCTCTACTAATCTTGAAGCATTAAATGATGTGTTATTAACTCAACTCATGCATTTTAAAGATATTCAAATAATTAACCTAAAATCAAAGGGTAATTCAGTAGATACGCAAGCAATTCTCAGTGGCAATATCACAACCCAAAAGACTGAACTTAGGGTGTATTTAAAGTTAGAACATACTGAAACTCAACAAGTAATATGGGCCAAACAATTTACAGGTAGTACGACTAATATATTTGCAATGCAAGATATGATTGTTGCTGATTTATTAGAATTATTTAATCGCCAGCAACCTATCGATACATTTAACAAAAGTAATATTGATACCATAGCTTTCGACCAATACTTATTAGCGCGCCATTTGTGGGATCAACGAAATGTAAAAAGCTTAAAACGTTCACAGCAGCTCTTTGAATCTTTACAGAACAATGATCAATTATTTCCATTAGCAGCTGTGGGTTTGTGCAATACTTATCAATATTTACATATCTATTCAGATTGGACATTAAATAAAGCGCTAAGCATGTGTGAACCTTTATTAGATCAAGCCTTAGCTGAACAACCTGATTTAGGGCAAGCATTGGCAGCAAAAGCCTTGCTATTAAGTCATCAAGGTGAAAAATCAGAAGCTAAAGCATTATTTGAAAAAGCAATTAACTTAGCGCCAAACTACGCGTTTGGCTATATGTGGTATAGCAGCCTTTTAAGAGATATTGGACAATATTCTCTATCTTTGGAATATAGTAAAAAAGCCTATCAGCTTGCACCTGTGTCGCCAATCATTAATCGAAGTTTAGCCTACTCAATGCTCAACCTTCGGGAAATGTCTCAAGCAAGATACTACTATCAAAGGGCCCTTGAACTTGATCCTGACTATACGGATCGACCTGTGGGCGAGTTAGATTTTTTCAGCTTAAATAGCCAAAGAGCAAAAGCTTTTAATCTATGGTTAGTAAAAAATCAGAGTAAGTTAACTAAACAACCCAATTTTGCTTTAACAAAATCACAAATAGATCTCGCCTTGGGCAATATAGAAACTGTAATGGCAACAATAAAAACATCTAGTACAATTTCAGTTAACCCTTCTTTTTTATTGTTTATCAAAATGGCTGTAGCGACAGCAAAAAATGATCATAAATCAGCGTTGGCATTACTCACAGAACGAGAAAAACTACACTCAAATACAGTATCTTTTTCGATTCCTCGCGCCATTGTTTTCTCGCAAATGGGACTACAAGAAAAAGCATTTTCGCTATTATTAAAATCTAATCCGGAGTTATCAAAAACACACACTAAAGTAACCGAAAAAAATAAGTCGCTATTTATACTCTACTATCAGTTACAGCAATCTTTATTTGATAAAAAAACATTAACTGACTTGCAGCAACAACAACTCGCAGCATTATTTAAAGCGCAATTAAGCCCAAGCATCGCGCAAGCAAGCTGGTACTTACTTCAAGGTGACATAAAGAAATCACAACAAACGCTGTTAGCTATGTTCGAAGCTGGTTGGCTACCAGATTACAATATGGACATGTATCCTGAAGCAAGAATGAAAGATTTATTTAACCAATCAGGTCTAGGTACAAGTAGATACGAAACATTACTCAAAAGGAATAGAGTTTTAGTCAGTCACTAAGCAAATTTGAATTGAATTAGTAACTTAATGCGAAGTCATACATTAGAGCTTAAATACTAAAATATATTGTAAATCGTATTCAATATGGTATAACCCTCGTTAAACGCAGTGCCAGTTATAGGCACTGCGTTTCTTTTTTAAATTAACTAGGTAGTATAAATGAGCGTAGCCCAAGATTTAGCCAAGCTTCGACGATTAAGCAATATCGTACATGGACCATTAAAACTCATTTTAAATGAAGTATTAGCATTAACCCCTTTAGTTGTAGAATGGATTGATGTGCAAACAAGTGGCTCTGCTGTATGCAGATATAAACCAAATAATATACGTCAATATGAAGTCCGATATCAAATAGGCAATTTAGGTAATTTGGTACATGAATTAACTCATGTCGCGATAAATGAATCTTTCGGTTTAGATTTTATCAATTACCCTAATTGGTCAGCTTTAAATTTACCTGAGCGCGATTTAGATACATTAGGCCGATGTAAAAATGAAGATTTACGCCAAACAAAGCAAATGAATCATCAAATGAATATGGCTAATACAGATGTGCTGGTGCGCATACAATCGTGGTCAAATGCTTCAACTGAATTAAGTCCAGAGCAAAAAAAAGAAATCTCGGACAAGCTTGTATATGGCATGATCAATCCCCAAAAAGAAAGTATTACCGTACTAAATCAAATTTTAGTTTGGTTATTTGAATGGGGCTTTCCGATGATTGGTAAACATAAAAATAAACCCATTGTAAATGCCCTTTACGAAGAGCTTAGTTTAGTGGTAAAAAATGCCTATAATGAGCGACAAAAAGGAAAAACACATTTTTTATTACGCCAATCAGCTCAGCAAAGGCGCTTAGCCATGGGTTATGAATAAAAAAGAATAAAGGAGTTTAGATGATAGAAAGAAAACCAGGTATTTACGCTGGCCGCAGTAAATCATCTGCATATAATGATTTAGTCTGGACAGTCGCCACGTCATCAGATACATCGGTTGGTATTGAACAACAGACTAGGCTCACTTTAGCTACCATTCAACAAAACTTGTTAGAGCTTGGCTCTGACAAAACTCAAATTGTTTCGGCACAAGTGTATATAGCAAATATGGCAGAAAAACTAAAGATGGATACCCAGTGGAAGATTTGGGTTGGCGACAATCCTGATCATTGGCCCCAGAGAGCATGTTTAGGTGTTAACCTAGAAGGTGATGTTTTAATTGAAGTGACTGTCACTGCTGTGAGAAAAATATAACCAGTAATCGATTTTACTTTAAGGAAAATAAATGCAAATCACAGAGATCACAAAAAGTGACTTTGAAGCTTTTTGGCCTATTTTTAAAGACATCATTCAAGCACAATAAACGTACGCTTTTGATCCTGAACTAGACTTTGCATCTGCGTATCAGCTTTGGTGTATATCACCTCAAAAGTGTTTCGTAATAAAAGAAGACGACTCCATATTAGGCACTTATTATATTAAGCCCAATGCATCAGGACCAAGTGCTCATATTTCAAATTGTGGTTATATGGTAAGCCCGCACAGTCGAGGCAAAGGCATTGCTCGCAAACTATGTTTACATTCACAAAATATAGCGCTAGAACTTGGCTTTACAGCCATGCAATTTAACTCTGTTGTATCAACCAATGATATCGCAGTGAAATTATGGCAAAAGTTAGATTACAACATCATAGGCACTATTCCCAAAGCATATAATCATAAACGTCTAGGGTTCGTTGATTCTTTTATTATGCACAAGCAATTAGAGTGATAGGTTCGTTAAGGTGACAAAATAAAAGTAACTAATAAGCTCACTTAGTCGTAATCAAATATAAAAATTATTAAATTTCTGAATCAAGTACCAGTCATCACCAATTACCATCCATTGATGATAACTGTTTACTTTGAGCCAGAGATATCAAAACCAAAATGATAATTTATGATTTTAAAACCTATCAGCCACGCTTATTCATATTCGCTCTTTCCATTTCTTTTTCTACTATTTCTCTGGCTTCTTTAATGTCTTCAAAAAAATCATGTTGATACTGAACCAGTTTTTGATAAGTTTTTCCTGAAATTAAATAAAATGCTGATAACATCAAAAATACGGTGAAAAGTGTAAACAAATAATCCTGTTCTATTAGTAAGGCAGGTATACAAACACACGCTAAAATAAGTGCATAATATTTCAAGATATTCGCACAAAAAAATGATCCTCTTGTTACCCGAAAATTCACTATACAAAATACACCTATGGTCGAAAATAATATTCCTATTTGCCATTTAAGCGTTAGTTCCATGTAATAACTAAAAATAGTGATGCCTGAAAATGCAGTACCAGCTATTAGCATCATAGTTACTAACAAAAACCGACCCATTAATCTCCAAGGAGGAAATAATAAACTACCCTTTTCTTCTTCATCCTTCATTATTGAGCTAACTCCTCATATATTCCAACAGCAATGGAATTAACATTTCCTGATAATGCACTACCTGAAAAGCTCATAGAAGCTCCAATGGCATCTTTTAACTGTAATTTAAGTGATTGAGTTATTTTTATCCCTGAGTAACGTTTTGGAAAACGCCCGCTACGCACCATACTTTTTAATAGCTTGTTTGATATCCCTGGATGGTTAGTACGAATAATATCTTGAGTTAATCGCTTTTTTCTGCACGAGATAGCCCTTTCAATATTGCAGAAGTGCTTTTACTGCTATTAGCCATTAAAAGCTTTACAGTTTTAAGCGTTGCCGCTCCGGCAGCCGCAGCACCAGCAAGTAAGATAATATCTAAAGCAGTTGTAATGTCTTGGTACCATTCATTTGAGTCGAGAAAGTCATTCATTTCAGGGTTACGTCGTTCATTATAAATGCGGTAAAGACCATTACCACATTGCATTGAACTAGCTGTACTTGCACCAATAACCAAATAAGTCACAGCAGCACTTGTACCGCCAGTTAAAGGGATAGCAGGACTGCTGCCAAAAACAGCAACCCAACCTAAAAATGCAGCTCCACAACTTAACACTGTGCCTGCCAATTCACCAACCAACTTAGATTCACGGATATTTCCTTGACTGCCTTTTAAATGCCCAGCGAATTCCTTTTGATTCATTAATTTTGGAGGCTCGCGTAAAACGACTTTGATTGGATTTAGGCGACATGAAGGGTCAAAAGGTCTAAGCTCTGTAATTGTGTAATTACTATCAATATAAACTACTGCGGCACCATATAATTCAGGTATATTATCAATATCATGAAACAATTTTTTTTGATCAATATCGTAAGTAAGTCTGCTCTTAAGTTGATTTTCTTTAAAATTGTAGATGTCATGTGCACCCATACTAAATTCCTTTTTAGTTTAATATTTATTGTGAAATGTTACCCGCCACAAAGTACCTTTAAAGGAACTAATTACAATAATTTATTATGAATAAAATTTAATTACTAACTATCACTTCTACTAATCTAAACCCTTCCCCTAAACTGCTTGGGTTAGTGATACCCGCATGTGCTCTATTGGCTGAGCGAACATGTATTGCTTTGGCGCCATATGCACCACCACGACGAATTATCATCGGTCTTCCTTTATTACAACCATCAGTCCAAGCACTGCCATCAGTGGGAGCACCAATATAGTCATTATGTTCACAATCCAACGTATATTCACCAACATTCCCAATCATGTCATACAAGCCATAAGCATTAGGTTTATATTTCCCCACTGCGCTTGTATATTCAGTACCATCATTACAGGCAACACCCGTTTTGTTTAAATTGTAATCCCGTTTTAGCGCTGCAACCCCACTAATATCAAGAATATTAGCGTACTCACATAATTTATTTGCGTCGTTACCAAAGTAGTAATCAGATGTTGTTCCTGCTCGTGCAGCATATTCCCACTCAGCCTCAGATGGTAGTCGGTAAACTTTATTTGTTTTTTCACTTAACCATTGTGCATATGCTTTTGCATCTTCCCAACTGACACACATCACAGGGTGATCATCAGAAGGCGCATATTTTGGTGTTTTCCAATCACCTTTAAGCGCATCTATCCCCCAACTATGTTCTTCAGTGACCTCATTCCAAACCCAACATGTTGGCTTAGCTTGATAATCTGTTGCTTGCACAAACTGGCGAAACTCTTTTACAGTAGTTTCATATTTAGACATTTTAAACGAGTTAATAGAAACTTTATGCTTAGGTTGTTCATTTGAACGTACACCTCCCATCATAAACTCACCAGAAGGTATAGTGACCATGTCTGGCTCAATTACCTTTTGCGAAGAATGTGAGGCAAAGGGAAAGATCAATCCCATCATATATACTATTTTTTTCATCGTGTTCCCTACATTGGCTTTGAAGTAATTTAGATACGCTTTAATATCAAGAAATATAAATCCTTCAATATAATTATTCTTTTAAATTAGCACTTTATAATTAAAATACTTTACTGACAATCTATTTTTCAACAAGTTTTATCTAAATTTATGCTTAGGTTTGATGGCAAATAAAAATAACTAATTACTCAAAAATTCGTTAATATAGATAAAAATAAGACAGGTAAGTCACTATAAAGTCATGCGTTATACATTTAATAATTTTGAATTTAATACTGAAAACTTGCTATTAACTCACAATGACCAAGCCATAACAATTCGTCATACAGAAGCAAAAGTGTTAGCTGTATTTCTAGAAAACCAAGCATCTGTGTTAAATAAAGAAGATATTCTTTCTTATGTATGGTCAAATAAAGTTGTATCGGAGCAAGTTGTTTTTCAAAACATAAGCCATTTACGACAAAGGTTTGGAAATGATGCCATTAAAACTTTTCCTAAACGTGGTTACCAATGGCAAATAAAGACCTTAGTTGTAACCTCACCTTTGGAAGAGAGTTCAGAGTCATCAAACCAAGCTATTCAAACTATCAATAACAAACGTTTAATTTGGCCTGTCATATTTTGTTTTGCTCTTTTGTGTATTTTAATAGCTAGCTTTTATTCAAATAAAGCAATGCTAGATAATACTTCAAACTCAAGTATTAAACTGGCTTTTATTCCAATAAAAGATTTAAGTGAACAATCACCTTATATTAGTTTTGAAGATGATGAGTTACTTGATTTCACCGAATTAAGCTCGTTAAAAACCGAAAAATTCGAAAACGCTATTTCAATTGAATACCCTAAAATAGCAAAAGCGCATCGATTTATTTTAATGGGTAAAATGCGTACTCATAACAATAAACATTATTTAGATTTTAAATTAAAAGGGCCAAGCACTATTTGGCAAGGTCAAATCTCTGGCTCATCAAGACAAGATGTCATTTCTCAACTAACAGCACATTTAAAACATAAGCTGATATATGACTTAATATCCAGCCCTCAGGCACCAGAAGTTAAATTAGCTAAATTATCTATTGCTCATCAAAAATCACCTAACGATCTCATTATTTTACGTGAACTCAGTATGACTTACTTTATGACTGATGAATTTGAAAAAGCCATGGCTTTGGCCGATAAACTGATTAAACTTGCTAAAAATCAAAATAATTTTCAGCACTTAGCTAGAGCGCTCGCTTATCAAAGTAAAGTATTAACTAAAAAAGGTCTTTTTGATTTAAGCGCACAAAAGCTCTCTTTGGCTAAAGGTTATTTTAACCAAATAAACGATTTAAAATACTTAGCTCGCGCTTGGTATTATCAATCATGGTTAGATCATCAAAATAAAAATTATGATGCAATAAAAACAAGCTTAATTAAATCATCTCAACTGGCTTTTAAAGCCAATAATAAACTAGGAGGCATTGAATCACTCATTCATCTAGCGTCAATGGCCCATACTTATCAGCAAGATAAAGATAAATATTTATTTTTACAGCAAGCTGAAACTAAACTGAGAAGCTATAACTTACCGAGTTACCATTTTGCTTTAATTTCATATCGTTACGCAAGTTTTGCTAAAACATCATCAGAAAAAGAACCACATTTAAAAAAGGTACTTGAACTAACAACTTTTACTCCTGAACACTGGGCTGCTCAATCGAGCAAAAGGCAATTAGTTAATTATTACCTCTCTCACAATCGAATAAATGAAGCACAAAAATTGATTGATACAACAACGCTCGATAATGCGACGAACTCTTACCTGAAAGCCTTATTAGCACAAGCACAACTACAAACAGATAAAATGGTAACTTATGCAAAACAAACCTTTGAACAAGCTCAATTATCAGGAAGTCGCACCCTAAGTTTAGATAGCGCATTGCTTTTATGTAACCAAGATATCGATTTTGACTATTATTCTCAATATATAAACAATAATGCAACAGCCTATTGGCGCACCACGAACGCAACTAAGTTAAATACAATAAATTTATAATTACTGCGCTCTTTAGATTAACGTTAGGCTGAATCTGAATTACAAAATTGCGTTATAAGTTTTATTCATCACACTTAGTGAAATATTATTATTACGATGATGCCCTACAATGCGATTTATTGTTAATTGTTTACTACGTACAAAATCAATAAAAGTTTTAGTATAGCTTGGTATCACTTTTGGTATGGTATTGTCAAAAGCAACTTCTAGAAAATCAGCCTGATAGATAATGCCACTTTTTGGAAAGTGCACAAAGCTCTGACGCTTTGAGTGTGAATTTTCTAAAACATAAAAATCAGCGCCTTTAACTGTCTCTTCATGTGAAATGATTTTAAACTTAAATTTAGCCATATCTTGAGAAAAATAAGGATAAGCTTTAATAGCAGATACAGTATAAGCATCAGCCAAAATAGTGACACCTCGCTTAGCATAAGCCCAAAGACCTGCAATATGATCGCCATGGGGGTGTGTTACATAAACCGAACTAATTGTCTTTTTGGGAAACTTAGCTTTTATAGTCTTAATTGTTTTTTCAGCAAATTCTGGGCTTATAGGCGCACCCAATACCATAATTTCATCATTATTAACTTTAAAGAGTATATTTCTACTGGCAGATAGATCAGTGATTAAAAATAAGTCAGCAGCAATCTCCTTAGCTATTAAGCTTTTGTCATGTTTTGGGATGATAGGTCCAAAATCTTCTGGAACTTTAAATTTTGATGGCTCAATTTCTTCAATTATATTCAAACTATCAATTCGATGAACAAAACTTGGTTTAGTAACATTACCAAAATACTTATGAATAGATCGGGCAAAGGTGATGCCATTAGAAGTTTGATAATCAGCATAAACATACTTTTTTTGCTGCGACTTGTTATTTATTGAAGCTAATTGAACTGGGTTATTACCAAAAGTATATTCGATTAAATTATTGTCTGGCGTAGTAAGTGTCAGTGATTTTAAGCCTGTTTTTTGATTTTGATAAAAGTGAGCAACTTTAGAAAGGTTAGGTGTTTCAAGCAATGATTTTACTACCATAAAATCAATATTAATAAATATATGCCCTTCTAATTCTTGGTAAGTATCCATACTTTGCTTAATTATTCGTTTACCTAAAGCTAGACCATTTTTATCATAAAATAGACTGCGTTTATCATCTTGAAACTGCACCCGATTAAAAGTTCTGCCTCCTGAAAAATGATGCACATCATTCTCAACAAACTGCTTTTTAATTAAATCAATTTCAACCATTCTGATCGCTAAGTATCTTTCTGGGGCTTGATAATCCCATGCATAAAATGGACTACGACCTAAATAGTGATAATTTAATGAAAACACTTCAAGAGAAGGTGATTGCTGGTAATGTGTTTTTAATTCTTCTATAAACTTTTCAGCTTGCTCATTACTGGCTTCCACAAAAAATGATGCACAAGTAATCATTAAAATAGATAAGTAACGGTTAAAATTAATTTTCATAAATAACTCCTGTTTGTAATTATCACAAGCGTATGAAAACCAAGATTAAAGGTCTTATCAAAAACATATTATTTATCACGATAAGTTTTTGATATATTCAAAATATTGATTTAACTGTTAATAACTCCTTAATTAAATCTATTAAGTATGCAACTCCATCTCTCCATTTTTACTCCATACTTGTTCCACAATGTTTTTTTATACTTTGATTATAAAAAATATTTTGGAACATTAATGCGTCATAGTTTTATTTTACCAGTTGAAAAAATAGCTAACATATCAGAAGACTGTTTACACAAAGCTTTACTTAAATCTATCAATACGATTAGAAATATTTACTTTTATATTAAAGAAAATTTTTATTTAAGCTGCCTTTTAGGCAAACATGTACCAAATAAAGATTGGGTGAGAGATTTTAAAACAAGTAAAATGAAATGTAGCTGTTTAAAATGTGACGCCATTATCATTGGCAATAAATAACCTTATTTAAAAAGCTGACCTAGTTAATTCATTTTAACTAGGATAAATCATTATTAAGTATCACTTCATTTACACTGGATCTTATAATTGTTAAATTTAGTCACTTTAAATAAATCCCTTTTATTATCCTCCCTATCCGTAAGTACTTTTTAACTTTCAATATAATACCAATGAATTATGTCAAAAATTATAGAGAAAATATCAGTAACGATAGATATCATCAAAGTTAATTTCCACTATTTAAAATACATTTAAACAATGATAATCTCGCTGTTTAATTCTGATACAGAAACATCAGTAAATGCATTTAAATCAGCTTATTGTATCCCTATAAAACTATAAAACTAT
>NZ_JAHKQC010000027.1:23564-197258 GCF_018860845.1 Pseudoalteromonas sp. C2R02 | reverse complement strand
GTAATAAAGTGATAAAGTATTAAAGTAATAAAGTAATAAAGTAATAAAGTAATAAAGTAATAAAGTAATAAAGTAATAAAATAATAAAATAATAAAATAATAAAATTAACAATATCCATTAAATGAAGCAGTAAAAATTACTGCTTCATTAGGACCATTAAAAAGACTAACCACCCAATAAGGATAACGCAGCCTGCGGCAACTGATTAGCTTGGGCAAGTATAGAGGTACCTGCCTGTTGTAAAATTTGATTTTTTGTCATTGTTGCTGTTTCAATAGCAAAATCTGTATCCCTAATTCGACTACGTGAGCCAGATGCATTTTCTGATACATTCTGTAAATTAGAGATCGTAGAATCTAAACGATTTTGTACTGCACCAAGCTGGGCTCTTTGCGTATCAATTTGTGCTAATGCACCATCAATTACATCAACAGCCATTTGAGCACCAATTGCTGTTCCGACATTTAAATCTTCAACATTTTCTAATTGAGATAAACCTCCACCAGTTAATTCAGCTTGACTAGATTGAATACCAAAATCATCATTTCCTGTTGTTCTAATCGTTCCAATAAAATTTATCTCATTAGTATTGGTAGACATTCCGACATTAGCACCAGTACCAGAACCAACTAAAGTCATTGATTGTAAAGTTTGGGCAGGGTCAGAAATATCACCTTCATAATCATGAGAGGTAGCAGAAACAGTTAAGCTAGAAACATTTTGAGCTCCACCTCCAGAAATAGTAACATCAGAAATTTGGATATTATCACCATTTTCACTGGTTAAAACTAATGCCCCTTCAGCTGATAATTTCGCTGAAATACCAGTTTCATTAGCACTATTGTTGACTGCAATAGCTAGAGTGCTTAAATCTTCTGTATTAGTAAATGATGCTTTTATTGTAGGAGCTGCCTTAGTTTCATCGGTATTACTACCCCTTAAAGCAAAAGTAATTGTTGTTTCACCTGATACATTCCCTGTTGCATTCCCTGAAGCAAAATCTAGAGAAACGACAGTACGTGCATCAGCAATTACACCTGTTGTAGTTGTTGCACGATTAATTGCATCCTGAACGTCTACAGCTGTACCTGAACCTGAAAATGTTGCAGTAGCAGAACCTTGAGTTCCTAATATGCTTACAGTTTGAACCGTACCAGCTGAACCCAGAAATGCATGCTGTGTAGCTGCGCCTGAGAAAGCAATACCACCTAGACCTGTTGCACCAGCAGTTGAACCAAGGCTTTGCCCTGCATTCATAGAAAATGACTGTGCACCAATATCTTCCGATGCAAAAGAACCCATACTTACATTAATAGTTTCAAATGACTTAGCACCTACTTGAAAACTTTCAGAGCCAAATGAACCATCTAATAATTTACGATCACCAAATGATGTTGTTTCTGATATACGGTCCAATTCTGCTTGTAATTGACTTACTTCTTCTTGAATTGCTGCACGATCTGAATTTGAATATGTACCATTTGCAGATTGTAAAGCTAAATCACGCATACGATGCAATATGTTTGTACTTTCTTGTAGTGCACCTTCAGCTGTTTGTGCCATAGAAATACCATCATTTGCATTTCTTACAGCTACATTTAACCCGTTAATTTGTGAGGTCAAACGATTTGAAATTTGAAGGCCTGCAGCATCATCTTTTGCACTATTAATTCTTAAGCCTGATGACAAACGTTGCATAGATGTTTGCAACATATCGGTCGATTTATTTAAGTTACGCTGGCCATTTAGCGACGCAACATTTGTATTTACACTTAAAGCCATGATTAGAAATCCTCTTTTTGGTCCTACCATGGTTAAAGCAACCTGTATGCCAACAATTGAATTTCAAAATAAACGAGGTAATAAAAAAAACAAGAAACAAGTTTAATTCAATATAAATCAGTAGGATAAAACAAGGTAAACAATTTAAAACATACTCTAAATGATTATAAAAAAATCTATTTTGTCCATAATTAATTTTTGACGGTTAAGCCTTGCCGATTATTACAAATTATTGCCGCTTGTAATTTTCTGAAATAAAAGTAGTCTTTAGAGGTTTTTTTAATATAAAAATTGGGTGGTCACTTAAGGAGTTTGGGAATAAAAAAGTGACCGGTTAGTCACTTTTAAAATTTAATTCTATAAATAATTAAATAAGCTCAAATTCTGAATTTTAGCAAAACTTTGTTGGCTTGCTTGAAGCCCTGTAATCGAGGTTTGAAGGTTATTCATCGCTTCATAAATATCAACATCTTCTAATATTGATAAATTTTTAGTTAACACATCTTTAAATTGTTCAACTGCAAGCGCTTCATTTGATATCGTATTTAACCTCGCACCAATTTGTGAACGAATATTATCAACATTAGTAAATACATTTTTCAACTCATCTTGTAATGTACCAAGCATTTCAGCTCTTCGTGTATTTTCAGGCCTATCGAGTCGAACTGTTTCACCTACAACTTCAGCTCCTGCCACTGTGATTTCTATTCCATTAAACTCTATTGATGTACCTGCAGGATTATAAGCTTGAGCAGGTACCGCATTTGCTATTACAGTTACAGGGATCGTAGATCTATCAACTTCATCTATTTGGATCTGACCAGCAGCAGGAAAAGAAATTTGGAAATCGGCAAGATTATGATTTTCAGGATTTTTAATTTCCCCTCCCCCAACTCCTATTAAGGAACCAGCATTGGCCGAACCTGTATAAGTCGTACCCAATATCTTTGTTGCATCAATAGCTTGCTGAATAACCCACATCATATTTTTTTCAGGGGCTGTAGTGGAGTCTTGTGACATAACAAATTGATCACCAGCAACCGGCGGATTATTAACATCTGTTTTTACAGAAATCCCTTGAAAAGTTATTTCATCACCTGCGCTATAAGTATGAGGTCCCTCAACAACAGTGCCAGACTGTGTATCAACAGCCTGCCAAGTTAATGGTGCACCTACAAACTGTAAATCAAAAGTACTAGCTGGAGCCGTTGGCTGTGAAAATTCAGTTGGATCTGTAATTAAACCAACTGATACTTGTGCACCACTTACTCCTGGTGCAGCAGCTGTAAAATTGCCATACTTTGAAGACACATTATCAATAAAACTACTGCCGGAATCATTTACTGGTACTTGATATGACGCAGCGATCAATACTTCTCTTTGACCGTCATCGCCTTGATATTGTGCATAACCGAAAACATCTTCTTCATAAGGAATTTGATCTGTTTGAAAACCTGAATAAAAGTAATCACCGTTGGCATTTCTTGAGTTGGTTAATGAAAGTAACTCATCATATTTAACTTGTAGCTCCTCTCCTATTGCTTGTAGAGAATTACTATCTAAAGCACCATTAACAGATTGCACTAACAACTCTTCAATACGATAAAGTACATTTGTCATAGATTGTAAATTTGACTCACCTGAAACATTAAAGCGTTCAGCTGTATCTTGCGTTTTAATATAACGCTCAGAAACATCAATCTCTTTTTTTAACTTTATAATTGAGTTTGAAGCAACGGGATCATCCGAAGGCCTTAAAATTTGCTTGCCTGTAGATAATTCTTCTTGAGCACGATCTAAATCAGCTTGTCTAGTCTGCATACTAAATAAACTACGGTCATAAAAGTTTTGTGTACCAATTCGCATAATTTATTTCCTATCTAACCGCTTGTAATAAAGTATCAAAGGTTTCACTTGCAACAGTGATTATTCTTGCTGAAGCGGCATAAGCCTGTTGATAACGAATTAAGTTAGCAGCTTCTTCATCCAAATTTACGCCAGAAACCGCTGCCATTCTTTCTTCAGCTCCAGCTAACAGTGTTTGAAATGAATCGGCACTGATTTTCCCACTTTGTGTAATTACTCCAACATAAGTAACAAGCTCAGCATATGATTCAGAAAAAGTATTTGTGCCGCCATCTAATGTCTTTTTGTTTTGATAATTCAACATAGTCAAAGCATTTGTATTATCACCTTGACCAAATTTCTTATTATCAAACGGAGGAGCACCATCTTGATTTGTAATCGTAAAAACTTCATTTCCGGCTAAGTTACCTTTTAGCTCTACTCGCATACCTGGCACATCTATTATTTGATCCGCAGGTATATTGAATGGACCACCAGCTGGAGCGCCTAATGCAACACCTGCTGAGTTTTGAATACTGTATTGTGTACCTGTTGGGTCAACTACCACTCTAATTTGAGGGTCTAAAGGAATAGGGAAGTTTGCTGCATTTGGAAAGTTAGTATCTGCTATATTTGATATTTCATATAAATTAACTTCAACATTACCAGGGTTATTAACTGAAGCCGTTTCTAAATAATTATCAGCAGCAGCAACTAAGTTTGGATCTTCAATTTCTAAATTTATATCCCTGGCACCAGTGTAAGTTGGTCTAATAAGGAATTTATCTCCAACGGCAAGATTATTATTAGGTATGTTGATATCAATCCCCGTACCTGGAATCTCCATTCTTGTATTAGTAGGAGGTGACATGGCTGTAATATCAGCTGGAGTAAAAGTCACTAATGTATTGTTATCTTGATCTGTTACAACCAAATTACCACTAGAATCGACTACCATTGAATAGTCTTGATTAGTTAATAGAGAAGTATTATTAATATTAACTGAAAAATCTGTAACAGTTGGGTTGTTCGTTGAATTTAAGGTACGAGATAAAGCTAATTGTGGGTCGTTTATATCCTTATATAAGTTCACCCCTTCATCGCCATTTAAATCTCGGCCTAAAGATTGCTGACGGTTAAATGTATCAGCATAAGCAATAGACATTTTTCCCATATCTCTTATTGAAGGTAATAAAAGGTCATCTCTTATTTTTATTACCCCCCCTAAGGAGCCACCTTGTATTTGGTCTGTTACGATCGATTTATTTGGCGCACCAGGTGTTGCAGAAATGCCAATTTCTAATGTACTAGTATCAAATTCATTCCTTTCTACAGACAATGGTATCGCAAATGTGCCTGTGATTAATGTTAAACCTGTACCGATAGTCAAGTTAATAGTACCATCTGGTAACTCTAATGTATTAACCTCAGCATATTCACTTAATTGGCTTACTAATAAATCTCTTTTATCTAATAAATCATTTGGCGGAAAGCCACTACCAGAAACAGATGTTGCAACAGCTATCTCTCCATTTAACTGTGCTATTCGACTACTAAGTTCATTCATAGCAGAAACTGTTGTTTCTATTTCTTGATTAATATTACCAAGGTGTTGTTGTTCTACTTCTGTGAACATATTATTAAAACGTTTAGCAGTAGATTCTGCGGTACTTAAAAATACATTCCTAGCAGATACAATTGTTGGCTCTTCAGTAACACCATTTACAGCATCAAACATATCTTCAATGCTTTTAGTGATACCTGTATCAGTGTCAGCCAAAAAATTATCTAAACGACTTGCGTTTACCGTCATTGAATTATTTAAATTGTATTGGCTCTGATTATAAAGTACTTCGGAAAAGGAAAATTCATTAAAAGCGCGGGAAATTGACGATATTTGTGTACCATTTCCTAAAAAAACACCACCAAATGGAATACCTACTGTAGATTGTTGCTCAACGGTCTGCCTATTAAAGCCTTTAGTATTTGCATTTGCAATATTATGCCCAGTAGTATCTAAGCCTTTTTGTGCAGCCGCTAATCCAGATACCCCTGTTCCTAAAATACCAAAACCCATAACCTAAAACTCCAAAATTATTTGATATTAGTTACCTACCACTTGCTTTAGACCTTGAGTAAAACGCTCGCTTTTTAATATATCTATAATTTTGTCGGCGTAATTAGGATCTGTGGCGTAACCAGCTTTTTGTAATGAATGCAAAAACTGTTCCGAGTCTGACGATTTAGAAAGTGTTTCTTGATAACGGGGTCCTGAACTCAAAAAATTAGTAAAGTCATTAAAGCTGTCTTCTATGGTTTTATAAGCTCTGAAAGCTGCATTTTTCTTAACTGCAACGCCATCTTCAAACTCTAAAGTTGATTTTTTGACACTCTCGCCCTGCCAACTATTATCAGCTTTAATATTAAATAGATTATTGCTTGATGCTCCCGTTGGCTGATTAATAATATGTTTGCCCCAACCGGTTTCAAGCGCTGCTTGTGCAACCATAACGGCAGGATCTAGGTTAATTTTTTCCGCTGCTTTTTTAGCAAATTGCCACATTGAATTAATGAAGTCTTTTGGAGTTTCAAACTTAGGCTCTACAGTATTTTCAACTGGCGCTTTTTCTTGCGGTTTACCTGCTAAAAACTCTGCTTGCTGCTGCTTAAATCTATCCGTTATCCATTGGGGAGTAGTTTCTTTTTCAGGTAGGCTATGAGAGTTCGAATTTTGTAAAACAAAACTATTCACTTGTCCTACTTTTGATGATTCGTTATTAAAGCTTGCATCAGATCGTAAAACTGAAGCCGGTTTATAAGTTTGGTAATCAGGACTTAATTGCTGAACAATCAAATCAGCTAATCCTAATGATCCATTTTGAGAAAGATCTGATGTTAATTGCTGATCAAACATGCCTTCATAGAACTTTGTTGAACTGCTATTCATAGGACTATCTGATTCAAAAGCTTCATTTGCTTTACGCATACTTTGCATCAACATATTCATGAATATACCTTCAAAATGCTGAGCCGCTTTTTTTAAAGCCTCTCTATCATTACCATTACTACTGGTAGCATCATGTCTTAATTCATTCAGACTATTAAGATCAAAGTAGTTGCTTGGCATTTGTTGGTTGACTTCATTCATAACAATTTATTGACACTGAACTGATTAATATTAAGGAAAATGCAACTATTAAGCCAGAATATTAATTTTATTATTTAAGCTTTAGTTACCTTAACAAATACGCTAAAAAGTATTAATTTAGAAGGGTAAATGAGAGTAAGAAATGAAAGGGGAAACAACATCATATAATTACAAAGCACCCTAACGAGGCGCTTGGTAATTTTTAAATATATATCGCTATTTTATATTACGATTAACTGCCCACTTAATGCGCCAGCTTCTTTTAGCGCTTCAAGTATTGCCATTAAATCACCTGGTGCTGCACCAACTTCATTAATCGCTCTGACTAAATCATCTAAACTGACACCAGGGTCAAAAACAAAAGCGCGAGTATCATCACGAGACACATCTACGATACTTTGTGTAGTAACAACTGTTTGGCCTTCAGAAAAAGGGTCTGGTTGATCAACTTTCTGTTGCTCAGCTATAGTGACTGTCAAACCGCCATGAGTAATTGCGGCTGGTTGCAATTTTACATCTTTACCGATTACAATTGTACCTGTTCTTGAGTTAACAATAATTTTAGCGCCTGTATCTGCGGGCTTAAATTCAAGGTTCTCTAAAGTTGCTAAATAGGCAACACGCTGCGAAACATCTCGAGGAGCTGTCACTCTAATTGAAGTTGCATCCATGGGGCGAGCCGTATTAGGTCCGACTAAGTCATTAATTGAATCAGCTAGGCGCTTTGCTGATGTAAAATCAGGATTATTCAAATTAAAAGTAATGTAATCGCCTTTTCCAAATGGGCTAGGAACTGAACGCTCTACTGTCGCACCGTTTGGAATTCGCCCTACTGTAGGGGTATTGATTAAGACACTACTGCCATCTAACCCTTCAGCACCTAATCCACTTACTATTAAACTACCTTGAGCAATTGCATAAACATTACCATCAACACCCTTTAAAAAAGTTTGAAGTAGCGTACCACCACGTAAACTTCCCGCACTTCCTATTGAAGAAGCCGTTAAATCAATTCGTTGTCCTGGCTTTGCAAAAGCAGGTAAATCAGCATGCACGGCAACAACAGCTACATTTTTAATTTTTGGCCTTGCACTTTCAGGCAAGGTAATACCAAAACTTTTTAGCATAGCTTTAAATGTTTGCTCAGTATAAAGCGTTTTTTCACCTGTTCCAGGTAAACCTACCACTAAACCATAACCTAATAATTGGTTAGAGCGTATGCCTTCTACCATAGCAACATCTTTAATACGCTCTGCAAATGCTTTCATGGAAAAAGCAGATAAGGACAAAAATAAAAGTACCTTTAAAAAATATGTAATATTCATAATATTGCCTCTCCTAAAAAGGAGATAATACGCTCATAAAGAAACCTGATAACCAACCTGCACTTTGTGTTTCTTGCAAATCACCTTTACCTGAATATTGAATGCGTGCATTTGCGATTCTGTTTGATTCAACTGTATTTTCTGCACTGACATCAATCGCTCTTACAATACCTTCAACTCTAATAAACTCCTCTCCAGTATTTAAGGTTAGCCATTTTTCACCACGGATCATTAAATTACCATTTGCTAATACCCGCATTACGTTCACAGTTATATTACCGCTTAAACTATTTGATTGATTAGATTTGCCTTCTCCAGTAAATGAACCGCCTGACTTCATTCCTAACTGGATACTCTGACCACCAATATTTACATTTTTTCCGCCCAAACCTACGATTGGGTCTAAGTTGTAATCAGACTCTTTATCTGTTTCTGTTTTTGCGCTTTTTGATGCTTGAGTTGACTCTTTAAGCATCACAGTAATAATATCGCCTACTCTGACCGCTTTTTTATCTGAGTACATGTCATTAGTGCTGATTGCATTGAATAATGACCCTGTTGGAACGATATTTTTCGCCTCAGCAGCAGGAGCTATGGGAGTGTAATAAGGGTCATTTGAAACAACTTGTCGATTTGCAGTCGATACACAGCCGGCAAGTAAAACACAAACAACAAAACTAACTGTAGGTTTAAAAACACGCGTTAATCTAGACATAACCCTATCTCCTAAAATACTTATAGTTGCTGGTTAATAAAGCTCATCATTTCATCAACAGCTGAAATCACTTTAGAGTTCATTTCATAAACCCTTTGTGTTTCAATTAAGTTAACAAGTTCTTCCGTCGTATTTACATTAGAAGTCTCGAGCGCGCCTTGCACTATAATACCTAAACCTTGTACACCTGGATTACCCTGAACAGGCGCACCACTTACTGCAGTCTCAGTAAATAAGTTTTGACCAGTCGGTTCAAGCCCTGCTGGGTTAATAAAGTCAGAAATCGTTAACTGACCAATTACCACGTTTTCAGCCTGCCCACGAATATGAACTGATACTTCACCATCTTGCGAAACGGTTAGCGATTGTGCATCATCAGGTACATTCATTTCAGGTTGCACTGGAAAGCCCGCACCTGAGGTCACAACTCTTCCATCACCATCTGTCGTAAACTGGCCCGCTCGTGTGTAAGCTTGACTGCCATCTGGCATTAACACTTCAAAGAAACCTTGCCCTTGAATCATCCAGTCCATTGAATTGTCTGTGGTTAATAAATTACCTTGTGAAAAGTTTTTTTGAGTTGCTACAACTTTAGTACCCGCACCTAACATTAAACCTGAAGGCAATTCAGTATCTTGAGAAGAGCGACCACCTGGTTGATTGATATTTTGATATAACAAATCTTCAAATACTGCACGGCTCTTTTTATAACCAACCGTGCTGGCATTCGCCAAGTTATTTGAAATAACAGATATATCTGTCTGTTGAGCATCAAGCCCTGTTTTACTGATCCACAATGCTGGGTTCATTATCTATCTCCTGCCTAAACTATTCTAAGTAAAGAAGATTGACTTTCATCCATCTTCTCTGCTGTTTTCATCATTTTGACCTGTAACTCAAATTGACGTTGATGTGAGATCATACCCACCATTTCTTCTACCGGGTTCACGTTTGACATTTCAAGTGCCCCACTTAGTACACTCACACCAGGATCTAAATCACAAAAGCCACATAACTCACCTGCAATTTGTGCATCTTTTGGCCTAAACAAACCATCTAAACCTTTTTCTAATTGATTATTATTCTCTGGCTTTATGATTTTTAATTGATCAACTTCTTCCATAAAATTAGCAGGCGCACCTTGAGGTCTAACTTGTATCGTACCATCACTGCTAATCTCTATTTTTTCAACTGGAACAGGTAATATGATTGGACCACCAGAACCTATCACGGTACTTCCTCTGGCAGTTAATAACTCTCCAGTTGCTGAAACATGTAAGTTACCTTCTCTGGTATAAGCTTCATTGCCTTCTTTATCTTGAATACTTAACCAACCACCACCGGATACTGCAATATCTAAATTGCGTCCCGTTGTAGCGATAGGTCCTAAACTCATATTTGAGCCAGGCCTTTCAGTCATAGCAAATACCCTCGAAGGCATGCCTTCACCAAAGGCTTGCATGGAACGCGCTTGTTCAAAATCAGATTTAAAACCGGTTGTTTTTGCGTTAGCCAAATTATTGGCACTTACAGCCGTTCCAATGAGGTTCTGCTTTGCGCCACTCATCGAAACATATAACAATTTATCCATTGTAAAACGCCAAAAAAATGATACTTACATAGATACAGCAATTTTGATGCCAATGCATATCGCACATGATTTATTTGTTAGCTAGAGGAGGTAGTGATACTAAAAATTAATAATATGAAGGTTTATAATTAACGGAAGCATTGGTGATATATGTAATAAAAAGGTTTTAAATTAACGACCAATAATGATTTTTGATAATTAATTTAAAACCATGCCACGCAGTGGCCTTAATAAAAGTGCGAAGCAGCTTTATTATCTGATTTGCAATATTGTTTGAGATATTGAGTTATTTACTTCAAGTGCTCTAGAGTTAGCTTGGAAATTTCTTTGTGCAGTGATCAAATCAACAAGCTCACCGGTTAAATTTACATTAGATTGCTCAAGTGTACCCGAACGAATAGAACCGAAAGTGCCAGAGTCAGGCTCGCCTGCAAGCGGATCACCTGAGGTTTGGCTTGAAGTCCAACTTGTATTACCGATTTGAGTCAAACCTTGGTCATTTGGAAAACGCACAAGCGCCACTTTACTGATCGCTTGTGAGTCTCCATTTGAGTATTTAGCTTCAATTAAACCATCTGTACCGATAGAAATCCCCGTTAAACGCCCCACAGTTTGACCATCTTGGCTTAATGCTGATACTTCGAAAGGGGTAGAAAACTGTGTAAGATTAGTCATTACAAAATTAAAGGTTTGATCTGAATTAGCTCCATTGGTAATAGCACCAGCACCATCATGCGGTATCGCAGGTACAGGGGCTGTAATACTACCCACAGCACCTAATGGCTCAGTGATAGGTGTAGGAAAGGAGCCCGGTACAACAGCTCCGGAAGTATCAAACTGTAATACCATTCCTCTTTGACCTGTTGTTGCTTGATATTCTAAAGGAGTATGACCAGCTGGGACTGTAGCATTAGGATCTTGTTGTAAATCAACAGGAACTACATTACCTGCATCATCGGTTAATGTGCTAAACATGACCCAACTATTATTATTTGTATCTGCAGAAGCAGGAATTACACCTGGAGTACCTGGAGCGGCGCCAGCACCAGCACCTAAAGCTGCAGGATTAGTCGTTTTAACATAATAAACAGATGAAATACGGCTATTACCTAAAGAATCATAAACCACTGTAGAAGTAGATGAGGTAAATGTATTTGTATCTGAAGGATCAAAAGCAGCTGGGTTTAGGCTTGTAGCATTTGAATCAAGATTAAAACTTAAATCTATTTGTGAAGTTTGAGCTGGTGCACCGGCACTATCTGGAATTTGGATTGGTGCTGTGGTACTTAAACTAACTGATTTAACAGAACCATCATCATTAACAGGTAAACCTTGTAAAAAATCACCATTTGAAGTCACAATGCGATTTTCAGAGTCCAGCTTAAAAGCGCCGGCACGAGTATATGTAAAGTCACGACTTAACGGCCCATCTGTAGTTACAAAAAAACCATTACCACTTACAGCCATATCTAATGAGTTAGATGTGAATAATAAACTACCTTGATGGAATTGCTGAGCAACATCTTGTGTTAAAACACCACCCCCATTTTGTGTTTTAGAATTAGAAAATAATGAAGTTGAAAATACATCCGCAAATTCAGCTCTTGATTCTTTAAAACCATAAGTATTTACGTTTGCAATATTATTTGCAGTGGTATCTAAGTCTTTTTGTGCCGCTGTTAAGCCGCTTAATGCTATGTTAAATGACATATATAATTCCTACCTTATTAACTAACTTCAATCACATCTTCAAACTTCACACTACCTAAATCTTTGAAGTTGAGTGTTAATCCAGTTCCATTTTGCCCCATACTCACGCTATCAACACGAGTACGCATCTGAACCGGTAATTCAATATGCTGCGCTTTTAAAACACCATTTTCATCTGGCACATTTTGTACTAAACCAACAGCCCTTATTTTATACTTACCATCTGGAACTGGATTTCCTTGAGAGTCTTTTCCATCCCATTTAAATTCTAAGTTACCACCGTTAGATGCGGCCATAGGAACTTCCCCTACAACAGCGCCGCTTTCATCTTCAATACGAATTTTAATATCTGAAGCAGGATACTCTAGAGGTATACGTCCTGACATTTCTTCGCCGGCAGTATTTGTTACATAATGCGTATCAACTAAAACATCTCGACCGACTAAACTTGAAGCTTGCAACGCTTGGTTCGATGACATTGACTCAGCAAACTCATCAAACTTAGTCGACATATTGGTTATACCTTCCGCCATCGACATATTTGTCATCTGCTGCATCATGGCTTCATTGTCTGTTGGATTCGAAGGGTCTTGCATTGCCAATTGTTTTGTCATTAGCGTGAAAAAATCTTCTTGAGTCAGTTCACCTTGAGGTACTGAGTCTGGTTCCTTCTCTTCATTTTTTCGCAAGCTATCGACATAACTACTGCTTTGGCTACCATTAATTGGATTTATCATTTTAGGCTCCTATTAACGTTGACCAAGTAAAATTGTTTTACTTAACATTGTTTTTGCTGCATCCGCTATTTGTACATTTGTTTGATATGCCCGAGATGCTGAAATCATATTTGCCATTTCTTCAACCGTATTTACATTAGGGCGATATATATAACCTTCTTTGTCAGCCATAGGGTGTCCTGGGTTATATTCAACATTCAAAGGTTTATCACTTTCAACAATGCCTAAGACTTTAACTCCAACAGATTCACCACCTTGAGCAGCGGCAGCTTTTGTCAATTCTGCGGCAAATACTGGATGCCTCGCTCTATATGTTTCATCAACACTAGAACTGACTGAATTGGCATTTGAAAGGTTACTTGCTGTTGTATTTAGACGCACTGATTGCGCGCTCATACCCGTACCAGCTATATCAAATACATTAAATAAACTCATAAATTACCTCTCATGCTTTATTGCCCGCTCAACGCTTTTTTAAGCCCTTGGATCTTACCTGTTAGAAATCTTAAACTTGCCTGATACTCTATAGAGTTTTGTACATACAAGTTTCGTTCCACTTGTACATCAACTGAATTTCCATCGCCTGTATCTGGCTGTAAAGGGTTACGAAATTGCGCGTTAGCATTGATAGAATTAGCATTAAGATTAAAGTGTTTATCATGAGTTCGCGTCATAGAACCCGATTGCTTAGATTTAGCTTGATTTAATACTGCGGCAAAATCTATATCTTTGGCCTTATAACCAGGTGTATCTGCATTAGCTATGTTTGTTGCTATAATTTCTGCACGCTGTGACCTTGCTGTCATAGCGCCTGGATGTATGCCAAAAGCTTTTTCAAAACTGATCGCCATAACCCCTCCAAATTTTTGACTTTAGAGAGTTACTGCAAAGGTTAGACCATATTGCGAAGGATTAATAAATAAGGAGTGAGGGTAAAAAAGATAAAATTTAAAACAAATAAAAACAAAGACTTAAAATAAACCTCATGTTTATTTCAAGTCCATTAAAAATTATTTTTTTTGATAAATAATGCCAGGGTTACAGCGGATCATCTCAAAATCATCATTCAATCCCGTCATAGATTCTGATGCGCCTAAAAATAAATATCCCTTTGGATTTAAAGCCTGCGCAAACTGACCAATTATTTTAGATTTAATTTCAGGAGAGAAATAAATAAGTACATTTCGGCAAAAAATAATATCAAACTTGCCCATTAAAGCATAAGAATCAAGCAGGTTTAAATGCCTAAATGTTGCCATTTTTCTTACCGGCTCAACAACTTTTGCCATGCCATGACCACTATCTGTAAAAAACTTTTTACGTCTTTCAGGAGAAAGCCCTCTCGCTAATGCTAAAGAGTCATACTCTGCATTTTTACACAGGTCTAACATCGTATTTGAAATATCAGTACCTACTATTTGTGCTCCAGAAGTAAAGGAACCTAAATTTTTTGCCTGATATTCAGCTGTTGTCATGGCTATTGAGTAAGGCTCTTGCCCTGATGAGCTTGCAGCTGACCAAATTTTAACTGGACGGCGTAAATTTTTAAATTCTGGGAATATTTTACTTTTTAAAAGCTCAAATGGATATTGATCTCTAAACCATAAAGTCTCGTTGGTTGTCATTGCATCAACAACCGCGGCACGCAATTGCCGCTCTCTAGGGCTTAAAGTTTTACTTACCAATTCAGATAATGATTCAACTTCAAAGCGCCCCATTAAAGGTGCTAAACGGCTTTTTACTAGATACAACTTATTATCACCCAAAACAATTCCGCACTGCTGTTCTAAAAAAGTGCGAAATTGATTATATTCATGCTGCTCTAAGTTTTTATTAGCCAAATTTGATATACCTATATATTAAGTTAAAGTGAATATTAATCACAGTGAACCCATTTTTTAACTGCTGCAGCCAATTCATCGGGGTTAAATTTAGCAATAAAATCATCTGCACCTACTTTTTCAATCATAGCTTGATTGAAAACCCCACTTAATGAAGTATGTAATATAACATGCAAAGGTGCTAATCGAGGATCAGCTTTTATTTCTGCAGTTAATGTATAACCATCCATTTCAGGCATTTCTACATCTGAAATTAACAAACCAATTCTTTCGGTTATATCTGTTGTACATTCTTTTTCTGCAATTTCTCTGAGCCTAATAAGTGCTTCTTTACCATTTTTAGCAAGTTCGGTTTGAATACCCAGAGGTTCAAGCGCTCTTTTTATTTGATTACGGGCAACAGCAGAATCATCCGCTATAAAAATAATACGCTCTCCTAAATCTTTTTGAATTTCGCCGTCATCTACAATCTCAGAGCTAACCTCTGTATCAACAGGGCAAATATCACTTAATATTTTTTCAACATCAAGGATTTCTACAAGTTCTTTTTCTATTTCAGTCACGGCTGTAAGATATGAATTTCTACCAGAGCCTGATGGAGGAGGTAAAATAGACTCCCAATTCATATTCACTATACGCTCAACTGATCCAACTAAAAAGCCTTGCACAGAACGGTTATATTCAGCAATGATAATAAAGCCATTTTCAATATCATCAATGGGATTACCACCTATTGCCATAGATAAGTCAATTACAGAAATAGTTTGACCACGTATATGTGCCACACCTCTAATATACGAATTCGATTTTGGTAACGAAGTTAGTCGTGGGCATTGTAAAACCTCCCTCACTTTAAACACGTTTATACCAAAGCGCTGACGGCCTCTAAGTTTAAATAACAAAAGCTCTAGTCTATTTTGACCTACTAACTGTGTTCTTTGGTTGACCGAGTCTAAAATGCCCGCCATTTCAATCTCCTGAATGAAAAGCTAAATATTAGGAATGAATATTGCTTTCATAAAAAGTATAAGTAAATTTATATACAGCAAGCGTCTGATTATTGACGCAAAATATTTATACCCTGTTTTCAACATAAAGCATAGTAGAAACATAATGAGTTTGTTTAATAAAAATCATCATAAGTTAATTTTTTTTATATTTTTGACATTATTATCCAATAACGTCACAGCAGTAAGCTATTCAAAAGCGCAATTAGAGCAGCTTGCTATAAATTATTTAGAACAAGATTTACAAGGTTTGACTAGTGGTACGCGAAAACTATCAGCGCTTGCCATTGATCCAAGAATACCCGATAAAAATTGTGATACTGAATTATTAATCAATTCAGCAAAAGTACAAAGAAGTAATCGGCAGAGTACGATACAAATTAAGTGTTTAGATGAAAAAAAGTGGAATTTATATGTTCAGGTCAAAATTATGGAGCTTGCCCCTGTTGTTGTTGTCAATCAAAACCTAAATAAAGGCGAAGTTATTACAAAAGAACATCTCAGTATAAAACAAATGCAAAAACATTTAATCAGAACACAATATTTAAATGAAACACAAAGCACTACTCTATTAGGAAGTCGTAGTAAACGGAATTTAAGAAGTGGATCAGCAATCACTTATAAGCAAGTTTGTATGGTTTGTAAGGGAGATAAGGTCACTATTTTTGCAGGTGTACGTGGATTAAGGATAAAAACAGCAGGATTTGCGCTACAAGATGGAATTATTGGCCAAAATATTTCTGTTAAAAACTCTAAGTCTGGTAAGAAGTTACATGCTAAAGTACTAGGTGTTGATCAAGTTAAAGTAAGTATTTAAGATATATGTTAAACTATTTCTAAAATTGGCCGATACTAAAAGTAGTGAAATTTTAATGCGAGATATCTCATGGTTAACCAAGTAAATAAAGGCAATCAACAAAATGTTGCCTATACAAATTCAAAGCAGCTGAATGTCAGTAAAGACAATTCAACGACACCAGTACAAAATCAGCCCGCAGCGACAGCTAAAGCAGCTACTGACTCTGTAAGTTTAACACCTCAAGCACAACAACTTCGAGGCTTACACGAAAAGGCTGAACAATCGCAAGGTTTTGATAGCAAAAAGGTAAACGAACTTAAAAAAGCGATTAGTGAAGGTAGTTATCAAGTGAATGCAGAAAAACTAGCTGAAAAAATAGCTGGCTTCGAATTCGATTTATACGGTTAATAAAATGATTGAACAAAATGCAGTACAAAATATTCAGCAGTCTTTAATTGAGCAAAAGCAAAACTTAGATGCTTTATGGCTAATTTTACAAAATGAATTAGAAGCAATCAATGCCAGAAATGGTAATGCTTTAGAAAGTACAGCAAAAGAAAAAGTCATATTATTAAATAAAATATCAACTTTAGATAAAAAGTTAACCAACTCTTCTCTTGAGCAAATAAAAGAAGTGGTGCCTTCAATAAAAGAAGATATTAACGCAATAAATGAGCAATTAAATAATTGTAAGCAACAAAATGATACAAACGCTCATGCTGCCCACCAAACGCACATCGCCGTAAAAAAAGTAACCGATATACTACTTGGTTCAATCAAGTCTCTTACTTATGATAATAAAGGTAAGTCGCAAGCGGGCACATTATTAAGCAAAGGTATAAAAGCCTAATCACTCGGCTTAATTTAATAATATGTGATCTTTTTTACAGTTCTTGGTTTAACTTGACCTATATACAAATCATGAACTAACTTCATATCAAGCTCTAATTCTGTAGCATAACTATCGCCAATCGCATAACTTTTAATCACTTTAGCGCCTCTAACAGCGCCTTGAACTTTAGAGTTTAACGTATCATTGGTTGTGATCATGCCGCGAACAGATGAGTTAGCTGTAATTTGTTGGCCGTATACTTGCTCAGCAAGTTCTCTATAAGCTTCTAGCTTTGATGCTTTAATCGCTAAAATCTCTTTTTGCTGCTGGTTTTTACCAGGCTGTAAACTAATAGGCGCATAACCAACCGCTTTTAAAATAGGAAAAGAGTCCGGTTGCAGGTAATCATATTCAACATGTTTATTAAACATACTTGAACATCCACCTAAGAGTGATGCGATACAGGTACCTATTATTAGCTTATTCATAATGTCGACTTACATCCGATGAAAGTTATTTTTGATATCTTATCTATGCATGTTATATGCCCATTTTGTATTAATAGAAATAGTTTGGCTGGATTGGTATAGGATTTGCTTTATTTACTATCTTTATGATTGAAAATGTAATGTTTTACAAATTAAAGAGCGATTTATGAATAAGTACTTTTTCCTATTTTTATTGTGCATAACACTTCCCTCGTACGCTCAATGGTATGAATCTACTGGGCAATCTCAAATAAGAGACGGTGATACTCAAAGTGCAAAAACAAGAGCCATAGAAGATGCAATTAAACAAGCTCTTATATTCGCGGGTGCATCTGTCACTAGCGTGCAGACTGTTGCTAATGGTTTAATGACACAAGAACAAACCCATGTCAGCTCCCATGGCGAAATACAAAATATTGAGTTAGTCGATGAAGTTTATTCAAACGATTCAGTTTCTGTCACCTTACGTTTAGATATTTTTGCAGATGAAAAACAATGTTTTGCATCTGAGTTTAAAAAGAGCTTAGCGATTACACAAACACAAATGCCTAATCAAGAACAGGCTCGAAATGGCCAAATTTTTGACATTAATAAAACCTTTAGCGCAAAAATATTCAAAAGCATTAAATCAGCAGAATCAATTACACCTAGAGCCTACTATCAACAAGCAATTCCAGTGATCGATTTTTTTAATCAACAGTATAATTTTGACTCTAGGCTTATTGAACAGATCGCACAAAATAGTGACAGTCAATATGTTTTAATCTCTAAGATCAAAGATATATCTATGGGCTCACAGCAAAATTCTGACATCATGTTTTGGCAATCAAACAGTTTTGAGCGATTTTTTGATTTTGAACTCATTCTTTTTAATGCCGTTACACAAGAAGTTATTTTACAACAAGATTATGCTACAAGCGGCATTTGGCGTTTTGATAAAACCGTAAAAGTTGATACTAAAAGCAATACTTTTTGGCATTCAGAATATGGACAAGCTTTAAATGAACTATCAAATCAAATTAGTCTAGATTTACAAGAAAAATTATCTTGCTTACCAATCCAAGGAAAAATAAAACATATTAAAGACAATACTGTTACCTTTAATTTAGGCAAACAGCATGGCGTTAAAAAAGGCCAATCTTTTGCTATTGCATATCAATCTTTTTTTACTGATGAGCAAGGAGTTCAACAGCCTTATATCATTACAAGTGCTAACCAAGTCAGAGTTAATCAAGTTTATAACCGTAGCGCTATAGCTAATAGCATTGGCGATGAACTATTAGCTAATATTCAAACTAGCGATATCGTATTATTAATAGAAGTTGAAGAGCCTGAACTATAAAGCTGAATTAAATGCGCTGAGAAGCGCATTTATTGAAATATTTTACAGAGTCATTAATCACTCATAACCAAATTGTATTATCTAAGGTCTATTACACGCATAATCTCCCCCGTCATCTTCGAATTGTTTTATCTAAGATCTGTTTTTGATTTCAAGTTAAGTCAGCTAAAACATTGTATACCTGAAAACATTCATAAAAGTAAATATTTAAAACAAACCAATCGATTTTACCAATCATAGTAATAACTACAATCAATTAGACCTATTTAACAATCTGAGTAATACTAAGCTCATACAAACGAAACAAATCATACAAAATAACAGGACTTATAATGCTTAAAAATATCGAAGGTCAAACAGTTCCAAACGTCACATTCCCTATGCGTAAAAATGATGACTGGATTCAATTATCTACAAGTGAGATTTTTAAAGGCAAAACGGTTGTTGTATTTTCGCTACCAGGAGCTTTCACACCAACATGTTCATCAACACATTTACCACGCTTTAACGAACTGGCATCTGTATTTAAAGAAAATGGCGTAGATGACATTGTGTGTATCTCAGTGAACGATACTTTTGTTATGAATGCTTGGGCTGCGAGTCAAGAAGCTGACAATATTCAGTTAATTCCAGATGGTAATGGCCAATTCAGCGAAGGCATGGGCATGTTAGTTGATAAATCAGATATCGGCTTTGGTAAGCGCAGCTGGCGCTATTCTATGCTAGTGAAAGATGGTGTAATTGATAAAATGTTTATAGAAGCAGACGTACCAGGCGACCCATTTGAAGTATCAGATGCCGATACTATGTTAAATTATATCAATCCAAATCAAAAGTCTGTTGAAGCGGTATCAATGTTTACAAAACCTGGCTGTCAGTTCTGTCAAAAAGCAAAAGACTTACTAACAGAAAAAAGCGTGAGTTTTGAGGAAATTGTTTTAGGACAAGATGCATCATTTACCAGCTTAAAAGCAATTACTGGTAATGATACTGTACCGCAAGTATTTATAGCTGGTAAGCATATTGGTGGTTCAGAAGCGCTAGAGAAATACTTAAATTAATGGCGTCCCATAGAGGATTCGAACCTCTGACCTATCCCTTAGGAGGGGACCGCTCTATCCAGCTGAGCTAATGAGACCTTATAAATATAAACTCATATTAAACCAATAAGTAACCGATGTGAACACCTAGCTTTGGTTACTTTAAAACTCTAACCCCATCTTTTAGCTGCTCTAATAAATTATTATCTAATGGGATTTGAGCTGCTGATTTAATTTCACCAGAGGCTCTACTCTTAACAAATGTGCTTAGTATATAGCTTTCTTGATACAAGCTTAAATGACTCTGGAGGATAAGGTCTGAGCCTTTATTTTTTCTAGAGTAATCCATAACTGGTATACCAAATTCAAACATCTCATTTATTAACAGAAACTCTATTTGATTTCTCACTTCTGTGAATTTAGAAGGCATTTTGTCCGCTATTGTAATTGGTTCAATAATAATTGATTTATTACCATCTAATACATCTAATTTACTTAATAGCTTAAGTGTTATTCTCTTGACCTCATTTTTTATTTTTTTAGCTTGTTCTGAAGGTAAGTTACTTTTTAAGTTTTTATTATTTTCAGCTCGCAGCCGTGCGTATTTTTCTAATTGAGTTTCACCTTTAATTACCACTTGTGTTGCAGGTTTTTGCTTTCGTTTTTTTTCTGTATCATTATTTTCAAAGATACTACAACCTACTATCACGAATACTAATATAAACAAAATATATTTCATTTTAAGCCCTTAGCCATTAGTGTCTTCACTCGTCAATTTAGGTGATAGTGTAGATTCTAATATAAATGTAGGTATCAAGCCTTTAGTTGAAGCAATAATTACTTTAGACGACATATTAACTATTCTGGCATTTACAACAACACCAGACGCTGTATAAACTAATGTACCTGATAAGATGTAATCTGCTTCTAGAGACTCCGCTAATTTTTGATTATTACGTGAAAAAACAAAGTCGCCTCTATTGTTCACTTCAATATACTGCATCACTTTAAAATCAACTACAGGTATGCCATATTGTTGTACTTCATGAATAAAGCTTTCTGAAATCTGATTTCCTAACATATTTGTACTTTGTAAATTACCATTAAGATCAACAAAGGAAGTTACAGCAATTTTTGTATCTGGGGCATAAGCTTGAAAACTATCCATAAGCCCCATAGCCATTTGCTCCACGTATTCACTCAAAAGCTTGGTATTATTAATGACATAATCTGCTTTTGTTTTAAATACTAAAGCATCTTTATTAACCTCAACTTCTACTTCATCACAATAACTATCAACTAAATCAAGTTCACATTTATTGTCTCTATTTTCACTAGTTGAAGTACAAGCAGTTAATAATATAAAAATAAAAGTTAGAAAAATAAGCTTTAAAATATTCATAATTCACTCTTTAAGCGCTAAGACTCTTCACCTTGAACTAAAGGAATACCATCTTCAAGTGAACTTGAAATTAATGCATCAACCGCATGAGAGGGAATAAAACCTTGAGATGAAGCCACTATCGCCTTCGATTTAACACCCACTATTCTTGCATTTACCATATAACCTGAATCAAGTTTTACTAATGTG
The DNA here is from genome assembly GCF_018860845.1 of Pseudoalteromonas sp. C2R02. Lineage (NCBI taxonomy): Bacteria > Pseudomonadati > Pseudomonadota > Gammaproteobacteria > Alteromonadales > Pseudoalteromonadaceae > Pseudoalteromonas > Pseudoalteromonas sp. C2R02. Next base: position 175,464 of record NZ_JAHKQC010000027.1, on the reverse strand, counting down.
CCACCTAATACATATTTTATAGGTAAATTACCTTTTAACTCCAAAAAATCTCGGCTAAATATATAGTCGCCACTAGGCGCTACACGAATATAATCTGTAGTTTTAAAATCTATAACTGGAATACCAAACTTATGAACCTCATGCATAAAACTTTCTGACAATTGATTACCAATTAACGGGGCTTTTTCATAATCCCCATCTAAAAAAACAAAGCTAGTAACACCTATTGGAGTTTGACTATTCACATACTGAATATTATCAATAAGCCCATGCATTATTCCTCTAACATAATGGTTAATGTTTTTTACTGTTCTAAAGTTACTGGTGTTTTTAGAAGCAGCCAATACACTTTTACCTGAATATGACTGAAAGTTGTTATCTGATGATTTACTTTTATCATCAAAAGGCTCACTTATTTCTTGGGTGTTAAACATACTACAAGCAGATAAACTTAACCCAGCCGCTATAATTAAGTAATTAAAACGCATTGAACTCTCCATTAATAATGATTACGAATTAAAGAACCATCTCTCAACTGCACTTTCTCCTGAGACCAAAAAGCATTGAGTGGGACTGTTTTTGTAGCTGCGCCATGAATCACATTACTACGGCTATCTATAAGCTTCACATTTACAATATATTGATCTTGAACCTCAGTCAAAGTACCAGTAATAAAATAGTCAATTTTATGTTTCTCGTTTAACTGACTAACATCTCTCGATAACATGCTATCTTGTCCTGGTTTTAAAATAATTTTAGGTAAAGTTTTATACTCTATTACTTTAAACCCTAACTGAGCAACAGCTGTCGTTAAACCTTCTTGCATTTGCAAACCAATTAATTTGGAAGGCCCTTTTTCTGAGATTGATGTTAATGTATTAACAGGGACTAAAGTTCCTACAGCAATTGAAGTATTTGGTTTTATTGGACGAAATTGCTGAAGCAGCTCTAAAGCTATTTGCTCACTATAATGATGGGCACTAAACTCTGACATATGTGGTTTAGAAAAGTGGTTTATATCTTTATTTTGTAAATCTAAGTTGTCATCATCAGTAAGAACCGAACAAGCCGACAAATAAATGGCTAATGTTATAATTATGAAACGCATTAATTTCTACCAAAATTGAACTAAACAGTAGAACAAATGCAAAAAAAGTGCCAGCAGGCACTTTTTCATTACAATTTTTATACTAACGTTTTAATAAACTCTGATAATTCTTCTTTCATATCATCGCGTCTTAATGCAAATTCAATATTGGCTTTCATGTAGCCTATTTTACTACCACAGTCATGGCTTTTGCCTTTCATGTAATATGCTTCAACAGCTTCGTTTTCCATTAGCATGGCGATTGAATCTGTTAATTGAATTTCATCACCTGCACCAGGTGCTGTGCGTTTTAGTAGTGGCCAAATATTTTCACTTAAAACATAACGTCCTACTACCGCTAAATCTGATGGCGCTTCATCTACAGGTGGCTTTTCTACCATAGCTTTGATTTCGGCTGCATTTCCAGGTGCAAGCTCTACACCATTGATATCTACAATACCAAATTGATCTACTTGATGGTGTGGCACATGTTCAACCATAATTTGGCTTTTTTGAGTTTCATCAAATATTTTAAGCATATGTGCTAGATTATCTTTTTTAAGATCGGCACTAAAATCATCCATAATGACATCAGGTAAAATTACCACAAATGGGCTATCGCCAATGATAGGATGGGCGCACGCAATCGCATGGCCTAAACCTTTAGCTACGCCTTGGCGCACATGAATAATTGTTACATCTTTAGGGCAAATTGATTGAATATCGTCAAGTAACTGACGTTTCACACGTTTTTCAAGAGTTGCTTCTAGTTCAAAGCTGGTATCAAAATGGTTTTCAATGGCATTTTTACTGCTATGTGTAACCAATACAATTTCTTTTATCCCTGCCGATATCGCTTCATTCACGACATATTGAATTAAAGGTTTATCTACAATTGGTAGCATTTCTTTTGGAATTGCTTTTGTTGCAGGTAACATACGTGTTCCAAGGCCTGCAACTGGGATCACTGCTTTTAATACTTTAGACATTTTACTTTATATTCCTTTATATCAATTAAATTGCGATTGGCGCTTTAATAGCGGGATGAGACTCATAGTTTTTCAATTCAAAATCTTCAAATTTAAAACCAAATATATCTTTTACTTCAGGATTAATAGCCATCGTTGGTAGCGCGTGTGGTTTACGTGATAATTGCTCTTCCACTTGTTCCATATGGTTTAAATATAAATGCGCATCGCCAAATGTATGAACAAAGTCACCAACTTCTAAATCACATACTTGTGCCAACATCATAGTTAATAAAGCATAACTTGCTATATTAAATGGAACGCCCAGTAAAATATCCGCACTTCTTTGATATAACTGACATGATAATTTGCCATCTAAAACATAAAATTGAAACAATGTATGACATGGCGGCAAAGCCTGTTTACCCATAGCTGCGTTTTCGGCTGGTGAATAATCTGTATCAGGTAAAACTGCCGGATTCCATGCGCTTATAATTAAACGTCGTGAATCTGGATTAGTTTTAATTTGCTCAACTAGTTCAGATATTTGATCTATTACCTGACCATCGTGACCTACCCAACTACGCCATTGTTTACCGTAAACAGGACCTAACTCGCCTTCATCTGTCGCCCAACCATTCCAAATATTAACACCATTATCTTTAAGATATTTAATATTAGTATCGCCTTGCAAAAACCATAAAAGCTCATGAATAATAGACTTTAAATGACATTTTTTTGTTGTTACTAATGGAAAGCCATCACTTAAATTAAAACGCATTTGATAGCCAAATACGCTAATAGTACCTGTGCCTGTTCTATCTTCTTTTTTAGTGCCTTGTTCTTTTACATGGCGCATTAAATCTAAATATTGCTTCATTTTTTATACCTATAAAGTACTTTTATTCTTTTGAGTAAATAAAATAAATTTTTAAACTAATAACATACGTACAGCTATAATGCTTAAAATAACTGCAAAAATCTTTTTAATAATCTTGACCGGCAAATGTTGTGTCGCTTTTGCCCCCAATTGGGCAAAAATTGCCGATGTGCTCACTATTGCCAACAATGCAGGCAAATACACATAACCTACGAATCCTTGATTAACCTGAGTAACAGACCAACCAGACGAGACATAACCAAAAGTACCAAATATCGCAATCACAATGCCGCAGGCAGCTGAACAACCTATGGCTTTTTTCATATTAACTGAAAAATGTGTCAATAAAGGCACTAGCAATGCACCGCCACCGATACCTAACAATCCTGAGAGTCCTCCAAGAGAAGCTGTCATAGCTGTGAGAACGGGTTTTTTCGGTAGTTTTCTGTGAGTTTTTTGCTTTGAATTAATCAACATTCTTAATGCGATAAATGTAACACAAATAGCAAAAATAATTTTCAATATTTTTGAGGGAATTGAGCCTGCTATAAAGCCACTTATTAATGCGCCTACTGCGACTCCTCCCATAATCCAAGGTGTGATATCCCTAGGAATATTGTTGTGTTTATGATGAGCAATAGCAGAAGAGCTTGATGTAAAAATGATTGATGCTAATGATGTTGCAATTGCGATTACCATAACCTGATCAAATGCAACCAAGTTAAAGTGTACTAAAATAGCACTTAAAAATGGCACGATAATTAACCCACCACCTATACCTAACAACCCAGCTAAAAAACCAACTAAGCATCCTAAAAGTGCACAGCTTAGTACAACCCACAACAAATCACTCATACGTGTCCTAAGCTAAAAAATTATTCGATCTTTATTATTTTTGTATTTTACTTTATGCGGCTTTAACTTTATATACTCAATGTCTTAATCCGACAGAAATATCAACTTAAGCTTCTTTAACTTTATAAAGTAACTGGCTCAATCCATTTAAGATAATAAAGTTGCGAATTATTCTATGTACTTCAATAGCTGACGATTGCCCTAAACAAGATTTGAGTAAATCTTCCATGTCTGTAATTTTTAATCTTCTTAATACCCATTTTACTTTATTAATCGAACTTGGGTTCATGCTTAAACTCCTATAACCCATAGCAACTAATAATATCGCACCTTCAGGATCAGCAGCCAACTCGCCACATAAGCTAAATGGTAATTCATGCTGCATGCAATTTTGTGCAATTTGATTTAACGCCCTTAAAACTGAAGGATGATAAGGATCAAACAATTCTGAAACTTGCGAATTTGTACGATCTACGGCAAGTAAATATTGCGTCAAGTCATTACTACCTACCGAACAAAAATCTACTTTTTTAGCCCACTCAGGCAGTAAAAATATACTAGAAGGCACTTCTAACATAACGCCAACTTCTGGCTGCTCTATTTTATAGAATTGATCAGCCCATTCATCTTCTAGTTCAAAGTAAGCTTGTTTTAATAAACGTTGCGCTTCTTCTACCTCTGTCACATTAGTAACCATAGGCAATAATATTTTTAAATTACCTAAACCCGCATTGGCTTTAAGCATCGCTTTTAACTGCTCTAAAAATAACTCAGGGTGATCTAAACTAAATCTAATACCCCGCCAACCCAAAAATGGGTTTTCTTCTTCAACATCAAAATAGCTTAAAACCTTATCTCCACCTATATCGAGTGTTCTCATGATCACAGGTGATGGATGATAGCTAGTGAGCACTTCTCTATACCAGTTTTCTTGCTCTAACTGTGTTGGAAACTGTGACTTTTGCATAAACCAAGCTTCTGTTCGATATAAACCAACACCGTCGCAAAAGTGCGCATTGGTAAGCTCAGTTGAGACTTCAAGCCCCGCATTGAGCAATAACTGAATATGCTCGCCATCTAAAGTGCAGGCATCTAATTGATATTCAGATTCAAACTGATCATGTAATATGCCTTCTTGCTTTTTAAACTGGCTATATTCTTGTTTTAAAATATTAGAAGGTGAAATGTAAACTTTTGATGCATAAGCATCAATAATCATTTCTTTGCCATCAACTTGTAATAAGGGCAAGTCAGTGACACCCCAAACAGCTGGAATACCTAATGCTTTAGTTAAAATAGATGCATGTGAATTTGAACCACCACTAATACTAATAATACCCATTAGTTTATCTTTTGGCACTTGCGCTAACATGCTTGGTGTAAGTACATCAGTTACCAAAATCATACTATCTGGATAAGTTTTTAAAGCGCATTCCGTATCAACAATATGATGTAATACCCGTATACCGATATCTTGAACATCAATAGCACGCTCTTTGATATAGTTATCTTGCATCGCCATAAACTGACCAACAAGACTTTCAATAACACGTTTTAAAGCACTTTTAGCACACCAACCTTGCTTTATTTCCTTTTCAACTTTTTGGCCTAAACTTTTGGCATCTAATAACTGCTGATAGACCTGAAAAACAGCTAAAGCTTCGTTAGGTAAGGTATCACTTAACTCCTGTGACATAGTTGAAAATTCATTACGAGTAGCGGCAACTGCTTGCCTAAATAATTTTATTTGCTCAATATGACTGCTGACTGCTAAATCAGTTTTTTTCAATTCAAAATTTGCAAACGAAAGCTTAGGCATTACAACAAAAGCTTCGCCTATGGCAATACCAGGCGCACCGGAAGCACCTTTTAAACAGGTGGTTTGATGCGCTTTTTCATCTTGCTTGAGTATTTCACTTATTTCAGCATGAGCCAGTTGTGAAGCAAGCTGTGCCGATAAAGTAATTAAAAATGATTCTTCATCTTGGCTAAATACACGGGCTAAGTTTTGCTGAATAACAATAACGCCCAATATTTTTTTTTGATGCACTATAGGCACAGCTAAAAAAGCATTGTAATTATCTTCATCAACATCAGGGGAATAAATAAATCTAGGGTGGTCTTGAGCAAATGCTAAATTTAATGGCTCTTCACGTTGTGCAACAAGGCCAACCAAGCCTTCAGTAAAACCGATTCTAAATTTACCAACAGCTTTAGGGTTCAGTCCTTTAGTTGCCATTAATACAAAGTTTTCTTGATTATAATCAGCAAAATATACTGAGCAGCATTGGGTTTTCATTGATTCTTTAACTAAAGAAACAAAGGTTTCAAGCGCACTGGTCAAATCAGGCTGTTGAGAAACAGCCTGTGCAATTTTACGAAGTATGGCTAGCATTTAATAAACTAGCCTCAATATACTGTGCATCACAACTAAACTCCTTATTCTCCCTAATCAAGGACTGTGAGTTTAATATCGTTTATCTCGTTGGCGCCAAGGCTCTTTTACATGCGTTTCTTTTTTATAAAAAGGCATTGCAATAGGCGCAAATTCTTTCATAACTCGTCGGTAAACATCTCGTTTAAAAGAAACAACTTGACGTACCGGATACCAATAACTCACCCAACGCCAATCATCAAACTCAGGATGATTTGTTTTTAATAGATTAACATCTTCATCTTTACATCTTAACTTAAGTAAAAACCATTTTTGTTTTTGACCAATACATACTGGACTTGAGTCTCGTCTGATCAGCCTTTTTGGTAACTTATAGCGTAACCAATGTTTTGAGCTTGCTACTATTTCAACATCTTCAGGTAATAGCCCTACTTCTTCATGAAGTTCACGGTACATAGTCTCTTCAGGGGTTTCCCCATCATCTACGCCACCTTGTGGGAATTGCCATGAATGTTGACCGTAACGTCTAGCCCAAAAGACCTGACCTTGGTTATTACAGATCACAATTCCAACATTGGCACGAAATCCTTCGGCGTCAATCACCTATAGTGCCTCTTAAAAATCATATATTCTATGTTGATTGTTCCATAATGCATCTACCACGGCAAGGTTATGATTATAATAATTACAGCTGTGCATAACATTTAACATATACGTATATTTTGCAAACAAATCCACAGACCGAGATAACTGAAACAGCTTTTTCCACAGATTCTGTGGATAACTGTGTTTATATTCCTGTATTTTAAAGCTCAAACTATTAAAACATAAAAAAAACAAAGAACAAAAAAAAATAAAAACACATTAAAAACAAAAGGATATTCATTTAAATTCTATTTTAGAGTCATAAAAAAACAACAAAAATAAAATCGAATAAAAAACACACTATTATAAAGTTATACACTGTTAAATTTAAAAATTTGAATTTTAAAACAAATATCAAGTGTTTTATTAAGAAAAGTAGGGTTAAAAACAATTTTTTGCTATTATTTAGCTCCTAAAATTGTTCGGTATTTAAAATGTCCACAAGCATGCGCCCTAGTGCACCACAATCTATCAATGAATTATTACGCCGCGTTGATGATATTGCAGGGCTAACAATAGGTGATTTAGCGTCTCAGTACCAATTTAAAACACCTAAAGACTTATTAAGAGAAAAAGGCTGGATCGGACAATTAATAGAATGGGTATTAGGTGCTATGGCAGGCTCTAAACCTGAACCTGACTTTATTAATTTGGGCATTGAATTAAAAACACTACCAATTTCTTACTCAGGCAAGCCCATTGAAACAACTTTTGTATCTGTTGTACCTCTTAAAGAGTTGCAAGGGCTAACATGGCAAAAGTCGCCTGTTAAAAAGAAACTTAATCATGTTTTATGGCTACCTATTTTATCTGAAAGAGATATCGCTCCTGAACAAAGAATTATTGGTTCAGGATTTTTATGGCAACCTACACCAAGCCAAGAAGCATTATTACAAAAAGACTGGGAGCAACAAATTGAAATGATTGCGCTTGGTGAAATAGATCAAATCAACGGAAAACTAGGTCAAGTACTGCAAATTAGACCTAAAGCAGCTAATTCTAAAGCATTAACTGATGCCATAGGTCCTAATGGTAAAATAATTCAGACTTTACCTAGAGGTTTCTATTTAAAAACAAATTTCACTGGAGATATTTTAAAAGCTCAATTTGGTATTTAAACTAAATTCACAGCCATCTAAGCTGATCAATGCATTTTTATCGATAGGAACTTTAGCGTATATCTCTTGGCTATTCATTTTTAACTTAGTCGCTTTTCTGTTCACAGGTTCAATAAAATAACCTGAATCATAACTTAAATAAGCAATAGCCTCAGAGCCATTAATACAGCCAATATCAATCAAGCTTTTATCTTGAGTACCTAAAGCTAGTCGTTCACCAAGCATTACCCAAGTTTTATTTAAATCTAGCTCATGATCAGGCCATACTATAGCTAAATCATTAGACTCTAAAAACTGTAAAGGTAATGAATTTAAAGAGATAATCAAAGCTGAAGAATCATACTGACTTAGATTAAGCATTAATTGGCAAGCCTTTAGATCTTGATTGATATCATTGGCAAGTAGAAGCCTACTATCAGCTTCTATTTGCACTAACCTGCCTTGTAATAACTGGGTGTCATTATATTGACAACCATATTTACTGCCTTGCCCTAGCAAATAAAAGTGATTGTTTTTATAAATAAATTGGCACTGTTTTCCTGCTTCATCTAAATGTTGATAACCAAAACGGAGCTGATGATTGTTTATAGTTAAATGGTCATGCTCCGCTTTCACTTTACATAAATCGATTTGTTTATCTATGAAAAAGTGCACGCCTGACAAGGCCTTATCTGCAACCACATTCCCTTGTATATAAACTATATATTCATTAAGTTTTTTTCTTAATAAGCCTAACTCACTCACGACTGACTTTTTTATATTTTTGTTTTTTAATTGTTTATCTAACAGAGAATAAGCTAAGTAATACTCTTTAGCTGTAATCGCTTGTTTTACTTTTTTTACGGCTGATTTTTGATTTAACTTATAAAAACAGTAATAGATTAAAGCGCCTAAAAATAAAGCTATCAATAGCACACTTAAAAACTGTATTGGTATAGGTGATGTACTTTTGACTATGGTGAACTTGCTTAACTTACTTCTATAATCAATTAAAACCGTTAAAGAGTGTTGCTCAAACTCATTTTGCAATAATTGATTTAGCTCGCTAGCAGGATAACTTGATGCCAAAGTAATCAGTTTATTACTTTCATTATTTGAGTCCGACCCTTTTATTGTAAAATCAGACAAAGATATATATGTTTTATTTTCTGAAATAGCATTTAAAAATGAAGTGACGGCTTTTAAGTCACTTGAATTAAAACGACTAAACTCTAACTCATAGCGATAACGCTTAGGTAATCGGTTAATCTTTAAAGCTAATATATAACCAGCATCTTGCGCTAATTCATAAGCTTTTTTTGCCTGCCAGTGCTTAAAACACGCACCTTCACAGTTTACGGTTAAATCGTTATACCTTTTAGAGTCACTATACGATTCAACTCTTTCGCCTGAGTCTAAATCAACTAAATAGCTTGAAAAATTGAAACGCATTCCTTTAACATTAGATATGGTTTCATCAAAGATTTCTATTCGATAAACTATGGCTAAATTAACTGCTAATTGCTGTGATTTATAATTATAGGTTTGAGCTAAGCTTAATAATTTATTATCTGAGATCACGTCGCAGGTTCTATTTATGCAATTATTTAAGTTTAATAATGATTGATCAAATACAGTAAAGTTATCATTTACTAACTGAGTTGAGAGTGCACTTGTGATATCTAAGTATACTTTAGGGGCGATATTATTTTGTTTTTTACTTATATTTCCTTGTGGTATAACAACGAGTTGCCAGTTTGATTGCGCTAAAGCTTTATCGGTTAATAAAAAAAATAGTAAAAATATAACAAAATAAACTTTACCAAACTTCATTATTTTCCTTTGCTTTTTTATTTCTAAAGGTAATTCTTTTCACTGTAAAAGTATTACCTTCAAAATTAATAACACTTTGCATATCTAATTCAGCAAGCATTTTGTTTAAGTTGCGATCTAACTTAGCAGTGCCGATTGTTGATTGGTACCAAATTTCACTGCGGGTATGTCTGATTTCGATTGGTCTATGATGAGCATACCCTGAAAAAATCACTAAATACTCTTCTATTGCCATATATTCTTTAGCGTTAAAACCATCAAAGATCAGAGCATATTCAGTTGTCATGCTATTTGAATCATTATGATCTGATATTTCATCACCATTATTCATCCATAATAGCTTTTCGGCTAATACTGCACCTAAGTCATTTGCTAATACCCGCGATTTATCTCCCACCACGGTCAATATACATTCTTGTGTACACTCAACAGGTCCGTTAAAGTTTTTACCGCTATCGACTTCAAAGCTACCTAAGTGCTTGCCTGTTTTTACATTTAATAAACGGCCCATCAGCAAAGTATTTATTCTGGTGCGAGAAGCTAAATTTTGTGTGCTGGCATATATTTGAAAAATAACAACAATATCAATAGGAGGCCTTTTACTGGCTCGTGCTATTTCTATCAGTTCACGGTCAGTTCTGCGAATTTTAGCGATATTTTTATTTGCTAAGGTCAATATTGCTTGATCATACACATCAAAGCCTCGATCATGCATTTGGTTAATTAAAGCATCTAAAACACGTTTGAAAATCCTGCTATCGCTAGGTACCGAATCACCTGCAGCATCTTCACCAATTATAAGAATATTGGGTTTATCTGCAGCCAAGGCCGGCGTTAGGGAACATAAGTTAAATAACAAAAATAATATGCTGTGCCACAGTCGCATTCTGACTTCCGCCTTAATAAGTATACTTTTATATTATGCAGCATTTAAGCCAAATAAATAGGTCGTTAACAATCATTTTGCCATAATAATCTTGGACCTTTTGCTTTACTACCATCATAAGTAATGTCTTTTAGCCAAATATTGCCTAAAGCAACTTGGTACTGCCCTGTGATCGATTTACTTTTATAGTATGCTTTTGTTTCACTTAACTTTTTAATTAGGTTTATATCGATTGATAACGGGAATAATCTTACAGGTGTGCCCGATTGAGTGTTTGAAAATTGATACTTTTCACTTTTTGTCATTTTGCCATTAATAATACGCACAAAATCACTCAGTTTTACGTTTTTCACATGGCTGTTGGCAATTAAGTTAATATCACCATTATTTAAGGTACCTAACCTCATACCTGTGCATTGCGTTAATAACTGAAATAACATTTCACGTTCACTGACTAAATTTGGCCATGCCACTTCTATTGAAGGCCCTTTTCCAGCTAATACATCTTGATAGTTTTTTATCGCTTGCTGATCTGTCACTGGTTTATCATTTTTTGTATCTTGATGTTTAATCGCTTTGGTACTTTTATTCTGAGTGTTTTGATTTTTTGTATTTGCGATTTTATTTGGCTTATTTTGATTTAATTGACTCCGACCCCTTTTTAGACCCCTTTTTATTTTTGGTGGTGCAGGTAATTCAATACTTGATAAGTTGATCTCTGTGGTATTTGGTGCTTGTTTTTCTTTTTGAATTTGTTGCTCTGGCTGTTGCTGCAGTAATTTATTAGCTAACTCTTTTATTTGATTTTGCTCTATTATTTTCTGATTTAAAAGGTATGAAATGGCTATTAAACATAATGATGTTGTTAATATTAATAGCCACTTCTTTTGAATGCTCGACTTTAAATTAATCATAATAATGTCACCTCAATCAAATCAGTTTTATAGCTATAATTAACCTGGATTAAGGCTATTTAACGCCTTCATATTCATTTTATCTGCGATCTCTCTTAACGACATTTTGCGTTGTGCTATGGCCTGTATATCTTGCTTTTGCGTATTTTGGGGTGTTTGTACTTTAGTTCCAAAAGTATCATCTGAAACTGATATTTTATTTTGCTTAACTACTTGTTGCTCTTGTTTACTCTCTTTTCTTCTTGCTTCATCTGACATATCTTTCATTTGCGCTTTTATTTCATTCATTTGTTTCTCTAACATAGCAATCGTTTTGCTTTGATTTTCATTTTTTTGCTGCAATGTTTGAAATTGCGTATTGATTGATTGTGTAATATCCATCAACATATCTTGCGTTGATTTACCTTGGTTTTGTGTTGTAAATACACTTGATAACCATGCTTTACTGCTTGAATTACTATAAGCAAGGTAACCAACCGCAGTAATAACGCTTAAATAAAAAATGCTACAAATAAGTGTTTTCATAATTTTTTCCTCTTTAAAATCTAAACTTAATGATTCAACAAAATGGCAATAGTAAAAGTGCTTAACTTTGCTCTGGTGTATCAGAAATTGCACGTAAAGATACCCAAGCTCTGATCAAGTTTGCCGTTGGTAACCCTATTACCGTTGTCATAAATGCCGTTGAAAAATGAGTTGTTAACTCACCTATCACTAAATGAACCGATTCTGGCGTTAATGACTGCTGCCCTAAAGAGCCAATGCCTAAGCTAATGCCGAGTAAGGTAAAAGTTAATGCTAAAGTTGCAATACCATTTGAAACTTGACTACCCACTTCATACCAATATTCAGTATTAGTGGCCGTTTTTACTTTAGCGCCAGCATATATACCTACGACTAATAACACGCTATAACAAAAGATAAAGCTCCAACTAAATACCTTTTCTAGCCAAACAAATAAGTCAGCTAAATTCATTTGCATAACAAAGCTGACTAGCGCTAATAAAATAATGCCAACTCCTACCATTAGCCCTAACGTGCTTTTTATATTCTGGCTAAAATTCAACATTAATAATGTATTTTTCACCTCAATAGTAGACATTAGCGGCGCCCTTTTTTAGTCGATAAAATACTCTTACTGCTAATATTCAGCTCACTTAACCAAAGCTCCATAGGTAATAGGTTTTTCTCTGCACTCGCGTGGATTAAAAATGTCAGTTCATAGTTTTGAAACGCTCTTTGTACGATTGCTGACTGATTATTTAACAATCTATCGTCACGTAGCACCATACGCTCTACATCAGTTAATCTGCGGTAACTAGAGTTCATACTCACTTGTTGCTGTTTAGGTGTGATTTGATCGCTGGTAAATGTATTTAACATTGCAGCACGTTCTCGCTCTAAATTTTCAAGGGTTAAAGCTGATTGTGCATTTACTGATAGAGAAAAAACACTTGCTAAAAAACCGATTGATAAAGCACAAATAACCGTTTTAGTTTTCATTACTGTATTCATAATATGCTCCTTAATTCCTATAAAAATAGATCTGCAACACTTGAAGGTGATGTAATTTCTTGCCTTTTAACTTCCATTTCATCTGCACCGTAAGACATTTGGTATTCCATCTCATTGGCATCTAAGGCAACGAGTCTTGCCATATAACTTAATAACAAACCTTCTTGGTCTAACAGTGATTGCTCTGATGACACATCAATTAATAATTGACGCAAATATTCCTGTGACGTGACTTCTACCCCATTTAATGTGGGGGATTTATTTGCGCTATGTTTGCTTATTTTGTTTTTAAGCTGATTAATTTTATCTAAGTTGGTGGCATACTCAGTTGCATACGGTGATGCTTCATCATAGCCTCCATTCACTAAGTGCTGATCAACACGAGTGATCATTTTTTCCATACGAGCTCTGGCGGCTTTTTGTGATTGACGCAGCTGATAACCTAAACTGCTAGAATTTGACTTATTTTGAGCGGTAATTTTATCTAGAATATTTAAATACAAATCTTGTTTAGTGGCTAACGCTCGTTGCCTTAAACTTTGGCTTTCTTGTAACAAGTCTAAATAATGTGATTTTTGCTGTAATAGAGCATGACGCTGTTCTATCAAATCTTCATCTTGCGCATTTGATAATTGCTCACCTAAGGCTTTCATCTGATTCACAGTATTAAGCATTTCTTTTTCAATATTGCTAACACGAGATGCCATAGGCGACATATTAAAGTCTTGCTCAACACGTTTTTCAATAATATTGACAGGTAAACGGATCAGTTTATCACTTGCTACCGGTTGCCAACTCACTTTAGACTTTTGACCATCAGCAGAGCTCATAGCTGAAAAACTAAAGCTGGTTAATATGAATAAGAAAACTACTTTATGTAATAACATGACTTTCTCCTCTATTTTTATTTAGTGGTTTAACCAATATTGACGACGCTTAAGTTCTTCTCTTAATTGCGGGCTAATATTTAAAGAAACCACCTGCTGCGCATTGATTTTAGAAGGCTCTAATAATGCCGTTGCGGTATCAATTAATGAGGTGTAATCGTTGAAATATAAATCTTGCCCTGGAAATGCAGATTTAAATTGCACAAAAGCCATTTTTGCCTGACTTACATCCCCGCCTTTTATGTAATTAAAAATCGATAATGCATGCAGTTGCATCACATCTTGTGACAGGTGCAACGGCACTTTATGCGAAAAGTCACTTATACAATTTGATAATAAACGTGCTGAAGCTAAATACTGTGCCGTTGAACTTGATGTTCTGGCTGCATTATCTAAAGCCAAAGCGTTGTGTTTACAGTCTTCATCTAAAGTAACTGGTTGAACATACTCAAGCTGTTTCTCTTGTACATTGGAATCAACAACAGTGATGTTAGAGACTGACTGGCTTTCTTTGTTAGTAGGTGTAGTTGAGCTACAACCCGTTAATAAAGAGATGCTTGTTGCTAAAGTTAAATATATAAACTGATGCATTTTCATTTTCACTCCAAAATTATTAAATCTATTGGTATGAAATTAACTATGAAAAGCTTTGGGGATTTTTTGGGGGTTATAATTAATTTATTATTATTTAATTTTAAATTAATTTAAAAAATCATTAGTTTATGCTGAAGTAAACGCGTATTTATTGATAATCGTTTTAGAATAGGTGAAATGGAAGCGACTGTTATAGGGCCTTTAATCTGTTTTATTTCATTGTTTAAAGCAACAATTTGAGCATTAGTAAGAGCTGTAGATAAAGGCAGTAATAAATAATAAAGGTCATTATTTAAATTGCTCGGTATTGTGATCGGCCAAGTGTTTTTTTCAGGTTTTAAATTAATAAGTTCTTTTTTATACCGCGTAAACATGAGCACTTGTTTGGTGTTTTCTGGTGCGATAAATGATAACTGACACAATTTGGCATGTGCTAAAGTTTTAAATCGACCATTTACTAAATCTAATTTATTTGTAGAAAGTGGCTCATCACACTTTTTATTATCGGTATTTAAATACGTTTTTTCTCGAACATGTGCAATTAAATATGGGTTTACATTTGTCACATTAACTTTATTTCCTGAGTTGTTATCACCTTCAAAGAGCGCAACCTTTTGTTGTGATTCATTATCTTGAGCAGTCTGTGTATTTATAATAAATAATAAAAGTAAAACGCTAAGCACAATCAAATATAGTGCTTTTTTATTGTGAGCTATATAGTTCTGGGGAGATGTTTTTTTTAAACTGTTCACTGGTTTATTAATTAAGTGAATATTTCTAGTCACCTCCTTATTAGCTGTAGGCAAGTGTGATTTCGCCTGTTCTAAATCAGAAACTTGAATGCAATATGCTTTATAAGGTGTTAGTTTTTCTGTTAAATCATCTTGTACTGGCAATAAAAATTTAACATCAAAACCTAAGTTTTGCCAAGTCGAGATTTGATTTTGTGCTAGAGCGAGTTTAGTTGTTATATGAGTAACATTTTTAACTGACTTATCTTTTATATTGATTTCGCCAGTTAAACAGAATATGTGATCATTTTCATTAGGTACCCCATCTCCTAATAAATCAATTGATTCTAAATAGTGTGCAATATAAAACCCTAATTGCCAGCTGTTACCATGATCTATATTGCCCGATACATCAATGCGATAAGACTGACCATTAAAATCTTTTTGAATAATACCAGAGCCTTTTTTTACAAAACTATGATAAGCATTACTTATATTTAATGATTGCGCGGTGCCATTAAGGCATACAAGTGACATAACATCAGGGTCATCAATTAACTCTATATCCTGAACGGCAACTAAGCCTTGTGTTGTCGCTATAAAAACATGGCTCTTCATTTAGGACTTTTCATTATAATAAAAATATTTTTGCATTTGCATTACTTAATAATTGATATTCTGGTGATTCTTGTTCGAGTATTAGCTGGCTTCTGCCATCAATTAAGTTAGGAAATTGTACGCGTTTAACTTGCTCGTTTAATTGACAGTGTAAAATAATTTCATCCGTTTGATGATGCGCAGCACTGTGTTCTATCATTAATATGACATATATTTGATCAACATGTTTTTTAGTCGCTTTAAATTTTAAAGTAAAACCTTCTCCAAATCGTTCATTTAAATCATGTTCACTGCTTGCAGCTGCTTGATAGCCACTTATTGAAAACTGATATTGCTCAAGTAGCATTAAATACTGGTTTCGAGTATTTAAGTTTTGTTTGATGGCTAACTCAATTTTTAATGTATTAGCTTTATCTTTGGCAAATATATAAGCAAATAAATCGCCAAATAAAACAACTGAGTGATTTTGTGTTTCGTGTATTTGTTTTAGATGCTGATGTGCAATATAAACTTTCTCTGCCAAACTATTGTAACAAGATTGCTGTTCATTATTCATCGCTCACTCCATAAAGTGAATTTAACTTATTAAAGAATATGAAAGTATCTGAGCGAAAATTTTCATCTTTTGAATTAGCTTGCTGAGATTGTTCGCTTAACAATGTATCTAACTGACCAATAAAGCAGTTTAACTCTTGTTTTAACTTTAGCAATAAGTCTTGGCCTTCATGATAAACATCAAGTTCTTGCAATTGCGGTAATGTATTAAACCCTGCTTTATTATTCGCATTAAAAACTCGGTTTGCATGTTTTAATGTTTTATTTAATTCAGGTAACTTTAATTGCCATTGAACCATTTCATTAAATAGCGCATTGATATTTTTTATCTTAGTACCACTTACTTGCTGTGCTAATAATGCTTGTAATTCTTTTAGTAACTTTTTATCTGTTACTAACTGATTAAACAGAGTAAACATTTGTACTTGTTTATGCTGATGGTTTATATGTAATAAAGCCCACAAAGTATCAATAATTTGCTGATAAATCTCAGATATTAACGCATTGAATAATTGATAGTTTGTTTCAGGGGGTTGATTGATTTTTTGAGTGATTAACTGGTTATCTTTTTTTCGAGCAGCTTGTACTATTGCAGCTTGCCAACTACCAAATACATACACTCTAGCAACTGTAAGTACTAACTTTTTAGAAAAAGGAAAGCATTCAATAATGGGTTTTAAAGCCAAGGTTTGGTTTTTTGTTAAAAATTTAGGTTTTTCATTTAACCAATCTATCTCTAGTTTATCTTGTTGTAGCTGTACTAAAGTTTGCTCTAATAAGTCTGCCGAGACTTCTCCTGCTTCAATGTTTTCACCGATTGATAAAGATGAACGTGCATTTATTTTTGAATAAGAAACAGATAAAGCATGATGAAATGAAACCAACTCATAGAAACAGCTAGAAAATAACTTAAAACCTAAATTATTGCCCTCTTCACTGGCATTAAACCAAAAGTTTAAAATATATTCATCGGTTAGCCATGACGTGCTATCAAGTTTACTTTCTGAAGTAGTCTGATTATCTAAAAAGCTTGCCATAAAACGAAAGCGTCGCTGCTCTTGCGCTGATGACAAATGTTGCGTTAAAAATTGATATATCTTTTTTTGTAAGTCAGATGTGATTTCTTTTATTTTTGATGCGTCTGCGGATACTAAATTTAATTCAAATTCATTGATTAAATTAGGGTCTACATAAACAATAAACTCCAAAAGTGCAGCGAGTAAACCTACTCTAGAAATTGATATATCAAATTGTGTGCTTTTAAGGTTTACACGCAGTAGGTTATCAGTAATTAATATCTCATATTCATTACTACTAAACTTGTTTTGAAAGTGATTTTTAACATGTGCTTGTGATAAAAACTCATTTTGCCAAAAGTAGCTTAATAATGGTGAAAAACGACGTGTATTTTCATTCTTTTCAGGCGCCTGATAATTGATGATAGCAAAACATAGATAACTTAACTCTAAGCAAAGCCTGCCATAATTTCGACAGACTATATTTTGCGATAAGCTATCTATTTCATGTTTTTTAAATTTTGTTTGTTCACTGTTATGTAATGACGGCATTTCTCTTAAAGAATAAAAGATGCCTTGCAGCTCATCACTAACACCAAAGTTAGTGATCACACTTGTCATTTTTTGCAAAATATCACTTCCTCTGTTTATAAATCTTGCGCTAATCTAAAACCATCATCATCAAAACGTGCATTTTTATCGTGACGATATCTCACACCTAAACGTAATTGGCTTTGTTTGCTTTTGTAGGAGCCATCTTTTAATACGGCCTTTCTACAACGCCCTGTTAACCAAGCAGAGCCATCATTGGGTGCATTCTTAAAATTATCATTCCAACAGTCTTGCACGAGTTCTTTCACATTACCGTGCATATCATATAAACCAAAACTATTTTTAGGATATGTTTTAACATCGTCAGGATACTTTTGTTTTTCACACTGATTTGAATAATACCCAAATCGCGCTTGTGAGCAATTGATACGGTCGCCCCATGTATATTTATCATAACTTCCCGCTCTTGCTGCATACTCCCATTCAGCTTCGCTAGGTAAACGATATTTTCGCCCTGTTTTTTTATTAAACCAAGGTATAAATTGTTTGGTTATTTCATTCCAACTGATATTAACCACAGGTTTATTTTTACTATTTATAAAACCTTTAGGCTTATGTAAACAGGCTTTGTCTTGATAACATGCTTGCCATAATGCAAATGTGACTTCTGTAGCCATAAGCTTAAAAGTCGCAACTTTTACCTTATGCACAGGTACTTCATAACTAGAAATATTTTTTACACCCATCATAAAGTCACCTGAAGGGATCGTTATAAATTGCACATCAAAAGAGTGTAAAAATGTACGTTTATTTTCTAATTTAGCCATTTTTTCTGATGCTTGAGCGATATACTCACCTTGAACTTGGTTTTGTAAGTAATCACGATAACTTTGCTCAGTATCGTTTTTACTCGCTAATTCCCACGCTTTAGTATCTGATTCAATCGCTTTATTTTTACGAGTTAAAATGAGGTTTGATAATTTATCTTGAGCCTGTTTAACATACTTACCTTGTTTTATTTTTAATAAGTAGTTTTTATATGCTGCTTCTGTATTAGTTAATTTAGCTTGCTGCCAAACAGTATCATCTTCTTGATTAAACTTAGCTTTTTTATCTGTTATTAATTGATTTAAATTATCTTTCGCTTGTTTTAGATAAGGGCTTTGAGGATTCTTTTCGATATAGTTTTTATAAACAAATTCTGAATTTTCAACTTTAGCCGCAGTCCACTTATCATGAATAATTTCATCAGCTCTGGATTGCGCCAATTCATCATACTCACCATTAGAGAAAGATTGGCTAAAGCGTTCATAACTATCTATATCATTTGTTTCTTTAGCTTTCTCCCAAGCATTTTCTTCTAATTGAAAATGTTCAATCCAGCTTATCGCTGTGAATGTTAAAGCGATTAGGGTTATTATTATAATTATTTTATTTTTATAGGCTTGGCAAACTTGAATGATTGATTTTAAATATTTTTGAATGTTTTCAGAGTTGTTCCTGCTTGTTTTCTGTTCATTTGGTTTTGTAGGATTTGATTTCAATTCTTGCAGCTTATCTTTAAAAAAATCAGTGATCTGTAGCTGCGTTAAACCAATTTCCTTGCCTGATTCAATTAATGCTTTTTTTAATTTATTATCTGTTTCAATAACTGAAATATGCTTTTCTAAGCTAGCTAACCAATTTTTCAACGGTATTAGTTGCTCTCTTATACTGAGCTCTATCTCAGAAATAAAACACATTAAAGCCGTTTCGTCTAACCCAGCAACATGAGCTAAAGTGTTTAACTCCTGTTTGTCACCACCGGAGATTTCACCTTTATGTGTTAATATATCTATAATTTTTGCATACAGAAACCTCAACTCACTTTTAACTTTAAGTGTTTGGTTTTCATTGATATTTGTAGGCCCTACATTATTTTGTTCTATTTTCCTTAACCTTTTTATGCTTTATTCAATTATGAGTAACTAAATTACCACTAATTAGATAATTGACCATTAGGTTTGTAAATTGACTCCCATTGTCTTACTTTTTGCTTACGTGTCAACATGCTAATGTCTTCAACATGATTACTTTGTTTATTTATATTTGATTCTTTACTTTGCTGCGGCGCTCTATATTTTTTATTGCGGGTTAAATTGTGACGTCTGATCTTTCTTATATGGCTTAATTTAGCTAATTCATCTTCTGATAAATACTTATAGTCATCACTTTCATCCAATACCGCTTCGCTGTCACTCTTTTTAGCAAAGTATTCATTAATATGTTTTTTTATTAGTTTATTTACAAATACATGGTTTTTAAAATTTTTGCTCGTTGATATAACTTTACGTACATACTTATGTGTTACAGGGATCACTTTTAAACTGCCATCATACTGCCTAACAGCTGAGCCACCATTGTAATGAGATAAAGCAATATCTAACCTTTGGTCGTACATATTCATTAACTGCTTTAAATACCGAATGCCTATATCTATATTAGTTGAGATATCATAAAGCTGTGCTGCTGATACATTAAACTCCCCCATAGCTGTTGCAGGCATAATTTGCATCACACCTCTCGCCCCAGCATGGCTTAAGGCATCGCCTTCAAAGTTAGATTCTACCTTGGCAACTGACAATGCCAAAATTGGGTCTAGATCATATGCTATCGACTTTTCAATGATAGTATTCATCACTTTTAATTTTTCAGATTGATATGACGCTTGCGCATTATGAGTAGCACACAGTAATAACATAAAGATAAAACTGGCTTTAATAATATTAGCTATATTCCTTATGCTCCTATTACACATTTTGATTATTGAAACCATTATATTTCCTCCAGACGTGACAACCATTGCTCGTTTAAGGTTGTTATGGAAAGGTTTGAGCTGTTTATTTGTGTTTTAAGTGTAATAACCTTAGAAATAGGCAAATTACTTTCGATAGCTAAAATAAGCTTATCTTGAGGGTTAAAACTGTTAGCTTTAATTGAATTCAGATCTGTATCATAAAAAAGACCATGATAATAAATCACATATTTAAGCGCTTCCCCTTTTGTTTGCTTTTCTTTGTCTGTATTTTCTTTAGTAACTTCTATTATTTTTGATTTAGCTAACTCTGATACCTGTTTTGATTCTGCTGGCACACCCATAGATATTAAAGCCAAAATCAGCAGTGCAAAAAATGCCATAGATAAAGCAAGTGCTACTTCAGTCAGTGCTTGTGTTGTTGAATTTTCATGTTCTTTTAATTTAATAGCCACGGAAAATCACTTATAGTTAACTTTAATATAAATGAGTTATGAAAAGCTTTGAGTGATTTTTAAAGATGTTAGAATTATTTTAGAGTTAATAGGTAGGTTATTTTCAAATATGGAAAAGGTTTGGTATAAAACCAAACCTTTTATTTAAATCATGCTAGTGAGCAGATTTATTATTGACCTTTAATTTCGCTACGGCCTTTATAAGCAACTTTATCGCCTAAAGTACCTTCAATACGAAGTAATTGGTTATATTTAGAAACACGGTCAGAACGACATAGTGAACCAGTTTTGATTTGACCTGCAGCAGTACCTACCGCTAAATCAGCAATTGTTGCATCTTCAGTTTCACCTGAACGATGTGAAATAACAACTGTAAAACCAGCATCTTTAGCCATTTTGATTGCTTCTAAAGTTTCAGTAAGCGAACCAATTTGGTTGAATTTGATTAAGATAGAGTTACCTATGTTTTCATCAATACCACGCTTAAGGATTTTAGTATTAGTAACAAATAAATCATCACCTACTAATTGTACTTTCTCACCGATTTTATCAGTTAAGATTTTCCAACCAGCCCAATCACTTTCGTCTAAGCCATCTTCAATTGAAACAATTGGGTGGCGCTCAGAAAGACCCGCTAAGTAATCAGCGAAACCAGCTGAATCAAATACTTTACCTTCACCTTTAAGGTCGTATTTACCGTCTACGAAGAATTCAGATGCAGCACAATCTAATGCTAATGTGATATCTTTATTCATTTCGTAACCAGCAAGTGTTACAGCTTCAGTAATGATAGCAAGTGCTTCTTCATTTGATGCTAAATCTGGTGCAAAACCACCTTCATCACCAACTGCAGTGCTTAAACCACGATCACTTAATACTTTTTTAAGTGTATGGAAAATTTCAGCACCCATACGTAAAGCTTCAGTGAAAGTTGATGCGCCTACTGGCTGGATCATGAACTCTTGAATATCAACGTTGTTATCAGCATGCTCACCACCGTTGATGATATTCATCATAGGTACTGGCATAGAATATTGGCCTGAAGTGCCATTTAAATCAGCGATATGTTCGTAAAGCTCAACACCTTTATCAAGTGCTGCAGCTTTAGCAACTGCTAATGACACAGCTAGAATAGAGTTTGCGCCAAATTTTTCTTTATTTTCTGTACCATCAAGCTCAATCATAATGGCATCAATTTTAGCTTGCTCAACTGGATTCTGACCAATTAAAGCTTGGCCAAGTTCGCCATTAATGTAATTTACTGCTGTTAGAACACCTTTGCCTAAATAACGTGATTTATCACCATCGCGTAATTCTAATGCTTCACGGCTACCTGTTGATGCGCCAGATGGTGCACATGCACGGCCCCAAAGACCGTTATCTAAATGTACATCTGCTTCAACAGTTGGATTACCGCGTGAATCCATTATTTCACGACCAATGATTTTTACTATTTTTGACATTTTAGTTCCTCTTCCCAATGATAGTTTTAGTAATTCGTGGATATTAATACTCATTCAATAGAACAGTATTAATTTTTAGCAATAAAAAAGCCGTGTCAATGCACGGCTTCTATTATGTCATTACGATGGTAATGATGATTTTTGATATTCTTTGGCTGCTGCAACAAAACCTTCAAATAATGGGTGTCCATCACGAGGCGTTGAAGTGAACTCAGGGTGGAACTGAGCAGCAATAAACCAAGGATGATCTTTATTTTCAATGATTTCTACTAATTTTTTATCTTCAGATAAACCAGTGAAAGCAAGACCAGCCGCTTCTAATTTTTCAATGAAGTTATTGTTAACTTCATAACGATGACGATGACGCTCAAATATTTCATCTGAACCGTATACTTCACGTACTTTAGAACCCGGCGTTAAATGACATTTTTGCGAACCTAAACGCATCGTGCCACCTAAATCAGACGCTTCATCACGTTGCTCAACTTTACCTTCTGAATCTAACCATTCTGTGATAAGGCCTACAACTGGTGCGCTAGAGTTTGAATCAAACTCAGTTGAGTTTGCATCTTCAAGACCTGCAACATTACGAGCGTACTCAATTAAAGCAACCTGCATACCTAAACAGATGCCTAAGTAAGGTACTTTATTTTCACGCGCGTATTGTGCTGTACGGATTTTACCTTCAACACCTCGGCCGCCAAAACCACCTGGTACAAGTATCGCGTCTAAACCAGCTAATACTTCTACGCCTTTGCTTTCTACGTCTTGAGAGTCAACATATTGAATGTTAACTGTGACACGGTTTTTAAGACCTGCGTGTTTTAATGCTTCATTTACTGATTTATATGCATCTGGTAATTCAATGTATTTACCAACCATACCAATCGTTAATTCTGTTGTTGGGTTAGACTCTTGATAAAGAACCTGTTCCCACTCTTCAAGATTTGCTTCTGGGCAATCTAAATGGAAGCGACGACATACTAAATCATCTAAACCTTGAGATTTTAATAATGCTGGAATTTGGTAAATGCTCGGTACATCTTTTAATGAGATAACCGCTTTTTCTTCAACATTAGTAAATAATGAAATCTTAGCGCGTTCATTTGCAGGAATTGTGCGATTTGAACGACATACTAATACGTCAGGTTGAATACCTATTGAACGAAGCTCTTTTACAGAGTGTTGCGTTGGCTTAGTTTTAAGTTCACCAGCAGCACCTAAGTAAGGTAAAAGTGTTAAATGCATGAATAATGCAGATTCACGACCAAGTTCAGTACCTAATTGACGAATTGCTTCAAGGAAAGGCAGTGATTCAATATCACCTACTGTACCGCCAATTTCTACCATAGCAATATCATAACCTTCAGCACCTTCAATTACGCGACGTTTGATGTCATTTGTAATATGTGGGATCACTTGGATGGTAGCACCTAAGTACTCACCTTTACGCTCACGACGTAAAACATCTTCAAAAACACGGCCTTGTGTAAAGTTGTTTTTCTTAGTCATTTTGGTGCGAATAAAACGTTCGTAGTGACCTAAATCTAGATCTGTTTCTGCACCATCTTCAGTAACAAAAACCTCACCATGTTGAATTGGACTCATAGTACCAGGGTCAACATTGATATATGGGTCTAGTTTTAGAATTGTCACTTTTAAGCCGCGCGCTTCTAAAATTGCAGCTAATGATGCAGCAGCAATACCTTTACCCAAAGATGAAACAACGCCACCCGTTACGAAGATAAATTTTGTACTCATGAGAACCCTAAATGTGAGAAAAAACGAAATCAAGACGGGAAAAAATTATACTAAAAAGCTCGTCTTTTCTCAATGAGAATTATAAAAAATATGATTATTTCTTTTTCTCATTTATCTTCACTTGATCCCATGCTTGCTCCATCTGCGCCAATGTAGCATCTTCAAATTTAATCTTGTGATTATTAAGGTGATATTCCACTTGCATAAACCTATTAGTAAACTTTTGATTTGCTTGACGCAATAATTGCTCAGGGTCTCGTTTTGCATGTCTGGCAACATTTACCAAAGCAAACATTAAGTCACCTATTTCTTCAGCAGTTTTATCTGAGTTTGAATCTAATTCTAACTCTTCCTCTACTTCTATGACTTCTTCTTTTACTTTTTCCCATGCACCAGATATTTCAGGCCAATCAAACCCAATATGGGCAACACGTTTTTGTATTTTATTTGCTTGGCTCAATGCTGGTAAGTTTTTAGGAATATCAGCTAAAACAGAAATCGCCTCCCCTGCTTTAATCTGTCTTTCTTTGGCTTTCTCATTTTCCCAGTTTTGCTTTATTTTATGCTCATCTTCAAATTTTTCTTCACCAAAAACATGTGGGTGGCGACGTGTCAGCTTTTCACACACAGCATCAACAACATCATTAAAGTCAAAAAGCTTATCTTCAGTGGCCAATTGTGCATAAAAAACTACTTGAAATAACAAGTCACCTAGCTCCTTTTTAAGCTCATCCATATCCCCTTGCTCTATCGCATCGGCAACTTCATAAGCTTCTTCTATTGTATGTGGTACAATTGATTGATAGGTTTGTTTTAAATCCCATGGGCAGCCTGTATTAGGAGTACGTAGCTTCTGCATGATGTTAATTAAATTTTCTATTGACTGGCTCAAATTTTATTACCTTCTAGATATGGAAAAGGCGAAGATATACTTCGCCTTTTCATATTATTTAGTTGTTATTAATGATGACGTCTGGCTTCATATACGCCTTCAATTTGCTGTACTTTTGTCAAGACGCGATTCATTGTAGATAAATCTGTAATTTCAAGCTTCATATCAAATATCGCTAACTGCTTTTGAGGTTGGGTATTTAAGCTCATATTTAATACATTGATTTTTTCATTTGCCAATACCGAGCTAATATCTCGCATCAGTGCAGGTCTATCATTAGCCTCTATGCGTATTGTTAAAGCATAGCTTGTTTGCACATCTGCAGCCCAGCTAACATCGGTGACACGTTCTGGTGTTGAGTTACTTAGTTGAACAAATTGCTCACAGTCACTTCTATGAACCGCAATGCCTCTACCTAAGGTAATATAGCCTGATATCACATCACCTGGTACTGGTTGGCAACAACCAGCAACATGACTCATTAAGCTGCCGACACCATCAACTATAATGCCGTTTTTATCACCTTTCGTTGATACTGCTTTATGATGATGTTTAAATTTAGGGATATCATCTTTTATTTGTTTGCTTTGTAGATAATTTATAAATTGCGCTAAACGCACATCACCCGCACCAATTGCAACTAATAACTCATCAACTTGATTGAAATTAAAACGCTTTACCGCCCCGTCTAATTCTTTAATAGTTAAATCATGTTTTACCAGTTCAGCATCTGCAATCTCTTTGCCTGCAGCTAAGTTTTTATCTCTATCTTGTTGCTTAAACCAATGATGTATTTTAGCGCGCGCCCTAGATGACTTGATATAACCAAGTGATGGGTTTAACCAATCTCTACTTGGGCTAGGCTCTTTTTTAGTGAGGATCTCTATTTGATCTCCCGTCACTAACTGATGCGTAAATGGCACTATTTTGCCAAATATTTTAGCGCCTATACATCTATGACCGACATTAGAATGAATATAATAAGCAAAATCTAGTGGCGTAGACCCCATAGGTAAATCAACAATATCACCAGAAGGGGTAAATACATAAGCACGGTCTTCAATAACTTGATTTTTTAGCTCTTCAGCAAGTTCTTGATCATCGGCAAGACTTGAATCATCAACGACTTCTTCTTGCCATTGTAATAAAGAGCGCAACCAATTTATTTTTTGATCATACCCTGATTTTTTACTTGGTAATGATCCCTCTTTATATTTCCAATGGGCAGCAACACCCAATTCAGCATCTTCATGCATGCCTTGGGTTCGAATTTGCACTTCAACTGTTTTACCTTCAGGGCCAAGCACAACTGTATGAATTGATTGATAGCCATTAGGTTTAGGCGTGGCAACATAATCATCAAATTCTTTATGTAAATGCTGCCAGTTGGTATGCACTATCCCTAAAGCGGCATAACAGTCTTGAATATGATCAACCACAACCCTTATTGCGCGAATATCGAATAGCTGTTCAAAATCGTAATTCTTTTTATACATTTTTTTATAAATGCTAAAAATATGCTTAGGACGCCCTTCGACTTGTGCATCTACATTTGCTTCATCTAATTTAGATTGAATAGACGCGACCATATTAGTCATATAAGATTCACGGTCTAAACGTTTATCATCTAATAACTTGGCTATTTTTTTATAATACTCGGGATGCAAGTAACGAAAAGAAAGATCTTCTAATTCCCACTTTATTTGACCAATGCCTAAACGGTTTGCTAAGGGTGCAAAAATACTGCTGGTTTCTTTAGCAGCAATTACACGCTCTTCTTCACTGGCATTTTTGACACTGCGTAAATGACATACTTGTTCAGCAAGTTTAATGACAACAGCACGTACATCTTCCACCATAGCTAAAAGCATACGTCTGATATTATCTATCTGTATTGTACCTTTATTTTGGTGTGCTAAGGTACTGATTGTCGCCATTTGAAAAACACCTTTAAGCAAAGTTGCTAAAGACTTTCCTAGTTTTTCTTCAACATCTTCAATAGTGATGACTTTTCTTAAATAAAAAGGTGTTAAATAGGCGGTCGCAAGTGTTTCAGGATCCATATTAAGCTCAGCTAATATTTCAACCATTTCCTTTGATTGCTCAAATGGTAAGTTTTCATCTAAATCCTGACAAAACTCAATCGCTAAACGCATGGCATCTAGCTGTTCATCATTCAAATCAATTAATTCTAGCCAATGAGTCTCTGTATCATCATTTATATGTGATTGACGAATTGAAACCATAAAACACTTCCTTTTAGCGACTAATACCTACTATGACTTTGTAAACAACGCCATAGTTTCAACATGTCCAGTGTGCGGAAACATGTTCATTAAACCAGTTTTACTTATTTTAAAACCAGCATCTATAATTAATTTACTATCTCTTGCTAAAGTTACTGGGTCGCAAGATACATACAAAATACGTGCAAAACGTTTAAGTTTAAGCTGAGATAAAATATCGAATGCCCCCGCTCTTGATGGGTCTAATACAAGCACATCGTATTCTTCATTAAACCATTTTGCCTTTGCCATCGATTCATTGAGGTCTTGACAAAAAAACCGCGCATTTTCTATTTGATTATTCTTGGCATTAAATTTTGCCATCTCAACAGAGGAAGCAACACCTTCAATGCCAACCACCGAGCTTGCTCTTTGAGCCATAGGCAAACTAAAATTACCAATACCACAAAATAAGTCCAGTATTTTTTCATCACTTTTTAAATTTAACCAATCAATTGCCTGTTTTAACATCAATCCATTAACTTTATGATTCACTTGAATAAAGTTATCGAATGAAAAATTAAACTTAAGATTAAATTCATTTATATCATAATGCAGAAGATGAATATTTTTATTATTAATAACAGCTTGGGTACTTGCATGTTTATCACTAAATTCATATTGACCAGTTTCGCCTTCTAATACTATTTTCCAGCCATTTTTATCCGCCTCAGATGACAGTAAATTAATATCGTTTTCACTTAAAGCTCTAATATGACGAATTATAATTAAAGCTTGGTCTTGGGTTCTATATAACTGTAAGTGAGTAATTGATTGACCTGTTTTAAGCCTTTTTAGAAGTGGATGGAATACTTCAAATATATTACTAAAACATGACTCTAAAACTTGGCAGTTATTAATGTTGATTATCTTTTTTGAACCTTTTTGACGATAACCAAATAAATATTCTTTTTTATTTTTATCGTAAAAAACAGCGATACGCGCTGTACGGCGATACGTTAAAGGTTGGCTATCTATAGCTGATTGCCAATTTAAATCTGTATTTGCATCACCTAAAAACTTTTCAAATAATGAGTTAACCGCTTTTTGTTTTTCTACTAGCTGTTGTTCGGGCGCTAAGTGCTGTAACTGACAGCCACCACATATATTGTAATGAGTACAAAATGGTTTAACTCTGAACTCACTTGGCTTAATAACTTTGCTTACTGAAAAGCGCTCAAACTTCGCTTTAGTTTGTGTTGGACTTGCCAAAACAACTTCTCTAGGCAAAGCACCTTCAACAAAACCCACTTTGTTATTTACTCTCGTTATACCTACCCCTTCATGGTTTAAAGTATCGATAGTCAATTGCTGCTTTCCTTTTGCAACTGTTTTTTTCTGTGGCTTGAAAAATTGTGCCATTAATAATGCCTTGATTGTGTCGTCAGTAAACTAAATTGCACTTTAAATTCAATAAATAAAAGCACAATGATTGATTAAGCAAAACTTAAGCTTTACTCTTAGTAATTCAATTAAAAAAATATTAATAAATTACTTTATATGACTAAATTAGGTTTAAAAGAATGGGTTTTATTACTCACTTTAGTACCCGCAATGATCATAGGTTTAGTACTCGGATCTTATTTTACTATAAATCGTTATTTGGAATTAAATGACTTTTTAGTTGAACAAGGCACTAATATCATTGAACCTTTAGCTATTTCGGCTGAAGATGCCTTAGTCAATAAAAATAAAAATACGTTAAATCGTTTAATTAGCCATAGTCATAATAAACAATCGCCTTTAATAAAAAGCATCGCCATATTCGATCATGATTATAACTTAGTTGTTACCAGTAACTACCATCGCCACTTTTCACAGCTAGAACAAAAAACAAATTCAAGCAAAAGTACTCTTGTTACATTTTACGATAATTATATCGTTTTCCATACGCCTATTTTTGATCATAATGTTTCTAGTGATAATTCTAGCTTAACTCAAGCCTTGCCTATTATTGGGTTTGTTGCAATCCAAATCAATAAAGATCAAGCCATTATGGCAAAACAACAATCAGCGTTCTTTAGTCTTTTGGTTATTTTATCAACTTTAATTTTTGCGCTAACCTTTGCCTTAAAGTTAAGTCAAAGATTATCTCAACCCCTTAAAAAAATAGTATTGGCAATAGATACATTAAAAAGTGGCAATCAAGATATTTCCATAGATAGACCTATGGGCGGCGAGTTTGAACTAATTAGGCAAGGTTTAAATAACATATCTCATAATATGGTGATGCAAAAAGATGAAATGCAAAAACATATTGATCAAGCGCTCAGTGATAATAGAGAAACATTTGAACAATATGAAACACAAAATATTCAATTAAATATCGCCAAACAAGAAGCGCAAGATGCCAATAAAGTAAAATCCGACTTTTTAGCAAAAATGAGTCATGAACTTAGAACACCATTAAATGGCGTAATTGGTTTTACCAGACAACTTTATAAAACTCCTTTAAATAAAAATCAAATTGATTATCTCGATACTATTGAGTTATCTGCTAATAGTTTATTAAGTATTATTAGTGACATTTTAGACTTTTCTAAACTTGAAGCCGGCGCGATGGAATTAGAAAAAATACATTTTCAATTACGAGATACCGTAAATGAAGTGCTCACTTTATTAGCACCAAGCGCCCATGAAAAGTCATTAGAGTTATCAATTTATATCCAAGATAAAGTGCCTGAAAACTTAATTGGCGACCCTACACGATTTAAACAAATATTAATAAACCTGATAAGTAATGCAATTAAATTTACCGAATCAGGCAGCATTACTGTTGATATAGAATGCCGACTTTTCGATATAAAACACACCTCTTTATTGGTTGCGATTAAAGATACAGGTCATGGCATTAGTGCCGATAAGCAAGATTCTTTGTTTATGGCATTTGGCCAAGCAGATTCAAGCATTACCAGGAAATTTGGCGGTACAGGTTTAGGTTTAATTATTACTAAACATATTGTTGAAGCAATGAAGGGCGGAATTTCATTAAATTCAGCTTTAGGTAAAGGCAGCTGCTTTACATTTAATGCCATGTTTGAACTACCTGAACATAACCATATAGAAATATTACCAATTAATAGTTTAAAACAGAAACGGGTTTTATATTTTGAACCACATGAACATTCTCATGATGCAACTTTAACAATATTAGAAAATTGGGGTATTCATGTTGAGGCATGTAAAACCATAGATGAGCTTGAAACTGCATTGAATCAAGAATTTAATTTCGATATCTCAATAATCGGCCATAGTGCATCACCAGATACTATGAAAGATATACGTACTTTGGTCAGTATGACTCGTGAGCACACTGACTACCTTTATTTAATGGTCAATACTATTTCTCATAATATGCGTGAAGCGCTTGTTGGTATTGGTGCTGATGCTTGTTTAAGTAAACCTGTTAACCATAAGAAACTATGTGAAACGTTAGCAGCGCCATACAGGTTAGATCATCCATCTATTCATACTCCGACCACCTGCGATAAAATTTTACCTTTAAAAGCATTAGTTGTTGATGATAACGCCGCCAACCTTAAGTTGATCTGTACATTATTAGAAGAGCAAATTGAAAATTTAGATACCGCACATAACGGTGCTCAAGCGCTAAGTTTAGCTAAAACTCATAAATATGATTTAATCTTTTTAGATATTCAAATGCCTATTATGGATGGCATTACCGCCTGTAAAATGATTTTAGATTCTTCTTTAAATGAAGATACCCCGATTATTGCCGTTACAGCCCATGCACTGGCCAGTGAAAAAGAACACCTATTAAAGATTGGTTTTAGAGGATATTTAACTAAACCATTAGATGAAGATATGTTACGCCAAGCAATTCATGAATATGGTGAACATAACATGCCTAAAGCCCAGTTAAAAATACCTAAAGCTAAAACAAATTCACACATATTAAACTCACCCAATGCCCCCTTTAGAAGCAGTATTGTTGATTGGAAGTTAGCTTTAGAGCGTGCAGGCGGAAAAAGTGAACTTGCCCATGAAATGCTTAATATGTTAATGCTGAGCATCCCTGAAACACAAAAAACCTTAGAGCAAGCCTATATAGATAGAGAGCGTGAAAAAATCCTGCAAATTATACATAAGTTTCATGGTGCATGCTGTTATACGGGCGTGCCAAAACTTAAAAATCTAGCCGAAACAATGGAATTATCACTAAAGAAAGGTGCTTCGATACAAGATATTGAGCCGGAATTGTTTGAGTTTCAAGATGAGTTAATAAACTTAATTTCAGATGCTAATGTAGAAGAGGTTTAAGCATACCTTTCATCACCCTCAGAAAATCCTGAGGGTGATTACTGTAATTAGCTTCTCTTATTAAGTAAATAAGTGGCAAATGCAATAAATAGAAGGCTTGGTACAATAGCGCCTATCACTGGAGGTATTTCATAAACCAATACTATTGGTCCAAAAATCTTATCTATTAAGTTAAATACAATGCCTGTAACAACACCCATTATGATTCTTGCACCCATAGTGACTGTTCGTAACGGCCCAAAAATGAAGGATAAAGCAACAAGTAACATCACAGCAATCGATACCGGTTGCATAACCTTACGCCATAAAGCCAACTCATAATTACTGGTATCTTGATCATTTTGCTTTAAGTAATTTAAATAAGACACTAAACCAGTAAATGCCAAAGCCTCAGGTTTTACTGAAACAACGCCTAGTTTTTCTGGTGTTAAATCCGAGTGGTAAAGTGATTGTGCTAGCTTTTCAGACGTAACTTTATCTTCACCTAAATTGATGCGGTTGACATCACTTAACATCCAACCTTGTGAGTGAGGTATTGCAGTTTTTGCCTGAGTAACCTGCTTTAGCTCTAAAGTTTCTTTATCAAAGTTATACATATTAAGGCCATTTAATCGCCCTGATGAATCCACATTCTCTATATTTATAAATACATCACCATCCTTTGCCCAAATGCCTTTTTTAGCATTAAAAACACTGCCACCCGATATGGCCGATGCACGTAGCTCTTTTGCTTTTTTTTGCGCTTCTGGTACGCCCCACTCACCTAGTGCCATCATACACAGCGCTAAAAATAAAGCGGTTTTCATTACCGATATAATAATTTGTAAACGTGACATGCCCGCAGACTGCATTACCACAAGCTCACTATTAGACGCAAGCGCCCCTAAACCCGTTAAACCACCTATAAGCGCAGCCATAGGAAAAAATAATACTAAGTCACCAGGCATACTATATAAAGTATAAAGCCCTGCAGCCGCTAAGTCATAAGTACCACGACCAACTGAACGTAGCTGATCAATAAATTTAATTAAGGTATTGAGACCAACTAACACCATTAATGCAAACCCTGTGGTTTGAATAATGCTACGACCTAGATACCAATCAAGTGTTTTCAACTCATCATGCCTTTTTAATAATGCTTAAAATAAACGATTCTAATTTTTAATATTAACTAATTTTTCAATCAACTAGCTGTTTTTCTAAACTTAGAAAAAATAAATGAACCTATGGGCCTGCCTTTTAAAATCAATAAGGAACCAATAAATAACGCTGATAAATGAATCCACCACAAACCAAGTGATTGCGGTATTTTTCCATCAGCTAAGGCAAACTTAGCTGCATTTAAAAATATGAAATATCCAAGATATAAACCAAGTGCAGGCACTAACTTAGCAAACTTCCCTTGGCGAGGATTAACCACACTTAAAGGTACTGCTAGTAATGTTAAAATAGGAATAGACAATGGGATCGCAATACGCCACTGGAACTCAGCTCTAGCTTCATTATTATCCATAACAGCAAGATCATGACTTGGCACCGCTTTAAGCTTTCGTCTTTTGTGTTCTATTGCTTGTTCTTGAATTTGAACTTGATAACCTTCAAATTGGGTATAGGTTAATGCTTGGCTCTTATTTTTAATTTCATATCTTTTACCATCACTTAATATGAGTTTTTGCTCCCCGGATACATCTTCAACAACAGTGCCTTTATCAGCATAAACAAGTTGTGCTTTTTTGTTATCAATCGGTGTTAATTCATTTTCGTTTTCGGATTCTGGCAACTGTGCGACAAAAACACGATTTAACTCACTGCCACCTTGATTTATATCATGAATAAAAACAACCGCTTTACCATTTTCGGTTTGTTGAAAACGTCCCGCTCTCAAAGAAGATAACCCCGCGTCTGCCTCAGCTTGCTCCTTTAACTGATATTCTTGTTCTGCAGCCCAGGGCGCCAGATATAAAGTGACAATACCTGCGAATATCGCCATGATAAAACTTGAAACTAAAGTCACTCGTGTGACATACCACTCACTTACGCCACACGCCTTTAATACCGTCATTTCACTATCAGCATAAATCCGACTATAAGCTAAAATAATACCGAGAAATATACTCAAAGGTAAAATTAAAGAAGCTAATTGAGGTAACTTAAGTGCCAAAAATGACATCACTAATTTGCCTGGGATCCCGCCTTCTGAAGCAGAAGTTAATATCCGAACAAACTTTTCACTTACAAAAATAGTCATCAAAGTAAAGAAGACTGCAAATTGAGATTTTAGTACCTCAGCAGTCAAATAACGAAAAATTAGCAATCTATGCCCCTATAAACATCTCTTTTCACTGGAATAGTGTGGAATTTCGAGTAAACTTGTTATTTTTAGAAGTTAATTATATGTCATTGGCGCTGAAGGTACACAAAAAGTTGTAATCAGCGGCAATAGAAAGCAGATTAAAGGCAGGTGTCGCTATGGAATTTAGCGTAAAAAGCGGAAGTCCGGAAAAGCAAAGAAGTGCTTGTATTGTTGTAGGTGTATACGAACCGCGACGTTTATCTCCAATTGGTGAGCAATTAGATCGCATCAGCGATGGCTATATCTCAAATTTATTACGCCGTGGAGATTTAGAAGGCAAACCAGGACAAATGTTATTGCTACACCATGTACCAAATGTACTGAGTGAACGCATATTACTTGTTGGTTGTGGTAAAGAACGTGAATTAGATGACAAGCAATACAAGCAAATCATCTCTAAAACAATAAGTACTTTAAATGAAACAGGTTCAATGGAAGCTGTATGCTTTTTAACTGAACAACATGTTAAAGGCAGAGATACATACTGGAAAGTACGTCAAGCAGTTGAGACAACACAAGACAGCTTATATACATTTGATCAGCTTAAAAGTAAAAAAAGCGATACCAGACGTCCATTACGTAAAATCGTATTTAATGTACCAACACGCCGTGAACTGACAATCGGTGAGAATGCAATCGACCATGGTCTTGCAATCGCTGAAGGTATGAAGCTATGTAAAGACGTCGCTAATATGCCGCCAAATATCTGTAATCCAGCATATTTAGGCGAAGAATCGCAAAAAATTGCAGCTGAATTTGATAAAGTCACAGTTAATCTAG
This sequence comes from Pseudoalteromonas sp. C2R02, assembly GCF_018860845.1. Taxonomy (NCBI): domain Bacteria; kingdom Pseudomonadati; phylum Pseudomonadota; class Gammaproteobacteria; order Alteromonadales; family Pseudoalteromonadaceae; genus Pseudoalteromonas; species Pseudoalteromonas sp. C2R02. The sequence continues at coordinate 140,372 of NZ_JAHKQC010000027.1, read as the reverse complement.
TAGGCGAAAAAGAAATGGCTGAGCTTGGTATGAACTCATACTTAGCGGTAGGTCGTGGTAGTGAAAATGAATCTGTTATGTCTGTTATTCATTATAACGGTGCCCCAGAAGATCAAGCGCCAATCGTTTTAGTTGGTAAAGGTCTGACATTTGACTCAGGTGGTATTTCATTAAAACCAGGCGAAGGCATGGACGAAATGAAATATGATATGGGCGGTGCTGCGGGTGTTATTGGTACTATGCGCACATTAGCGCAAATGAACCTACCTATAAATGTAATTGGTGTACTTGCTGGCTGTGAAAATATGCCTGGCTCAAATGCTTATCGTCCTGGTGATGTTTTAACAACGATGTCAGGCCAAACTGTAGAAGTATTAAATACAGATGCCGAAGGTCGATTAGTATTATGTGATGCACTTACGTATGTTGAAAGTTTTGATCCTGAACTTGTAATTGATGTTGCAACACTAACGGGTGCTGTCATTGTTGCATTAGGACATCATGCAACTGGCGTTTTAGCAAACCATAATCCATTAGCACACGATATTCTAAAAGCATCCGAGCAAAGTGGTGATAGAGCGTGGCAATTACCTTTATGGGATGATTACCAAGAACAACTTGCAAGCCCGTTTGCTGACTTTACTAATTTAGGTGGCAAAGCCGCTGGCACAATTACCGCAGCATGTTTCTTATCTAAGTTTACTAAAAAGTATAACTGGGCACATTTAGACATCGCAGGTACTGCATGGAAAAGTGGCGCAAACAAGGGTGCGACCGGTCGACCTGTTCCTATGCTCGCCCAATATTTATTAAACAAAGCAGAAGAAGTTCAAACGCCAGAAGCTTAGCTGCGATATCAATGCTTTAAGTTTAGAATTTAATTACTTTTGAACTTTTAAGCTTAAAAATATATCAAGATTTAAAAATAAATCCCCTTTCGCTTTTGCGATAGGGGATTAGTTTTTATAGAATACGCCATTGCTTAAATAAAAAGACTGTTATGAACGCTATTTTTTACGTTTTAAAACACAACGAAGCGCTAGACAAACCTGAGCAGGAAATAGATATTCCGGCTCATTTTGATCTCGCTGCACGCTTGGCCGCGGATCAATTTAGGCAAGGAAAGCGTGTTTTTATTTATACAAATGATAAAAACGACTCTCACATTATAGATGAGTATTTGTGGTCTTTTGAAGCAAACAGCTTTGTACCACATAACCTTCAAGGTGAAGGTCCTGCAAATGGGGCTCCGGTAGAAATCGGTGATTCAACTCCTGTTGGCAATAGAAGAATTTTAATTAATTTGGCAACTAAAGTGCCTGATTTTATAAACAGATTTAGTCAAGTTTTTGATTTTGTTCCTAGCGATACAAACCTTAAACAAGCAGCGAGAGAAAGGTATAAATATTTACGACAAATGGGCGTTAATATTTCTACACAAGATATTTAAACTTGATAGATAGTTAATAGTTAAACTAAAAAATTAGATTAAGGCTCCAATAATGGAAAAAACATATAACCCGCAAGATATTGAACAGTCTTTATATCAAGGGTGGGAAGAAAAAGGTTACTTTAAACCATCTGGTAAAGGTGAAGCTTATTCAATTATGATCCCACCACCAAATGTCACTGGTAGCCTACATATGGGCCATGCATTCCAAGATACCATTATGGATACCCTTACACGTTATAAGCGTATGCAAGGTAACAATACTTTATGGCAAGTTGGTACCGATCACGCTGGAATTGCAACACAAATGCTCGTTGAGCGTAAATTGGCTGCTGAAGAAGGTAAAACACGTCATGATTTAGGTCGCGATGCATTTATCGATAAGATCTGGGATTGGAAAGAGCAATCTGGCGGCACTATCACAAAACAACTTCGTCGTTTAGGCGCATCAGTTGATTGGGATCGTGAACGTTTTACAATGGACGATGGTTTATCTGAAGCAGTAAAAGAAGTATTTGTTCGTTTACATAAAGAAGATTTAATTTACCGTGGCAAACGCCTAGTAAACTGGGATCCAAAGCTTCATACCGCTATCTCTGATTTAGAAGTAGAAAATAAAGATAAAAAAGGCCATATGTGGCACTTACGTTATCCTTTAGCTGATGATCTAAAAACTAAAGAAGGTAAAGATTACATCGTAGTGGCAACAACTCGTCCTGAAACTATGTTAGGTGATACGGGTGTTGCAGTTAATGCCGATGATGAGCGTTACCAAGACCTGATCGGTAAAGATATCTTACTGCCTATCGTAAATCGTCGTGTCACTATCGTTGCAGATGAACATGCAGATATGGAAAAAGGCACAGGTTGTGTGAAAATCACGCCTGGTCACGACTTTAACGATAATGAAGTGGGTAAACGTCATCAACTTCCAATGGTTAATATCTTTGATAAAAACGCAGCCATATTAACACAAGGTGAAGCGTATACTTTTGATGGTAAAGAGCTTGAGTTTGACGCACCAATTCCTGAGCGTTTACATGGTTTAGACCGTTTTGCAGCAAGAAAAGCAATTGTAGCTGAATTTGAACAAGCGGGTTTATTAGAAGAAATTGAAGACCACGGTTTAACCGTTCCTTATGGTGATCGTTCTGGTGTAGTAATTGAGCCATTGCTAACAGATCAGTGGTATGTACGTGTGGCACCACTAGCTGAAACTGCAACTAAAGCAGTTGAAGACGGTGAAATTGAATTTGTGCCTAAACAATACGAAAACATGTATTTTTCTTGGATGAATGATATTCAAGACTGGTGTATTTCACGTCAACTTTGGTGGGGACATCGTATCCCAGCTTGGTATGATAACGAAGGTAATGTATTTGTTGGTCGTGATGAAGCTGAAGTACGTCGCGATAACAATATTGCTGATGATGTTGCCCTTAAGCAAGATGATGATGTATTAGATACTTGGTTCTCATCTGCACTTTGGACTTTCTCAACACAAGGCTGGCCTGCACAAACTGAAGATTTAAAAACTTTCCACCCTTCAGATGTATTGGTAACAGGTTTTGATATCATTTTCTTCTGGGTTGCGCGTATGATCATGATGACCATGCACTTCAACAAAGATGAAAACGGTAAACCACAAGTACCATTTAAAACCGTTTATGTAACAGGCCTTATTCGTGATGATAACGGCGATAAAATGTCGAAGTCTAAAGGTAACGTACTCGACCCATTAGATATGATCGATGGTATTGATCTTGAAAGCCTAGTTGAAAAACGTACTGGCAACATGATGCAACCTAAGCTTGCTGCTAAAATTGAAAAAGATACACGTAAAGTATTTGCTGGCGGAATCGAAGCACATGGTACTGATGCATTACGTTTCACACTAGCAGCAATGGCATCAACAGGTCGTGATATCAACTGGGATATGAGCCGTTTAGAAGGTTACCGTAATTTCTGTAATAAGTTATGGAATGCAAGCCGTTATGTATTAATGAATACTGAAGAACAAGATTGTGGTTTTACCAATGATCTTGAAAAACAATATTCATTAGCTGATCGTTGGGTTTTAGGTCAATTTGAGCAAACAGTAAAAGTATTTACTGAGCACTTAGATAACTACCGTTTTGATTTAGCTGCTAATACTATTTACGATTTCACATGGAACGAGTTCTGTGGTTGGTATTTAGAATTAACTAAACCAGTAATAATGCAAGGCACAGAAGCTGAGCAGCGTGGTACCCGTCATACGTTAATTACAGTGCTTGAAAGCTTATTACGCTTAATGCACCCATTAATGCCTTACATCACAGAAACTATCTGGCAACGTGTTGCACCACTTGCAGGTTTAAACACAACAGATACCAGTATTATGGTTCAAGCTTTCCCTGCATTTAATGAAGCTAATGTAGATACTGATTCGATGGCTGATTTAGAATGGGTTAAACAATTCATTTTAGCAATACGTAATATTCGTGGTGAAATGGACATCAGTCCTAATACGCCGCTTAATGTATTACTTAAAAATGTATCAAGCGATGATCAACGCCGTTTAAATGAAAATAAAGCCTTCTTAGCTTCTCTGGCTAAACTGGAGAGCTTTACAGCTCTAAGTGATGGCGAACAAGCACCTGCATCAGCAACAGCTATGGTAGGCAGTTTAGAAGTATTAATTCCTATGGCGGGTTTAATTGATGTTGCAGCAGAAGTTGCACGTCTAAATAAACAGTTAGAGAAATTAGAAAAAGAGCTAGGCCGTGTTACAGGTAAACTTAACAATGAAAAATTTGTGAGCAAAGCACCTGAAGCGGTACTTAACAAAGAAAAAGCAATCTTTGCAGAATTAAGTGAAGCTAAAGCAAAATTAGTTGAGCAGAAAACAACGATTGAAAATCTTTAATTAGTAGGTATACCAGTTCCGTTAATTAACAGAACTGGTATTAACAAAACCTCTAATATGGAGGTTTGATTAAATATTTATTATAGAAAAAAATGCCAATCAGTGACCTGATTGGCATTTTTATTTTGACTTATTAACCTAAGTTATTAAATCAAATAATTACTTATTCGTTACCCGCTGAAGGGTTTGCTTTTTCAGCTTGAATGCGCATATAAATCTCTTCACGATGCACAGAGATGTCTTTTGGTGCATTTACACCGATACGTACTTGATTACCTTTAACACCCAGTACAGTAACTGTAACTTCATCACCTATCATAAGGGTCTCACCGACGCGACGAGTTAGTATTAGCATGCGCTTGCTCCTAGTATTTCATAAAATTAAAAGATTCCGTCCCTTCTTATTTTAAAGAATAAAACAGAGAAAAGTAAGTAAAAGTTCTAATTGGTTTTTTTCATACTCTTATTAAAGCTGTATTTGCTAAAAAAGCAATGAAAGACAAGCTTTTACTTGATAAAAATAGAATACGCTATTAAAACTGAAAGCACCCTTTATGGAAATAAATTCACACTAAAAACATTTTATTTTTTTATATTTTAAGCTTTAAGCGCAAATTTTGAGAAATAATGCTTGGAAATGACAGTTAGTTTTTGATGAAGATGTTTAAATAAATGAGTTTATTGATTTTTTACTTTTCGAGGGTAGGCACAAAAATAAAAAGCCACTTGAGAAAATATCAAATGGCTCTATAGGTTATAATGAAAAAAAAAGAGTCTAAGCTTTTTCAGAAATCCAAGCTTAAACACTGTCTAACGCTGAAGTTAGGTTTTCAGGTTGTGAACCAACTGTATGTTGACCATATCTGATGGCTACAAATTCAAACTTAAGCTTTTTCAGAAATCCAAGCTTCAACACCATTTAACGCTGAAGTTAGGTTTACAGGCTGTGAACCTCCAGTTATGTTGACCATATCTGGTGGCTACAAATTCAAACTTAAGCTTTTTCAGAAATCCAAGCTTCAACACTGTCTAACGCTGAAGCTAGGTTTTCAGGTTGTGAACCACCGGCTTGTGCCATATCTGGACGACCACCACCTTTACCGCCAACTTGTTGTGCTAAAAAGTTAACTAATTCACCGGCTTTAAATTGACCCGTTAAGTCTTTAGTTACACCAGCAATTAAGCTTACTTTAGCGCCTGCAGCAACACCTAATACAATAATGCCTGAATTAAGTTTTACTTTAAGGTCATCCACCATACCACGTAATGCTTTAGATTCTGTACCTTCAACATTAGCGATTAAAACTTTAACGCCATTGATATCAATCACTGAATCTAATAATGAAGCACCTGCAGCACTTGCAAGTTTATCGTTAAGTTGACCGATTTCTTTTTCTAAGCCTTTTGCTTTATCAACAAGGGCAGATACTTTATCAAGTGCGCTATTACTATCAGCTTTTACTAAACTTGCAATTTTATTTAATACTTCAGCTTGCGCATTAATATGATCTAATGCAGCAACACCTGTTACAGCTTCAATACGGCGCACACCTGCAGCAATGCCGCTTTCTGATACCAATTTAAATAAACCAATATCACCAATACGATTTACGTGAGTACCACCACATAATTCGATTGAAAAGTCGCCGATGCTAACAACACGTACTTCATCATCATATTTTTCGCCAAACAGTGCCATTGCACCTTTTTCTTTCGCTTCGTCAATTTGCATTAACTCAGTATTTAAATCAAGATTACGACGGATCTCTGTATTTACTTGCGTTTCAATCTTAAGTAACTCTTCTTTTGTTACACCTTCAAAATGAGAGAAATCGAAACGTAAACGGTCAGGTCCATTTAATGAACCTTTTTGAGTTACATGTTCACCAAGCACTTGGCGTAATGCTTCATGTAATAAATGCGTTGCAGTATGGTTTTTACGAATACTATCACGACGATCCACATCAATTTGTGCTTCAACACGGTCGTTTAAGCCAATTGAACCTACAACTTTACCTTGATGCGCTATCGCGTTACCAAGCTTAGTTGTATTAGTAACAACAAACTCACCACCTGTTACTTTAATAGTACCGGCATCACCAATTTGACCACCTGATTCAGGATAGAAAGTAGTGCGATCTAAAATCACGATACCTTCTTGGCCATCTTCTAGTACAGATGCATTTTCGCCATTGGCAAACAACTCAATCACAGTACTGCTGATATGATCGTTTTGGTAACCTTTAAACGATGTTGTGTGATCTGACTTTAATTGTTCATTATAATCAGTACCAAACTTACCTGCTTTTTGCGCTGTTTCGCGCTGAACTTGCATGGCAGCTTTAAAGCCATCTTCATCAATTGTTAATTCGCGTTCACGAGCTACATCTGCAGTTAAATCTGAAGGGAAGCCATAAGTATCATAAAGTTTAAATACTAAATCACCTGGTATCACAGTACCTTCAAGTGCTTTTAAGCTATCTTCTAAAATCACTAGACCACGATCTAATGTTTTACTGAATTGCTCTTCTTCAATTCTTAATACTTTTTCGACAATCGATTGTTGCTTAGCAAGTTCTGGATAAGCATCGCCCATTTCATTAATTAATGAAGCAACTAACTTATGGAAGAATGAACCTGTCGCACCTAGCTTATTACCATGGCGAACAGCACGACGAATAATACGGCGTAATACATAACCACGGCCTTCATTTGATGGCATAACACCATCAACAATTAAAAATGCACAAGAACGAATGTGATCGGCTACAACGCGTAGAGATTTATCTTCTAAATCTGTTGCATTTGTTACAGCAGCAGCAGAACTAATTAAGTTTTTGAAGATATCAATTTCATAGTTTGAATGTACGCCTTGTAAAATTGCAGCGATACGTTCAAGACCCATACCAGTATCAACAGAAGGCTTAGGTAAAGGTTCCATAGTGCCATCAGCATGACGGTTAAATTGCATGAACACTAAGTTCCAAATTTCAATGTAACGGTCACCATCTTCATCTGGCGTTCCTGGAGGACCACCAAAAATATCTTCTCCGTGATCAAAGAAAATTTCAGTACATGGACCACATGGACCCGTATCACCCATAGACCAGAAGTTATCTTTAGCACCAATGCGTGATACACGGTCAGGATTTACACCAATTTGATTAATCCAAATATCTGCTGCTTCATCATCTTCAGTGTAAACAGTTACCCATAGCTTTTCTTTTGGTAATTGAATTACTTCAGTTAAAAAATGCCATGCGAATTGAATTGCTTCAACTTTAAAGTAATCGCCGAAGCTAAAGTTACCTAACATTTCAAAAAATGTATGGTGACGAGCTGTGTAACCCACATTTTCTAAATCATTATGTTTACCACCGGCACGTACACAACGCTGTGAACTTGTAGCTCGTGTATAAGGACGGCTTTCACCACCTAAAAATACATCCTTAAACTGAACCATTCCCGCATTGGTGAATAATAAAGTTGGATCATTACCTGGTACTAAGCTGCTAGAAGGTACGATTTGATGCTGTTTACTAGCATAAAAATCTAAAAAAGTTTGACGTAATTTTGCTGTGCTCATGTGTTGCATGGGTTATCTCACTCGTCTGACACTATGCCCATAGCCATTCATATTCATGATTGGTTATGGGTATATGCGAATTCAATTTGTTCATAGTTAAAACCCCGGTACATTAAATAGCGTACTATTTTCGCTTTTTGCTTGTAGTCGGGCGTGTCTGTAATATTCGAAAACTTCTTAATATATGCTGTTCTGGCTAATTGAAACCAATCTATTTCCATTTCTTCAATTTGAAATGCTAACAGTGTTTTATCAATGCCTTTAGCGCCTGCTTCTGATTTTATTCGGGCATAACCATGATTCTTGGCTAAATGGCGTCGAATAAAACCTTCGCAATAACGTGTCTCATCAATATAATTAAGGCTTTCACACCAGTCTAATAGTGACTCAATATATTCTGGTGATGCTTCTTTTTTCTGTAGCTTAAAAGTTAAATCACGACGAGAATATTCTTGTCGTGATAATAACCATAAAACATAATTTTTTAATTTCTGCTTGGCTTGTTCTTCCATTTAACATCTTTCTTTAGGCATTAAACTGGCCATGTGAACTTGGCGGTTCATCATTATTTTGGTCTATGTTTTCTTCGTTTAATTGAAAGATTGCTTGATAAGCAATAAAGAATGCGATGTAACTTATCGGCATAACAATCAATAATGGAATTAAAGACAGTAAAGATGAAATTAAAATCAATACAGATAAAATGCCACCAAAAACACCTAAAGCAGCAAAATTGTGCCAAAAAGATAATAAACTTGCTTTTATAACTTCAAAAATTGCTTCTTTCTTTTTGAAATAAACAAGCGGAACTGCAAACGCAAAAGCCATCATATAAACAGCAATTAAACTGATAAATAAAATGACATTAGCAGGCTGTATTGCAGCGATAAATTGCTCAACCACTAACTCTGGATTTTGTGCATTTTCTTGTAAAATTAATAATGCATCTTCAAATAAAACACTACTAGCAAGCGCTAATAAAATACCGGCAGCCATTTGATATAAGCCCAAACGGAATAAACCGAGCCTAGTGCCCTTCTCTGAAAATGGTTTTAAAATATCAGCAAGTGCAATTTTTTGACCTTGAAGCTTAGCCAAAACAGCGCGATAAAACCCTGCAATTAAAAATGGTGCAGCTAAAGCGGCTGGAATTTGCAGTAAAGGCATCAAAAATGGAATAAAGCCCACTATAATTATGAACAGATGCATAAAAATAAAAGTGCCTGGCTGAGACTTAAAAATTTGCCATGCAGCCTTAAACCACTCTAATCCAGATTGCGCTTTAAAAACTCTTAATTCTATTGCCATTATTTATCTTCATTCTCTTTACGAATACTAATTACTTTACCTAAGTCTAAACGATGTGAACCATGTTTAACTTTAGTTTCTAAATAGGCTTTATTACCCTCTTTAACATGGGCATGTGTACCAACTACATTATTAACTATTATACCCGCATCTTTTAATGCATTTATTTTTCTAGGGTTATTTGTTAATAATTGAACTTGAGAGATACCTAAGGCTTTTAACATTAAAACAGCATCAGAAAAATCACGTAAATCGTCTTCAAATCCTAAGTGATTATTCGCTTCATAAGTATTCATACCTTGAGACTGTAATACATACGCATCAATTTTATTATATAAACCAATACCACGTCCTTCTTGACGTAAGTAAAGTAAAATGCCACCTTCTTGATGCATTTTTTCGATTGATTCATTTAGCTGTTCACCACAATCACATCGTGATGAATGAAAAACGTCGCCAGTTAAACATTCTGAGTGCATACGCACTAAAGGTGTTTCTTGATTTTTATCTGCGTCATTAAAAATCAAAGCTACATGTTCTAATTGATCTTTTAGGCCGGTAAATGATACTAATTGCGCTAAGACATCACTATTTTTGCCAACCTTAAGTTGAACTCTTGCCCTTACTTCTGCCACAACATATCTCAAATATAAATTTAATAGCGACATTATACTTAAACATGTCAAAAATACGAGTTTCATTAATGCGTAAAAATCATTCTAAACGCGGCTTAACTTCGCTAAACAAACAAAGAATTAACTTCCTTCACTAATATAAATTATCTTCGAATAAAAATTATTTATATTTATTATAAAAATTTAACCCCTTCTAATTTTTTATAACGTTTTATATATGAGTCTTACAATTTTAGAAAATAACTCCCTGGAGAAGCTTATGACAATCGCTATCACTCAAAGTCCTTTATATAAAAGTTTTAAATTTTCATCTTTCATTTTAGGTGCCAGCATCACAACCATAATCACTTTTGCATTTATGCATTATTTAATTAAAAGTGACTATAAAATTGCTGTGGATGCACCGGAGATAATTGAAATAGATGTAATGCAAGCGCCACTCATAAAAGCAGTTAAGTTAATTACCCGAGTGCCTCCGCCGCCACAAGTAAAACCGCAGCCACCTAAACATATGCCGCCTCAGGTAGAAACTGTCGATCCTGGAAACCCGCTAACCCACTTTGCACCGGTTATAAAAATGATCAGTTCAACAATAAAAATGCCCACAATGACAAGCTCTCAAGGTGAAGCAACACCTTTAGTGAGGATCACACCAAAGTACCCTATTACAGCAGCAAGGGACGGTAAAGAAGGTTGGGTTCAACTTGGATTCACAATATCAGAAATAGGTACTGTTATTTCACCATACATTATAAACTCAGAACCTAAACGCGTATTTGATAAAGAAGCAATAAGAGCACTTAGAAAATGGAAGTACAAACCTAAAATGGTTGAAGGTAACGCAGTTGCGCAAACAGGACAAAGTATTCAGCTAGACTTTAAGTTAGATAAAAGCTTATAGAGATATAAATAAAATCAGGAATGATCAAACATTCCTTTTATTTAAAAATAATAAATATAAAAGGATAAATTTATTAATGATAGTAAGTTTAAAAGAGTGGTTATTACCAAAAAAAGATGCCGAAACTTTAATGTCTCTGTATTCAAAGTCAGGAAAAAAAGAATTACTGCAAAGACTAGTAGAGTTACATGCAAATGATTTATATCATTTTCTATTAAGTCAAAGTGATATTGAATTAGCAAAAGATGTTAGCCAAAAAACCTGGTTAAAAGTAATTGATAAGCGAGAGTATTATCAAGCAAATGGTTCATTTAAAGCTTGGTTATTTACTGTTGGTCGTAATACCCTACTTGATGAACTTAGAAAGATAAATCGCTTAAAAGCATTACTTGATGATCAAGTAGAACCTGAAAGTATTCAAAAACATCATTTTGAAGCGAATGAAGATATACAAATAAAGTTCAAACAACTATTAGAGCAATTACCTTTTGTTCAAAGGGAAGCTTTTGTTTTACAACAAGAAGGGTTTTCTATTTTACAAATAGCGCAAATCACACAACAAAAAGAACAAACCATAAAAACAAGATTACGTTACGCTAAATCTTACTTTAAACAGCATATAGGAGGCTAATATGTCACAACCTGAAAATAACTTTGATGATAAATTGAATCAATTATATAAAATCCATAAATCTGACAATAAGTTATCTCCACAAGAAAAAAAACATTTAATTACTCAAGTTAAAAATCAAAACAAGTTTAATTGGATAAATACACTGCAAATCAGCTTAACGGCAGTCGCTTTATTTACATTGTTCAGTTTGTATTACAATCAAAAAGACTATTTAAACAGCACTGAAGAAATTGTTTATATACCTAGTATCACAGAAATCCATTACTTAGAAAAAAACAGTTATCACAAAAAAATTAAATATGCTCACCAGCAAGCAAAAGAGCAACTAGCAAAGGCGCAATCAATACTTAATAGCCAAAAGCAGCTTAGAGGTAAATTAATTAATAAAGCCGATGATTGGTATATTGAGTCATGTAATAAAGACATTTTAGTACAAGTTAACGCATCTCTTTTACAGCAATTACAGCGCAATAACGCCCTTGATAATAATATTTCACAGGGAGATTTGTTAGCTTTTAAGCATAATGATAATGGAGAGATTATCGCTTTAATCAAAACAGATAACCTGCAGCAATGTCATGGATAATAGGGATTTACTTTTTAAGAAGTCAGAAAGCACCCTGACTTCCTATTGCTCATTTGATTACGTTTTAGAGTGAATGCATCTTATTTTATCAAGCTCTTTTTCAAGGCACTCAGGGCAAGTACCATGGCTAAATTGTGCATCAGAATGATTACTTAAGTAAGACTCTAATATTTCCCAAGTCCCTTCTTCATTGCGGATCACTTTGCAATAACTACATATAGGGATCAAACCCTTTAAGGTCTTAATTTCTTGTAATGATTTTTCTAATTTACCGATCAAACTTTCACGCTCTAATTCTGCGACTTTAATACAAGTTATATCTTCAACGCTGGACCAAATAAACTCCTCATCACTTATTTTTACTATTTGCCCCGATAAGCGTACTGGCACTAAATGACCATCAGCGTGAATATACTCCTTTTCATAGGGTCCATATCTGCCGGTTTTTTGTAGGCTTTCTAATTATGTTTTTTCTTGCGAATAATATTTTTCAGGTGTGATTTGCCAGTAACTTAAGGTGAGTACTTGCTCAACTGAATGACCTAATATTTTTGAATAGGCAGTATTTACATCAATTAAATCGCCGCTCATGCGACATAAAGCTAGCCCAATTACGGTATTTTCAAAAAGTACCCTATTGTAGTTTTCATTATTTTCCATCGGCTCTAAATCCTTTTATGCCTTGGTTACACGTTTATTTCTTTTAAAATTATAGTTGAACTTAAGTTTTCGACAAGAAACATCAATTCCTGATTTTTTTATTTATCAATTAAAAAAGCTAGTAACGATGAATTACTGGCTTACAATGAGGTGTTAAAAACAATGTTTATTAATTTACTCAACCAAATGTAATTAACTTCTTACCTATATTATTATTTTAAGTTTTGTTTTTTAGACTTGGCTTTAGCTACATTATTATTAGCTGAGTTAGCTTTAAGCTGAAACAACACCGAAATTTTATTATTTTTATTATCATATAAGTATACTGTTTCGGCACCTTGAGATGAGGCTACAACAGCAACATATAAATTACCTTTATCTTCTTTACTTGTAATTTTTATTTCACTGTCAGGAAAAGTGTTCAGTAACTTTTTAAAAATCTTAGCTTCATCTAATTGGTTATTCACAAAGTGATATTCTGCATGCTCACCATTAAGTTTTACAGCATATAAATCTCGATTATTTGTAGTTTTCTCTATATTAGAAATATCCATATCCTGATTAGTAAATACTTGAGAATAGCTATAATCATCAAGATTTAATTTAAATATCTCCTTAGCTTCAGCGTTACTTTTGCCAAGTGCATAGAGTTCTTTTCCTGACTCACTCAGAGAGATCAAATTTAACGAGTCACCCACAATCTCTTTTTTGCTTTTAGGTACTTTAATCCAAGAATCATTTTTACGAACATATAGTAAGCTAGTATTATTTTTATCACGCCCATAAACAACTTTCACTTCACCATTTGCGTTTGTTAAAAACTCTGCATGGGCAATAGGAGATTTCACCACTTTATTTCTTATAACACCAGTATAAACATTAAGTTTATATACAGTGGCTAAGCCTTCTTCAACAATATACTCATTACCTCTCATTACCGTAGGCGTAGAGCTAATCAAAATATGTTTATCATCTTCAGGTAAGATATCAATCACCTCACCGTTACCCTGAATAGACTTTCTAGCACGGATCAAACTGCCAGTTTGCATTTCTCCAGCCTGATAACCATAGATCATTTCTCCCATAGCGCCATCTGAATTAATAGCATATAATTCACCAGATAATTGTGGAAATTTTTTACCTGGAAACCTTTGAAGCATATTGATTACAACTCTCTCATCATTTACCCAACGAAAGTAACCCACTTCATGCGTTCCTGGAAATTGCACTCTACCTACTGGAGCTAAAGTTTTTCTATCTAAAAAAACCAAACCCACTTTATCATTCAATGCCATTGAAACAGCTAAATGCTTACCATCAGGAGATATTTTAGTACTATAAAATTGGCTCCTATCAAACCCTTTCTCACCTTTAGCATTTACATTTAATGGTATTATTAAAATACTGCATAATAAAAAAAACTGAATTATCCTATTCACGATATATTTCCTTTGGTCTTTTTAAGATATATGTTTATATTAAAATCACATTAACATGCTAAAAATAAAAAAATAGTTTTCGAAACTATTAATTTGTAAGTAAAAATTAATAATTATATTTTACTATATATGGGTTCTGCACTTTTCTAGTTTATTCACTGAAATTTATGCTATTAATTTATTTAAGAAAATCTGAATTAAACATCATTCGCTAAACTACTTCATCTGAAAAATTAAATTTCAAAATAAAAAAGACCAGTAATTATGATTACTGGTCTCAATATTAAGCATTTCAAATTAGCTATAAAAGATGTTTATCTAAAAAACCAACTACCTTTTTCATATACGCTTTTTGGTTTTTAGGGTTATAAAAACCATGCCCTTCTTTATCAACAGTAAACCACTCATAAGTTTTATTTGCTTCATCAAGTGCTTCTCTTAATCGTTCAGCATGTTCAAATGGCGCTCTTTCATCATTTTCTCCATGGGCAAGCAATAATGGAGCTTGGATTTTTTCAACATAATTTACAGGTGACATACTTTTTAATAATTTTTCATCTGTGCCTAACACTCGTTTTAAATAGCTCAGTCCAGAACGTCTTTGTTGAACATCACCTTCTTCAAACATTAACTCCAAATCATAAATTCCCGCATTAGCAATTACGCACCTATAAGTTTCAGGAAAAATAGCCGCACTTTGCACCGCAGAATATGCTCCAAAACTAGCCCCCATAATACATACATTATTATCTTTTGCTTTATTATGTTTAACGAGCCATTGATAGCCATCATAAATATCTTTCTGAGTTAAACTGCCCCAAGATTTGTAACCTGCAGCCTCAAATTCATACCCAAAACCACCTGAGCCTCGGTAATTTACTTGTAGCACAGAATAACCATGAGCCACTAAGAACTGAACTTGAGAAGAAAACTCCCAATAGTCCCTCACTCCATGAGGTCCTCCATGAACTAACACAACAACAGGAGCTAACTCTTTTTCTTTATTAGATTTTGCTTGAGTAAAATAGCCATTTATCATTTTACCATCTGAAGATTCAAAATTTATGGGTTCAACTTGGGCAAATTCACTGCTTTTAAATTTAGGTTTAAACCTGAATAACGCTGTAATTTTATTATTTTTCTTATCAAATAAATATAACGTTCCTGGGTCTATATCAGAAGATACCATAACAACATAAAATTCCCCTTTCTCTGTTTTACTCGTTATGGTGACTTCACTGTATGGGAAAGTAGCGAGTAAATCCTTAAATACTTTAGCCTCTTCAAGACGCTTATTTAAAATCAAATAAGCTGGGTAGCCATCATCAATACGAATCGCATAAGCTGAACGATTGTTTGTTGTCATTTCAACATGTGTAACATTTACTTTTTTATCCGTATAAATAGATTCATAACTAAAATCTTCAAGGTTTAATCTAAAAACTCCTCTAATATCTTGCTGATAATTATCTAAAGTATATAAATATTTTCCTGATTCACTAATAGATAAAGGATAAACTTTTTCACCAACACTTCCTTTAGGTACTTTTTTCCAATCATTTTTATTCTTGATATACATTTGTGAAATATTATTATTGTCAGTACCTACAGCAATTTTAACATTCCCCTCAATATCTGTTAATAATTTGGAAAATGATACAGGCGATCTACCTAATTTCTTTTTGATAACACCAGAATATACATTCAATTTAAAAATAGATGCATATCTCTCTCCAGTAGCACTCATAGGAGTTGAACTTACTAAAATATGCTTCTTATCTTCAGGTAAAATATCTATAATCTCCCCCCACCCAGAAGTTGATTCTTTCTTTTTTAAACGACTTCCTATGTTCCATTCACCTGAGCGATACCCATAAATCATCTTACCTTTTGAGCCGTCTAAGTTCACAGAATATAGTTCTCCGTAGGAAGAAGGTGTTTCTGACCAAGGATCTTTCTGTACAACATTAATTACAACTCTTTCATTATTAACCCAATAATACCTTCCTAGTTCTAAGTTACCTGCAAAACTAGCAGAACCGACTAGCTTTAAGTTTGCTCTTTCTAGAAACACTAAAATAGTTTTTCCTTTCTTCAATGTAGCTACAGCAAAATGTTTTCCATCTGGTGATATCTTTGAATTTTGATACTGAACATGATCAAATAATTGATCAAACTTTTCAGTAGCATGCACAATTGATATTGCAAATATATGCAATAAAAAAACTAACTTAAATATTTTCAACAACACATTTATTCCATTAATTTAAAATCTTCATAACAATTTGTTACAATAACATGTTTAAAATATATAAAAAAAGCGACATAAGTCGCTTTTTGTAAATGTAAGTTAATGAGTTTTATAATTAATTTTCATACCCTAAATTTGGTCCTAACCAACGTTCTGCTTCTTCAAGTGTCATATCAGCACGTTGTGCATAATCTTCTACTTGGTCTTTTTGAATGGCAGCTACCGCATAATATTTAGAATCAGGATGAGAAAAATACCAACCTGATACCGCAGCGCCCGGCCACATTGCATAAGAGCTGGTAAGCTTCATACCAATACGGTTTTCAACATCTAAAAGCTGCCAGATTTTTTTCTTCTCTGTATGTTCAGGACATGCGGGATAACCTGGAGCAGGACGAATACCTTGATAGTTTTCACGTATCAATTCATCATTTGTCAGGTTTTCATCTTCAGCATAACCCCAATACTCTTTACGTACTTTTTCATGTAAGTACTCAGCAAAAGCTTCAGCTAATCTGTCAGCAATCGCTTTGATCATTATCTTATTATAATCATCTTGCTTGGCATCAAATGCGTCAGCAATTTCATCTTCAGCCAAGCCACCTGTCACTGCAAAACCACCAAAGTAATCTTTGATGCCTTTTTTAGCGATATAATCTGTTAAACAATAATTGGCAAAGTCTGTTTTTTCTGTCTGTTGACGTAATTGACAAGATCTTAATAATACTTCACTTCTCGTTTCATCACTGTAGATTTCGATATCATCTTCAACGCGATTAGCTGGAAATAAACCTATAATGCCTAAAGGTTGTAACTTACCTGAGATTTCCAGCTCATCTAACATTTTATTTGCATCGTTAAACAAGCTTTGCGCTTCTTCACCCACTATTTCATCGGTTAATATACGTGGATATTTACCCGCTAATGACCAAGTCATAAAGTAAGGTGTCCAATCTATATATTTTCGTAATGTTTTGATTGAAACATCTTTAAACTCCGTAATACCCAACTTTTTAGGTACTGGCGGTGTGTAATTATCCCAATCTAACTTAGCTGCATTCGAACGTGCTCTAGCAAGCGTTACAGGCTTAGAACGAGGACGTTTACGTGCTTGTTGATCACGTACTTTTTCATATTCTGTAGTGGTCTTTTGTAAAAACTCAGTTTTAACTTTTTTACTTAATAAATTAGAGACAACACCTACAGCACGACTGGCATTGTTAACATATATCACGCCTTTTTTATCACCTTCTGCGCGATACTGCGGTTCAATTTTAACAGCTGTATGTGCTTTTGATGTTGTCGCACCACCTATCATAAGTGGTAAGTCAAAACCTTGGCGAGTCATTTCTTTAGCAACATGTACCATTTCATCAAGTGAAGGCGTGATTAAACCTGATAAACCGATAATATCTACATTTTCTTCTTTTGCTACACGTAAAATGGTTTCTGTTGGTACCATTACACCTAGATCAATTACTTCATAGTTATTACATTGCAGTACGACACCCACGATATTTTTACCAATATCATGAACATCGCCCTTCACTGTCGCCATCAAAATCTTACCATTTGATGAGCCTTTGACCTTAGTCGCCTCAATAAATGGGTCAAGATATGCAACTGCGCGCTTCATTACACGTGCTGATTTTACAACTTGTGGTAAAAACATTTTACCAGCGCCAAATAGGTCACCTACCACGTTCATGCCGTCCATTAGTGGACCTTCAATTACTTCGATAGGTAAATCAGCTTCTAGACGACACTCTTCAGTATCTTCTTCAATAAACTGTGTAATACCTTTTACTAACGCATGTTCTAAACGTTTTTGAACAGACCAAGTACGCCATTCTAAATCTTCTTTTTTACTTTCTTGTGCCAGTCCAGAGTATTTAGGCGCAATTTCAACTAAACGCTCACCCGCTTCAGGATCAGTATTGAGAACAACATCTTCTACCGCATTTCTGAGCTCCAATGGAATATCATCATAAACAGCCAATTGACTGGCGTTTACTATGCCCATATCCATACCCGCTTTTATTGCGTGATATAAAAATACAGAGTGAATTGCTTCTCGTACTGGGTTGTTACCACGAAAAGAAAACGATACGTTTGATACACCGCCTGACACCTTACAGTGTGGTAAACCTTGTTTTATACGACGTGTTCCTTCAATAAATTCAACCGCATAATTATCATGCTCTTCAATGCCTGTCGCGACAGCAAAAATATTTGGGTCAAAAATAATATCTTCTGGTGGAAAACCAATTTCATCAACCAAAATATCATAAGCACGTTTACAGATATCAAATTTGCGATCTTCAGTTTCAGCTTGCCCAGTTTCATCAAATGCCATCACAACAGCAGCAGCACCAAAACGTTTAATCAATTTTGCTTGGTGTCTAAAGTTATCTTCACCTTCTTTTAAAGAAATAGAGTTAACAATCGCTTTACCTTGAATACACTTTAAGCCAGCTTCAATTACATCCCATTTAGAGGAATCAACCATAATAGGCACTTTACAGATATCAGGTTCTGCAGCGATTAAGTTTAGAAACTTCACCATGGCAGCTTTTGAGTCCAACATGGCTTCATCCATGTTGATATCGATAACTTGCGCGCCATTCTCTACTTGCTCACGGGCAACACTTAGAGCTTCTTCATATTCTTCATTCATGATCAAACGCTTAAACCGCGCAGATCCGGTTACGTTTGTTCTTTCGCCTACATTAGTAAAAACAGCTATTTGTTGTGTCATTATTTACTTCTCACACTAATTTAGGTTACAGGCTTCAAGGCCTGACAAACGCATTCTAACTTCCAATTCAGGTAGTTTACGCGCAGCTATACCATTTACACCATCAGCAAAAGCTTTAATATGTTCAGGCGTTGTACCACAACATCCACCTACAATATTAATAAAGCCACACTTTGCCCAATCGACCATTTCGACTGACATTTCATCTGCTTCTAAATCATATTCACCAAATTCATTTGGTAAACCTGCATTAGGGTGCACTGAGGTATAAGTTTCACAAACACGAGAAAGCTCTTCGACATATTGACGCAGTAAATCAGGACCTAAAGCACAATTTAACCCAATAGAGATAGGTTTGATGTGACGAATTGAATTATAAAAGGCTTCTGTTGTTTGCCCAGATAAAGTGCGTCCAGAGGCATCTGTGATAGTACCAGATACCATAACAGGTAAAGTGACACCCGCTTGCTCAAATGCTTCTTCAACACCAAATGCTGCCGCTTTAGAATTTAAGGTATCAAAAATAGTTTCTATTAATATAAGATCGGCACCACCTTCAATCAGTGCTAAAGTTGATTCAATATAGGCTTCCACCAGCTGATCAAATGTAATATTTCTAAATGCGGGATCATTTACATCTGGCGATAAAGAACAGGTTTTAGAGGTTGGACCTAATACACCCGCTACATAACGCGGTTTAGACGGATCTTTCGCTTGTATTTCATCACAAACTTTACGGGCTAACTTTGCAGATTCAAGATTAATTTCACGGCTAAATTTTGCCATCTCATAATCTTCCATTGAAATAGTGGTCGCATTGAATGTATTGGTTTCAATTATATCTGCGCCAGCTTCTAAATATTCACGGTGAATTTGTTCTATTATTTTTGGCTGAGTCAGGCTTAATAAATCATTATTGCCTTTGATTAAAATATGCCAATCAGCAAAACGCTCACCACGATAATCTTCTTCTTCAAGCTTATATTTTTGGATCATGGTGCCCATAGCACCATCTAAAATGAGAATACGTTGTTCTAATGCTGCTTTTAACTGCTCAAGTTTATTAGGCATGAGTTAATCCTTACTACTAATTTGGCGACGGTACGTTAATTTATTCTGCATAATTGTTTGTTCTGACATCTTGGCTAATAAGCTTTATATCATAAGGCGTAGTCTGATATACATAATAGTTTAACCAATTTGAAAATAATAAAAATGCATGGCTTTGCCAAGTTTTTGATGGCTCAATTTTAGGGTCATCATTTAGAAAATAATTTTCTGGTATAGCAGCATCGGCGCCTTTGGCAACATCTCTGGCATATTCTCCCGCTAAAGTGTCCGCTTCATATTCAGGGTGCCCTGTTATAAAAACTTGGCTACCAGATTGGTTTTTAACTAAATATGCGCCAACTTTATCGGAACCCGCCAATACCTCAAGCTCGGGTACAGTTGCAATTTGTTCTAAAGATATATTGCCATAACGAGAATGAGGCACTAAAAAGTCATCATCAAAACCACGTGTTAATGCACCATGCTCAGAAAAACATTGATGTTTAAAGACACCACATAATTTATCTTTTTTAAGCTCTCGTTTTAAACCGTAATGATGAAATAAACTTGCATGAGCTGCCCAACAAGAAAATAAAGTTGAAGTAACATGGCTTTCAGCCCAATCCAAAATAACTTCTAACTCTTGCCAATAACCCACATTTTCATACTCTAAATGCGCTAAAGGCGCACCCGTTATAATTAAAGCATCATAATTATTATCTTTGATTTCAGAAAAATAACGGTAAAAAGTGTCTAAGTGCTGCTCTGAGGTATTTTTACTTCTGTGCGTATCTAAACGTAATAAATCGACATTTACTTGTAGCGGGCTATTTGCCAGAAGTCGAATAAACTGAACTTCGGTCTCTACCTTATTAGGCATTAAATTTAAAATAGCCAAACGCATTGGGCGAATTTCTTGTGTTTTTGCACGACTTTGCGGCATAACAAATACATTTTCATTGCGAAGAGCAGCTATGGCAGGTAGCTGATCTTGTACCGTGATAGGCATAAAAAATCTCCAAACAAGTAAACTTATTGCGCTATTATGAACGGATAGCTAGAATTATCAAGCTCTAGATGTTTAGACGTCCAAATATAATTAAAATAAATATATTTGATCACAGTATAGTTTCAATGGTCGTATTGATTTAATAAAAAGACAGTGCACTACAATAAAGATTTAACGGCTAATGGTTTGCCGCTACTGATATGATTAATTTGCGCCAGTAATAACTCAGCTGTGGCCATCGCATCAGTTAATGCATTGTGGTTTGAGTAATCGGGTAAATTATATCTATGCCTACATTTTTCCAAGTTTAAAGCATCGAAGCTTATGTCATGACTTAGCCTAGACAAGCGTTTATGCTCAATTTTCATGGTATCTAATATTATAATTGATTTATATTGCTCAGTAGAAAATATGATCCCATGTTCTATAAAAGCTTTTTGCAAAAAAGCCCAATCGAGTTCAGCGTTGTGAAATACGAAAACAACACTATCTAATAATGATACGAGCTTTAGCAATGCCTTAGTCAATGGTTGCCCGCTTTGCACCGCTTGTTGATTGATCCCATGAAATATCGGACTTTGTTTTAAACAACTGACTTGAGAGTTAATAAAATGTTCACCCTGACCAACATAAATCCTTTGATTTTTTATCGGCAACCAAGCAATTGACACTATTTCATCTTCTTTAGGGTTCAAGCCTGTTAACTCTAAATCTATGACTAAATAATCTGCATGCAAACAATTTTGTTTGTGAAGCAATGTTAAATGATTATTCGGTATCAAAAACTCTTTTATTGTTTGAATGACCTTTTGAGCAACTCCCATTTATAAACTACCCCGAGCGAATTTAAAAGCGACTGCTTGCTGTGCTTGTTTTATCAAATAAAAAGCTTCTTTTAATTGATGTTTTTCCATCGAAGTCAGTTTATTTGGATTAATACAGTTACTCGGTAAACCTTCTTGATTGATTTGTGTGCGTAACCTCAATTGCGTTAAATACCGCCAACAATCTTTTAAATCATAAATATCGGTTTTATTAATATGCGATATCTTAGCTAATGCATTTAAACGCTCAAGGGTATTAGATGCACGAATAGCATGATTTAAGGAATACAAACGCACAATATCATTAATGATCACAACGCCACGTTTTTTTAAGTCTAAATACTTATGTTTATCTTTGTTTTTCTCTTTAATTTTCTCTAATTTAAATTGATTAAATAACCCTATGGGAACTGAGTTATTATTGATATCAGTCGCCATACTGGCAAAAAACAGCTGATCTTTGGTGATGCTTTCTAGTTTATCCATAAAACAATCAAAAAGTTCAGTAGAACCATCCACAAAGCGAATATCAAAAAATATTTTACAATTTAACAGTGCTTTAGGTGATGGGCTTTTGATCCAGTGCGAAAACTTTGCAACCCAACTATCAATACTTTGGCGACACTGCGGTGCACTTGCCATAATATTACCTGGGCAAGATTTAATACCAAATAATGCAAGCTGCTCACAAACAAATTCCCCCATGCTTTTAAAATATGAATCTTGATT
This sequence comes from Pseudoalteromonas sp. C2R02, assembly GCF_018860845.1. NCBI lineage: Bacteria > Pseudomonadati > Pseudomonadota > Gammaproteobacteria > Alteromonadales > Pseudoalteromonadaceae > Pseudoalteromonas > Pseudoalteromonas sp. C2R02. Next base: position 117,644 of record NZ_JAHKQC010000027.1, on the reverse strand, counting down.
TGGCGTTAAGTTATCAGGCAATAATAAGCCATTATCTTGATCTGAATGTAAAGTTTGCTCCTCTCTCGCTTGTGAGCCAAAACAAATCCAACTAAAGGGGACTTCTGCATGACCAAACTGCTCTTGATATAAAATAATTAAACGCGCAGTTAGCGCATCCGTTAAGCTGCTTAATAGTTTTCCTATAATGCTAATGTCTTCTACTTTATGAGAAAAACTTTGCAATAGCTCAGGTATTTCCATTGCATAACGTTTTAAATCTATTGTGCTATTCGCTTTATATATTCGACCAATCAGTTGCACTGGGTCTGATTTTTGCTGCCTTAATAAATCGGTACTGGTAAGCATGCCTAAAGGTTTAAAACTTTCATCTAATACTGGTAAATGATGAATATTATGGCGCAGCATTAATTGCATCGCAGAAAATACGCGATTATTTTCAAATATATACTTCGGGTTTGATGTCATAATTTTGGTAACTGCTTGATCAGGATTAACTTCTGCTGCCAAAACGCGATTTCGTAAGTCCCTATCGGTAACAACACCTACGAGCTTTTCATCTTGGGTGATCATCATAGAAGAAACGCTCGATTCACTCATTTTTTTAGCCGTATCACGAATGCTCGTATCTGGAGGAAGAGTGACAGCGCCAAAGTGCATCAACTCTGAAATTTTTTGCTCCGACCAATTTTCTTCTCGTTTTTTATAATTCGAAGCTAATAGGCGATTAGCATGAGCGCGTACAAAATATTGTGCAAAAGCCCAATACTCACGACGTAAAAAATCAAAGTCACCTTGTTCTAAAACATACACTATGCCTTCATTTTGTACTTGTAAGCTATTTTTTATCGCTTCACCTGTGAGCAATGAAGGATAGCCAAAATAATCGCCTTCACTCAAACGTGTAATCACTTCCCCCTGGGTATTCACTAAGTCATATAAACCGGAACGAATTAAAAACAAACTAGGAGAATGGGAGTTTAACCATTGAGACTGATTTTCTTTACTTAAATAAATAATTTGCAAGTGATTAACCGCATAGTGTGCAGCCGCAGGTACAAGCTCTGAAAATGGCGCTTGATTACTTAAAAATTGATAGAGTTCTTTTTGCTCTATGGTGTTAGTCATGACTCACTCCCTTTAAACCTTACCTCACTTTACTTTACTTACAAGCAAAAAAAAGCTCGACTATAGTCGAGCTTTTAAGCTTTATTGATTAAAATCAATATCAGTTTATTTCATTTTAGTGAGCGTGCGCATCACCTGAGCCTTTAGGGCTACGGATTGAATCAACCATTTCAATTACATCAGCTGGAATTTCTTTAGTCACTTTTTGTACCGCTACTGCAACTACAAAGTTAACAACCATACCAATCAGACCAATACCTTCTGGCGAGATACCAAATAACCAGTTTTCAGCGCTGTTTAAATCAGGGCTAATAAACTTAAAGTAAACGATATAGCCGATTGTGAATAAAATACCCGATACCATACCTGCTATAGCACCTTCTTTATTCATCGTCTTAGAGAATATACCCATAATGATTGCAGGGAAGAAACTCGATGCAGCTAAACCAAAGGCAAAGGCAACTACTGAGGCTACAAAGCCAGGTGGATTAATACCAAAGTATGCCGATATGGTAATGGCAATCACAGCTGCCAATCTTGCGGCCCTGAGCTCTTGTTTATCACTAATATTAGGCATCAATGTTCGTTTCAATAAATCATGGGACACTGATGTTGAGATAACCAATAATAAACCTGCCGTTGTTGATAATGCTGCTGCAATACCACCCGCTGCCACTAAAGCAATAACCCATGCTGGTAAATCAGCAATTTCAGGTGTTGCTAATACAATAATATCGCGGTCAATTTTTATTTCGTTCTTGCTAGCAGGATCTGTGATCTTACCCGCTGAGTAGAACATTTTGCCATCGCCATTCTTATCATTAAATGTAATAAGACCCGTTTTTTCCCAGTTTTTAATCCAGCTAGGTGCTTCAGCATAAGCTGTACCGCTACCATCTTTACCGTTAATCGTATCAACCATATTTACACGAGCAAATGAAGCAAGTGCTGGTGCTGTCGTGTAAACAATCGCAATAAATATTAACGTCCATGCAGCTGAAATACGTGTATCTTTTACGCGAGGAACTGTGAAAAAGCGAACGATTACATGTGGTAAACCTGCAGTACCCACCATTAATGCACCTGTAATAGCAAATACATCAATCATGGATTTAGAGCCTTCGGTATATTGTGCAAAGCCGAGTTCGGTACTCAAACCATCAAGTTTATCAAGCAGTAACATACCTGATCCATCAGATAGTGTAGCCCCAAATCCAGTTTGTGGTAATACATGACCTGTCATCATTAAAGACAAGAATACAGCCGGCACTAAGTAAGCAAAAACTAAAATACAATACTGAGCAACTTGCGTATATGTAATGCCTTTCATGCCACCTAAAACAGCATAGAAAAATACAATTACCATACCGATGTAAACACCTGTTTCAATTTCAACTTCTAAGAAACGAGAGAATACAACACCTACACCACGCATTTGACCTGCAATGTAAGTAAAACAAATAAAGATGGCACAAATAACAGCTACTGTACGTGCTGTTTGTGAGTAATAACGATCGCCAATAAAATCAGGAACCGTAAATTTACCAAATTTACGTAAATAGGGTGCTAAACATAAGGCTAATAATACATAACCCCCAGTCCAACCCATTAAGTAAACACCACCATCATAACCTGCAAAAGAAATGATACCTGCCATTGAAATAAATGACGCAGCACTCATCCAATCAGCCGCCGTTGCCATACCATTTGCTAAAGGAGGTACACCGCCACCAGCAACATAAAATTCTTGAGTTGAACCCGCTCGAGCCCATACTGCAATGCCGATATAAAGCGCAAAGCTTAAACCAACAATTAAAAAAGTGAGAGTTTGAACATCCATCATATTGCTCCTATTCGTCTACGCCGTATTTTTTATCTAACGCATTCATTTTCATTGCGTAAACGATAATTAAAGCCACAAATGTGTAAATTGCGCCCTGTTGTGAAAACCAGAAGCCTAATTTAAACCCAAAAAATCTAATCTCGTTTAGTACATCAACTAACATAATACCAAAGCCAAAAGAGACCAAAAACCAAACCGCTAATAACTTAAACATTAAGGACAGATTCTCTGACCAATATGCTTTAGCTTGTTCATCATTTTTAAAAGCCATTTTCATATTCCCCTAATAGGACCATTGAGTGCGCTAATATTCTAATCGCTTCAAAATGCATATTATTTTTATACTTTATAAAAAACATTTTGAAGTGAGTAAAATATATCTTCAGGATTAAACATAACAAGCAAAACACGACTTGAAAGTCAGACCTTAGTCGTAACATATTGTTAACTTTAATAGAGGACAGTAAAACCAAATCTAAAAAAAAAGCATAACCAAATGAATTAGCTGAAGTAATTTCAAATAAAAAATTTGAGAAAGACAAAAGAAAAGAGGTAATTTAGCATATGTCAGACATTAGTCTAATATAACTAAACCACCTGTAAATGCAGTTTTTGGAAAGTAAATGTTGTATACACCTAAGGTATTAATGGCCTTTTAAACCTCAACCTGAACCATGCCCTCTACTTTATGCCAATAACCATTGCATTCATCGCTTTTATTAAGAGCGATAGGTGCAAGTCCGGACTCATTAGCCTTAAAGTTTTCTAGCATTTTTAGGGTACCTTCAGACTGTGGACTCAGTCTGACAACATCAACTGTGCCATGCATACTTTTTAAATCATTAATTAAATTATATTTCAATCCCGACATTGTCTGAATACCATTTATTACAAACAATTGATTTTTATCTTGGCTATTAATAATTCGCCCTTCAGGGTATTCGATACAGCATAATTTGCATTCATCTTTAGATCGATTTTCTGAGCGAGCAGTAAAACATCGCGCTGAATAAGCCAATGGCATATTGCCATAAGCAAACACTTCAACTTCAAAACTATCTCGTTTATCTTTGAGCAATGGATCACTGACTATTTTGCGTAACCATTCATGCGATAACTCAACAGGCATTGCCCAACGCTTCATGCCTTTTGAAAGAAATAAATCGACGGTTTGCGCGTTATAACAATTTACAGCAGGGCCTATGGCAAAAGGTAAACCTTGCTCCGATAATAACTGTATGGCTGATAAATCATTGGCCTCTACCATAAAGTTTTTTTGATCGCAGTAACGCTTTAACATGGCTAAATCAGATGGTGTTTCAAGTAAAGCCATTGTAGATAAACAGACTTCTTTACCAACATCTAACAGCATCTGAGCTATATTTAACCAATCTTTTATTTTTAACTCTCGGCGCTTAGAGCATACTGTTTCACCTAAATAGACTATATCTACGTCTGATTGCGCAACTAACTTATAAAAGTCTTCTACACGCTGTTTTGGCCAATAATATAAGATAGGACCTAATGCATATTTCATCGTTTTTATTTCCACTTTTTATGGTAGGCACCAAGCGTAGTTTGGCTTCCCTCGGATAAACTACTTAAACACGCTTTGGTCTCAACTGATGGTTTAAAATTTTCAGGATTAGCTTTACATGCATCAATCGCTTGTCGCCAACTCGATGTCACTTGAGATACATAAGATGGACTACGTTGGCGACCTTCAATTTTGATTGCACTAATGCCCATTTGCATCAACTCAGGCAACATTTCCATGCTATTTAAGCTTGTCGGCTCTTCAAGCGCATGATAACGCTCGTCACCAACATCAAAGCGACCCTTACATAATGTTGGGTACCCTGCTTTTTCATCATCGCTAAACTTGTCAATTAAGATACCATTTAAATGGGTTTCTAAGCCTGTATCTGTTTCTTTATATTCTACAAATTTTGCAGGTGAACAAGCACCAGCGGTATTAGGAGATTCGCCTGTTAAATAAGATGATAAATAACAGCGTCCTTCAGCCATAATGCATAAACTACCATAGGCAAATACTTCAATTTCAACAGGGCTGATTCTTGCTAATTGACGTACTTGATGAATTGACAAAACTCTAGGTAAAACAACACGTTTTACATTAAAGTTATCTACAAAAAAATTAATCGCAGCTGCATTTGTCACAGATGCTTGCACTGAAGCGTGAATTTCGACATCAGGATAGGTTTTAGCACAATAATCTAACACGGCTAAATCTGCGATTATTAAAACATCAGCGCCGATTGATACCGCTTTATCTACAGAAGCTTGCCAACGCGCCATACCATCAGGGTGGGCAAAAGTATTAATTGCGACATGCAGTCTACAATTATACAGTCGCAAATAAGCTACCCCTTTTTCAAGTTGCCGTTCAGTAAAGTTTAAACCAGCAAAGTGCCGCGCGTTTGTTTCATCTTTAAAACCAATATAAACCGCATCAGCACCCGCATCGACTGCTGCTTTTAATGAGGCAAGACTGCCTGCAGGACAAAGAAGCTCCATGAATACACACCACAAAAAATTTTATGGCTTTAATTTAATGATAATTGCTAAGGGAAACTTGATATAGATTAAGCTTTGAAATGATAACTCAGAATAAAATAATGCCATTAATCGTATAAATTTGATGACTATGAGCCTGATAAATACTTTCATTCAAAATGCTGTAGATAAGTTACCGCTAGGCGGGAAAGTTGCGCTAAAAATAATACCAAATCAAGTGCCATGCGTTGTACTAGAACACATTTTAAATAAAGTTTTTGTTATTGAATTGAAAGAAGATGAATTCGATTTTTTAACTGATAAATGGTTAGAATTAACAGTTTCTGATTTAGAGTCCTCTTGGTTTATAAGTCATCAAAATATTCAAGGACAATCTAGCTTGATAGTTAAACCTCATGGGAGATCAGATGTTGTTTTTAAAGGAGACTTTAACAGCTTTGTTTTAATGGCGAGTCAAAAAGCAGATCCCGATACTTTATTTTTCAACCGTAAACTATTATTAAAGGGTGATACTGAGCTAGGTTTAGAAATAAAGTCACTTTTAGAAAACTTAGATAGAGAAACCTTACCAAAGATGGGAATTAACTTATTAAACTGGCATAGCGATCAAATACTGCTATTCTCTAATAACAAATAAAAATATAGTAATAAGCCAAAAAATGCCTACGACAAACTAATGAAATTGATAACTGCTTTCGCTTTTCTTTTATTTTCCCATGCCTCTACTTCTGAAACCCTGATGTTTGGTAGTTACTATATTCCTGAATTGGCAATCAATGAAAATCAAGGCACCTTTATTAGATTACATAAAGAAATTATGCGCCGTACTCAAACAGAAAATAAATTATTATTCATGCCAACAAAAAGAGTGCAGCATGAATTTAAGCATAATGATTTGATCAGTTACTTTCCTGAACTATATGAAAGCCTACCTAAAAAAAATGCAGTCGTATCTGAGCCTTTTTGGTTAAAAAATATAATTTTTTACAGTGTAAAGGACATGAATATTCAATCCACTTTTGACCTTGAGGGGCTTAAACTTGGCGCAGTGCATGGATACAGCTATGGTTCTGAAATCGTTAACAATAAAAAAATAAAAATATTCTATACAGATAACGATGATATAAATGTGAAAATGTTACTTAATGGCAGGATCGATGGCATTATAGGGGACAATAAATCAACATTAGCAGCAGTCAATAAAAGTAAGTTTAAAGATAAGTTTATTTATGACTTAAATAAACCTATCAATATATTAGACGTATTTTATGTTTGTCAAAACTCTATTATAGGTAAACAAACTTGCTCAGAAATAACTGATGCCATTAAACAACTAAAATCAGAAAAAGTGATTTTATTAAATCCTAAAACAGGCCATAGCCAAATAAAAATTTAATTAAGTTCAATTAGGTTTTTTATTTGATTTTTTATGCCATCTAATTAATTCTTTTTGATCTGTGGGCGCATCTAAACCTTCCTTGATAAATTCACTGGCTTGTTCAGCTAAAAGTGCTTCGGTTTTGTTTTCTATTCGCGCTAACATATCAAAAAATACAGCTTGTTCATCTTCAGATAATACAGACTCTAATTGCTTAGATCTTTCATCCATGGCATTTATAAGTTCAAGATATAAAGCTTTTCCTGCCTCATTTAAGTATAAATTTTTAACATTCTTTTTAATTTCATCTTGATGAGATTCAATTAAGTTTAAACTTAAAAGCTTTTTAACCGCCCTGCTTACCGTATAAGAATCTAGCCTAGATTGATAAGCAATATCAGCTGATTTAACAGGCATATAAGAGCCAATATTAATCAAAACCCGCATTTCTCTTGGATCTAAATCAGTTAAGTTTCTAATTTTCCAATCTCGATTTAATGCCAATAAATTACTTACCACAGCGACTCTATATGGCAGATGAGATGTTAAATCTAATGGGTTTTCAATTTGTTTTGTCAGGGAAAAAGCCTGATCTCTAGCTGACTTACTAATGTGCTTGACCTTGATATGAAATCATTGTGGCACTTTAGCATTTTATATAAAAAATAAAAACTCAAACCAAAAATGCTGCATGTGCAACAACAAGGTTATTGCATATGCAGCATTTTAATTGTATTTTAAATACACTATAAAAATAAAACAGGAAATTTATCATGCCATTAGTTAAACCATTACCAACAGATGCCAATGAAGAAGTTATTGAACTTGCTAAATTTTTTAATGAAACTTTAGGTTTTTGTCCTAATAGTGTTTTAACCATGCAGCACAGACCTGCCATTGCAAAAGCATTTATTAACCTGAATATGGCTGTAATGGCCAATGATGGGCGTGTAACAGCGGAGCAAAAACGCTTAATAGGTTATATCACTAGTGCCAATACAGGCTGCAGATACTGTGAGGCACATACGATTTTAGCTGCAGAGCGCTACGGCGGCACCGAAGAACGTTTAGCTAACATTTGGTCATTTAGAGAAAGTGATTTATATACACAAGCTGAAAAAGCGGCATTTGAATTGGCGCTTGCCGCTTCCAGTGTGCCAAATGCAGTAAATGATGAAATTACAGCGCAAATGCATGAGTACTGGGATGATGGAGAAATTGTTGAGATTTTAGGTGTTATTTCTTTATTTGGTTATCTGAACCGCTGGAACGACTCTATGGGCACAACAATGGAAACGGGTGCAGTAGATGCCGGTGAACGCCTTTTATCTGAATCACCTTGGACTCGCGGTAAACATATTTAAACTATTTTAAGCTAAAAATAATCCCGATAATTGTTGTAATTAAGCCTGAGGTAACTTTTACTTTAGGCTTATATCCAGTAATAATTACACCCTATTCTTCTTTATTAATCAAAAGCGTATAACTTCAATAGGTACTAATTTTAGTTACCAAGCAACCTCTTTTGTAAATATTATGCTACAAGTTAATTAATTTTTTTACCTCATATACTTTCAATTTAATTTTTAAACCTTAACCTAGCTCAAGAATACTAAGAATAAAGGGCGATTGAATGATTCAGGGTAAAACATTAGGCAGTATGTTGATTATTGCAGGTACGACAATTGGTGCAGGCATGCTTGCTTTGCCAATAGCATCTGCAGGACTCGGCTTTTCAACTGCTACGGTATTATTATTTGCTGCATGGGCATTAATGACTTATACCGCTTTATTAATGTTAGAAGTGCATCAATATGCACATGTAGAGGCAACATTAAACTCTTTAGCAAAAAGCCTTCTGGGAAGAAAAGGCCAGTTAATTGCTAATTTCTCTATGATATTTTTATTTTACGCCTTATGTGCCGCTTATATTGCCGGTGGCGGTTCTCAACTACAAACTAAACTTGTTGAGTGGACGAATTTAGAGCTACCGGTACAATCTGGTTCAGTATTATTTGCTGTTATTTTTGGTGCAATTATCACTTTAGGCACAGGCACGGTAGATAAAATAAATCGCGTATTATTTTCAATTAAAGTAATTGTTTTAGCATCGGTTTTTTATATGTTAACCCCTTATGTTCAAGGTCAACACTTACTAGAAATGCCAATTGAACAAGGCCTTATATTATCAGCAATTCCTGTTGTTTTTACTTCTTTTGGTTTTCATGGTTCTATTCCTTCAATCGTTAAATATGTTGGTATAGATATAAAGTCATTAAGAAGAATTATGATTATGGGCGCGGCATTACCTTTAGTTATTTACTTATTTTGGCAAGTAGTCAGCCAAGGTGTAATGAGTCAATCACACTTATTACAAAGTGAAGGTTTATCAGGGTTTATCGCAAGTGTCGCATCTATGCTGCAAAGCCCTAAAGTGAGCAATGCGATTACTATTTTTGCAGACTTAGCATTAGCAACATCATTCCTCGGTGTAAGCCTTGGTTTATTTGATTTTTTCAGTGATACCTTAAAAAAAGGCAATGCAAAAAAAGATAGGCTTGTTACAGCGTTAGTCACTTTTGTACCACCTTTATGCTTTGCGCTGTTTTATCCTCAAGGCTTTATTATGGCACTAGGTTATGCCGCTATTGCATTGGTTGTATTAGCTGTATTTTTACCAACTGCAATGGTATTTAAACAAAGAAAGCAACGACAGGCTTCTAATGAGGATTATCAAGTAAGAGGTGGTAATTCAGCGCTTTTATTAGCGGCATTATCTGGTGTATTAATCATCAGCGCACAGTTCTTACAAATGTTTGGCATGATCCCTTCTATTGGTTAACTTAATCTTTTAAGCATTATAAAAAAGCTCCTGACTCAGGAGCTTTTCTTTTTTAAGTTGTTATATATTTATCAGCGAATTTTTTGGCGATTGAAAATCGTTTAGCTGAGCGCTCACCCAGTTTAACTAGCATTAAGTAACAATATGGCACTAAGAATAAACTGGTAAATGTTGAAAAAATTAAACCACCTATAATTGCGATTGCTAATGGGTAAGCTTCATTATTACTTGAAGCTATCGCAACGGGTACTAACCCTATTATTGTTGTTGCGACTGTCATTAAAATAGGCCTTATTCTAGTTGCACACGCTTGTATTATCGGTTCGATTAAACTTGTTGATGACCCTTTTAGCTTATTAATTTGGTCTATTAATACTATGCCATTGTTTACCACTATTCCCATTAATATGAGCATGCCTATCATCGCAGTTTCACCTAGGCCCATGCCCAAGATTGCAAAAGTAAAATAAACACCAATAAAAGCCAAAGCAATAGAAGATAATATTGCTATAGGCATTAATAAAGATTCAAATAATGCAGCCATCACCATAAAAATTAATGCCAGTGCTAGTAACATATTTATCGCCATATTAGCCATTGAAATATTATCATTTCGGTAAGCTCGGCCTAATTGCCATTCGTAACCTGTAGGTAATGCGATCTCTTTCATTACTTGTTTTATTTTTACAGCCGCGTCTTTACGAGTTATCTTATTGAGGTTAATAGAAATTGTTAAACTTGTTTGCCTTTGCACTCTATTAATGACAGGCATAATCGCTTGTGAATCAAACTTTACAAGTTGCTGCAAAGCTAAAACACGCCCTTGCGTTTCATATATAGGTAAATCTCTAATTTGGGATAAAGGCAGTGCCTTTTGATCATGATAAACCAAGCGTATATCTATCTCTCCTAGTATTTCATCCCTAAAAGATCTTAAATTTACACCTCTTAAAGCGGTTGAAATGCGACTAGCAATATCTTGTGTATTTAAACCTAAGCGAGCAACTTTTTCATTATCAATCCGTAATAGTAATTCACGTTTTTTATCATTATCATCAATGCCAACTTCATCAAAACCTTCGATTTGCTTAAGTCTTAAAATCACCGACTCACTCAATGATATTAAACGCTCAGTTGAGCTGCCTAACAGAGATAAACTGGCAAATTTTTGTTTATTATCAGACCATGAAAATGAAGGTTTAGCGATAGCTGTTTTAGGAAAGCCTGAACGGATTTTTTCTTTTAATTCAGATATCGAAATGGATAATCCCTTTTTTAACCTAATAGTAGAAGATGCATAATCCGCATAAATACGGCTATCTACTTTTTTAAAACCAAATTCTTGTTGATTGTCATAAAGGTATACTTCCATTTCATCAACTAATTTAGAGACATCAGCCAATTTTTGCCCACTTATAACATGGTATCTAATGGTAATATCTCTCGACTTTTTACTGTGCTCTTCTTGATTTGATACAAAGTCTCGAGCAAAAAAGCCTAATAAACATAACAATAAAACACCTAAAGCAGAACGTTTTGGATTTCGTAATATGTTTTTTAAGCTGAATCGATAAACCTTATCTAATCGTCCTTGAGTCGTAACTGCATTGAGGTTTCCTTCGGTTACTTTGCTGAGCATCAAAGGGATCAAAGTTTTTGCCACTAATAATGATGCTAATAAAGGCAAACAAATAGCCACTGCAATTTGCTCAATTAACACTGTAATAAAGTTTTTTTCACCCATTAAGATAGGGAAAAATATGATAACTGTTGTTAATGTGCCACTGATCACTGCGATGCTCACATTATCAACGCCTTTAATTACTTTTTGATAATGGCTTAATGCACATGATTGTTGTTGTAGTATGCTTTCACAAATTACGACAGAATTATCAATCAACAAGCCCACAGCTATAAATAAGCCTGCTAGTGTCAGCATGTTAAGTGTATAACCCATAAAGTACATACCAGCGAGTGCAAAGCTCAATGAAATAGGCACTGAGGCAACCACAACTAAGGTGATCCTATAATTTTTAAAAAATACATATAAAACAGCAAAAGATAAAAATATGCCTGCAAAGCCCGCTTTGAGTAAATCTGATAATGACTCCTGGATCTCATTACCACTGTTGTTTTTTATATTGATTTTAATATCTTTAAACTCAGGTTCTGCTTTTATAAAATCAACAAAGTTCACTACATTATTAGAAACATCAACAACATTGGCATCAGACTCTTTAAATACCTCCAAACCTATGGTTTTTTGGCGGTCACTTCTGATTTCACTGTCTTTTTCAGGGCTTTTAAGTGATACCTTAGCAACATCACTGAGCTTTACATTCGCTTTTACTTGAAAGTTTTTAATATCAGTTAAGCTTTTATATTCACCTTGTGGAGATACTCTAAATTTTCGCTCGCCATTAATAACCGATGCCGACTTCACTATAAAATTACTGGCACGTAAATCTTGTAATAATTGACCTTGGTTTACCCGATTCATTGCGAGCTTTGTACTATCAAGTTTAATTTCAATATTAGGCTTAACAACGCCTCTTAATTCTATTTTTCCTACCCCTGATAATCGTTCTATTTTTCTAACGAGTTTTTTATTTAAAAAATCATAAGCATGAGATAAATCATTTTTACCTGTGAGCGTTAATGTCATCACAGGAATATCTTGAGTAGAAAACTTTTGTACATTTACTCTTTGCACATCATCAGGCAATAAATGACTGATCATATCGACTTTTTCTCTGACTTCTAAAATTTTGCTATCAAGATCAGAGCCTAAATCCATCATAATTTGAATTGCAGCAGAATCAGCACGGCTGCGAGATTTCATAGAAGATATACCGCCCACGGTCGCTATGGCTTCTTCTATCGGTCGAGTAATTAAACGTTCGACCTCTTTTGGTGATGAGCCACTATATGGCACATAAATAAACATCACTGGCGCATTTACACTTGGCCAGCTTTCTTGGGGTAATAACCTGCTCGCAACGAGTCCAGTCATAAATAACGACAGCATTATCATAACGGTTGTTACCGGGCGCTTTAACGCCAACGCGCTCAGCCATAAATTAATTGGCAAACGCGTTTTTGTAAAATTTTTATTAGCTATCATAATTAATGTCACCTTGAATTATCTGGGTGTCTTCGGTGACCGTTTGAGCATATTTTTTACGATCAAATACACTATACAAAACGGGGATCACAAGCAGTGTCAGCGCTGTTGCAACAAATAAACCTGACATCACAGTAATTGCTAAAGGCGCCCTTAATTCTGAGCCTTCACCACCAGCAAGTGCTAAAGGCGCTAACCCTAACACTGTCGTGAGTGAGGTCATAATGATAGGCCTCAAGCGTGAATTACTTGCTGTGATAATTGCCTCTGATTTCTCAATGCCTTGAACACGTAATTGATTAATGCGATCAACAAGCACGATGGCATTGTTTACCACTATGCCAGTAAGCATAATCACGCCTATTAATACAATCACACTAATGGCTGTGCTTGTGATATATAAACCCAATACAGAACCTAAAACAGCCAATGGCACTGAAAATAAAATAATAAATGGATTAAGCAAAGACTCAAATTGTGAGGCCATCACTAAATAGACTAAAAATACAGCCAATAATAAAGCCATCATAAGTGAAGAAAATGATCGAGACATTTCCTCATTTTGCCCAGCAATTTTCACGCGAATATTGTCTGGTAAATTTAACTTATTTATTATCATATTAGTTTTCAATGCTGCACTGGCTAAATCACCAAAAGCTAAGGAGGCAGATACGATGGCTACTCGAGTTTGATCTATGCGATTAATCTCATTTGGACCGATACTCTGGCTGATTTTTGCAACTGTAGATAAAGGCAGAGATCTGTCTTGAGAGGCATTAATCGTAATGTGTTTTATTGCTTGGGCAGAGTTTCTAGCTTGCTCATCAGCTCTCACTAAAATGTCTATTTGTCTATCATTCAAATTATATTTACTTGCAACTGAACCAGCTACTTTAGTCACTAGTTGCTCAGCAATATTTGAAGCCCTTAAATCTAAACTGGCTAAACGCGCATTATCAAATTCAATTTTCAGCTCAGGTTGGCCATCACGTAAGCTTTTATTAATATCTGTAAATTGTTTATCAGCAATTAATATTCTTGCTAATTCATCACTTGTTTTCTTTAAACTCGCCAAATTATAACCGGATAAAATGATCTGTAATGGACGCTCTGTTGTGAACATTTCAGCTTGTTTAATTTTTACAGTCACATCAGCCATGGTTTGGGCTTTATTCCTTACCAGTGCTTTTATAGGTTTAATGTCATCACTATTATGTAAAGCAACTAACAACTGCCCCCAGTTTTCACCGCCTTTGCTTGCTGAACTCATCATCAAACTACCGCTGCCAGCTAAAGAATAAGTATGTTTCACTCTAGGGTCTGACTTAATGCTATTTGCTAAAGTTTGCAAATGTTGATCTGTTACTTTAATTGGTGTGCCTTGAGGCAAAGAAATCTCAAGGGTAAATTCTGATTTTGCAACTTCTGGTACAAGTTCAACATCCATATCGGGTATTAAACTCGCCACCCCAAGAGAAAATACAATAGCCAAAGATAAAACCAAAACGCGATTTTTTAGTGATTTTAATAACAGTGAATGATACAAAACGGCTACTTTACTAAAATAGACACTAAACAACTTATATGCAGGTTTAAGTATTAAATTAATTAATTTCATCAATAAATTAGCAATTAATAAAAGTGCTTTTGTTATTGCTAAAGGCAAATAATTAAATACCAGTCTAAAAGGGAACCCTAAAATTCTTTTGATTAAATTAAATCGAGATGTGCTTTTTTTATCACTTTTTTCAGATTGTTGCTCAGTTGTCGTATTTTCTTTAATAGCAAATTGCCTAGATGCCAACATAGGTATCAATGTTAAGGCAACAACTAAAGATGCCAATAAAGCAAAGGTCACAGTCATCGCTTGATCACTAAATAACTGACCAGCAAAACCTTCAACAAAAGCCAAAGGAAAAAACACTGCTAACGTTGTTAATGTTGAGGCAATGACAGCCCCCGTTACCTCTTGAGTCCCTAGAACTGCTGCATTAATAATGCTCTCGCCTTTTTCTCTATAACGGGCAATGTTTTCAAGTACTACAATCGCATTATCTACCAATAACCCTACAGCTAAAGCAATGCCGCCCAAAGACATAATATTAAGGCTAATATCATTGGCAAACATCAAGTTAAAGGTCGCGATAATAGAGATTGGGATCGCCAAAGAAATAATTAAGGTATTAAACAAATTACCTAAAAATAAGTATAAAATCAGCATAGCTAAAATACCGCCAACAATTGCTGCATTTTGAACTTCATCTACAGCATCAATAATAAACTCTGATTGATCATAAATAACATCTAGGGTAAGCGATTCAGGTAAGCTTTCTTTAATTTTTACTAGTTTTTCATTAACTAAATTTGCAACGTTTACAGTATTCGCGTCTCCCTCTTTATAAATAGCTAACTCAATGGCTTCGTTATTATTAATGCGAGTGATATCAGTACGTTCTTTTTCACCATCATAAACCTGAGCAATATCTTTTAAGTAAATAGTATAACCATCGACTTGTTTAACTATCATATTGCTCAATTCATCAAGAGATGCAAATTGATTTACAGTGCGAACTAAATACTCTTGCTGACCATCATAAACACGCCCTGCCGACATATTAATATTTTCACTTTGAATACCTTGTACAATATCTTGTGCTGATATACCTCTTTGATCGGCCTTTTCTTGATCAAATATCACTTGTATTTCTTGCTGTAAACCACCACCTAGTTGCACGGCGGCAACACCTGCTATGGTTTCTAATTGACGTTTTATTTCTTGTTCTGCAAAAGTACGGTTTTGTTTTAACGCTTTAAAATCTTTATTGGTCGTTGATATGCCCAAGCGAATTATGGGGTCTAGTGCGGGGTTAAATCTCAAGATAATTGGCTTTTTAACATCTTTAGGTAATGACAGCGTATCAAGCTTTTCTCTCACATTTTGAGTAGCAAAGTTCATAGCTATACCCCAATCAAATTCAACAATCACATCTGATTGGCCAGCTTTTGAAATTGAATGAACTTTACGGATCCCTTTTACGACACCTACAGCTTCTTCTATTGGTTTACTAAGTAATTGTTCAATTTCTGCTGGCGCAGCACCTGGATTAACCGTACGAATAGTTAAAGTGGGATAAGATAAATCAGGTAAAAGTGACACTGATAATCGCGAAAAGCCAACCATACCAAATAACATAATGGCAAGTGTAAACATGCAAACTGTAACGGGACGTTTAACAACCGTACTGACAATACTCATAAACTCAGACTCTTAATTCAGATATTATTTTTATTATGTTGTGTAGTGTTGTGTGCTAATCAGCAATTTCTTGAGATGTATGTTCTGATTTATTTATCACAGTTACTAAACTGTCTTTTTTAAGACTTTGCTGGCCAACAATCACAATTTGAGTATTTGTTGCTAACGGCGTAAGAATTTCAACTAACCCCCCCTCTTCATAACCAGTTTCTACCACTATCTTTTTTGCTTTATTATCTTCAATAACAAATAGGCTTGTTTCACTGTCTGTAATGAGTAAAGCTTTTAAAGGCACTACAGCAACATTTTTATGCTCATCTAAAGTGAGCGCTACTTTTGCAAACATACCTGGCTTTAACATACCTGTATTGTTATCAACCTGCAGTGTGACTTTGAATGTACCTGATTTTGTATCTATAATCGGCGAAATTAATGATATTTCAGCAGAAATGCTTTTATCACCATTAGCTGGGAAATTTAAACTGGCTTTTTGCCCTAAGTGAACAGCATTCATTTGTGCTTCAGGTAAATAAACAACACCTTGTAAAGTATTTAAAGCAACAATATGGAACATTTCTGAATCTGCACTTGATGTCATGTTTCCAGCTTTAACACTACGCGAAGCTATCACACCCGAAATTGGAGCACGGACTTTGCTATCTCGCACTTTAATAGCTGTAATTTTTTGTTGGTTGTGGCGTGACTTCACCAAAAACTCAAGCTTTTCTAAATCCTTAGCTGAAATTAACTGCTTACCTTTATTTGGCTTACTGCGATTATATTCTGCAGTTGCTGATTCTAAGTCTATGCTCGCCCTTTCAAACTCTAACTGATAGCTTTCATCATCTATTTCAGCCAGTATTTGACCCTGCTTAACCAACATGCCCTCTTCTACCAATACACTTTTAATCATACCCGTGACTTTATTTGTCACTTTACTTTCAGATTTAGCTTCGAGTACTGCCGTGGTTTTATAGGTATTCTTAATATCTTGTTGTTTTAACGTAATCGTTTCGACAGGAACTTTATAAATCACTTCTTCTTCTTTTTCATCTGCCTGAGGCTCAGAACATCCAGATAAAAAGTATGCACTGATTAAAACTAATATTAAAAAAGTGCGGGCTAGTAAGCGGTTCATATTATTCCATGTATTATTTTTTAAGTTATAAGAACAAATGGTAACTTAATAAATATCCATTGAAAATGAATTGTAAACTTAATATGTAACAAATAAATAACAATGTAATTTTGAATACATTTATTAGTTTAGTTTGAGATAGACTAAGGAATAACACACATACCTTCTGTGACATGTTAAGGTATGTTAAATCTCATTTTTATATAAATATCATGACACTTACACTGATCTTAGTTGGCTTATGTTACATGGCTTTGTTATTTTGGCTTGCAAGCTGGGGTGACAAAAAAACAGTTTTAGCTAAAAAAATCAGCCACCACCCTTTTGTATATTCACTTGCATTAGGCATTTATTGTACGTCGTGGACATATTACGGTGCAGTTGGCACCGCAACTAATTCTGGTTGGAGTTTTTTACCTATATTATTAGGCCCCGCTTTATTATTTATGTTTGGTCACAGGTTTTTACATAAATTAGTACTCGTCAGTAAAAAGCAAAATATTACTACCATAGCCGACTTTATATCAGCCCGTTATGGTAAACGTCAACTTACAGCAATTTTAGTCACTTTGATCGCTCTTTTAGCGACTATTCCATATATTGCTTTGCAGTTAAAAGCCCTTAGTTCTAGTTTTTTATTAGTACAAAATAATAGCCAAGTATCAGGTACTTTCCTCGCACTGGCTGGTACGATTATGATGGCATTATTTGCCATATTTTTTGGTACCCGTAAAGTTGATGTAACTGAATACCGTTCTGGTTTAATGCTCGCTATTGCCTTTGAATCTCTCATTAAATTATTAGCACTATTAGCTGTAGCCGGCTTAGCCATTTATGTATTTTTAAATTACCAACCGGGTATGTTTGAAGTGTTCACCCAACAAAGTGCTTTTAGTGAGTGGCAAGTTGATAATGTATTGAGTTTTAACTTTGTAGGTCAAGCGTTAATGGCTGCGGCTGCCATTATATGTTTACCTCGGCAATTTCATGTCACTGTTGTTGATAACCAAGACTTAAATCATTTAAAAACTGCTCGCTGGGCATTTCCGCTTTATTTGTTATTAACTGCTGCTGTTATTATTCCCATTGCTACAGCTGCATTTCATCCTGAAATTGGTGCTCATTTTGCGCCAGATAGTTTTGTATTGGCTTTCCCAGTATCAGAAAACAACGCCATTTTAACAACCTTTGTTTTTATCGGCGGCTTATCTGCGGGTACTGCTATGATCATTGTTGCCACTTTAACCTTAAGTACCATGATCTCTAATGATGTTGTTTTACCATTATTACTTAAACGTAAATTTAAACGCAACCTGATCACCACTAGCTACAAACGACAAATATTATTAGTTAGGCGCATTACCATCGCCGCTATCTTAGGTTTAGCATATTTATATCAACAGCAATTAGGTAACAATGCAGCGCTGGCAAGCATGGGACTGGTTGCCTTTTCATTAGTTACGCAATTATTACCTGCTATTATTGGCGGCTTATATTGGCGAAAAGGCCATGCTTATGGTGTTTATGCGGGTTTAATCTCTGGTTTTCTATTTTGGATGTTATTTTTAATGTATCCGTTACTGGAGGGTGCGTCAGTTAATACCAGTTTTGTACAGCAAGGTATCATTACACAAGGTACTTTTATTGCTTTATTTGCCAATATAGTCTGTTATATCGCCTTTTCTTTAGGCGCCCATGAACGCTTAGTTGATAAAATTCAAGCGACTGCTTTTGTAAATCCTAGAGAGCAAACGCCAATAGATAAACGTCAAAATAAAGATGTTAAAGCCAGTATCTACGACTTAAAAGTTTTATTGCAAACATTTTTAGGTATTCAAAGAAGCAAACAACTTATCTCTCACTATATGATGAATGCAAATTTAGACGATGATAGCGAAATTCCCAACTCTGAATTTATAGATTACTGTGAGCGTGCATTAACAGGTGTGCTAGGTGCTTCATCTGCTCAGGCCTTAATTAGTACAGTGCTCACTGGAAAACAAATGGCATTTGAAGAGGTAGTTAATTTCTTTGATGAAACCACACAAGCCCTACAGTTTAATCAAAACCTATTATTTACGGCACTGGAGAATCTAAGTCATGGTATTTCTGTAGTTAACAAAGACCTCAAATTAGTTGCCTGGAATAAAGGTTATATGGAGATGTTTGAATACCCTGAAGGATTTTTAGAGGTTGGGCAACCTATTGAAGAAGTCATTCGTTTTAATGTGAGTAAAGGTGAATGTGGGCCTGGAGAGCTGGAAAGGCAAATCAATAAACGTGTTCAGCATTTAAAAAATGGTACTCCGCATCACTTTATTCGCCGCCGTAAAAATGGCCAAGTTTTTGAAATGACGGGTAACCCGTTACCGGATGGTGGTTTTGTTACTAGTTACTCAGACATTACCAGTCATATTGAAACGCAAAATCTATTAGAGGAAGTTAACATTTCTCTAGAGAATCGCATTGAAGCGAGAACTCAAGAGATCAGCAATATTAATGTGGAATTAGAAGCTGAGATTATTCGAAGAGAACAAACAGAGCAAGCACTTACATCTGCCAAGTTTGAAGCTGAATCTGCCAATGAAAGTAAAACTAAGTTTTTAGCCCTAGCAAGCCATGATATTTTACAGCCGCTCAATGCTGCACGTTTGTATTTAGCTTCAATTGAAGAAAAAGAGTTAAGCGAGACTAACCAAAATAGTTTTGAAAAATTAGGCCATAGCCTAGATTCAACCGTGCATTTGATGTCGGCTTTATTAGAAATAGCCAAATTAGACCAAGGTGCGATGACACCAGAAAATAGACATTTTTGTATTAATGATATTTTAAAACCACTTACCAGTGAATATGCTATTTTATGCCAAGAAAAAGGCTTAAAACTGAAAATCCGCCCTTCAAACACCATAGTACAATGTGATACCACTTACTTAAGGCGTATTTTACAAAACTTAGTCTCTAACGCTGTAAAATATACAGATACAGGCAAGGTTTTAGTAGGCTGTAGATATATTGCTACTAAAGACTCTCAACCTAAACATATCCGAATCGAAATTTGGGATACCGGCCCTGGTATTTCACAGTATCAGCAAGATAAAATATTCAGTGATTTTTATCGTATTGATAGTTCCGATAATAAAGGCGTTGGCTTAGGTTTAGGTGTTGTTAAACGTATGGCTGATTTACTAGCGCTAAAGCTAGAAGTTAAATCCATCGAAGGCAAAGGCAGTTGCTTTAGTATCGAGGTACCCCTAGGTCAATCACAGTTAGTACAACAAAAAGCCATTAATAATATTCAATTTGATAGTAAAAAATCATTCAACGTGATTATGGTTGATGATGCCCAAGAAAACCTAGATGCCATGGCCAGTTTACTGAATAAATGGGGCTGTAATCATCAAAGTTTTAATACTGTAGAAACGGCACTCGCTCACGCAAATAACAATACAGCTCCCGATATTATCTTAATGGATTATCAATTGAGTAATGAATGTGATGGTATTTCACTCATTCAAGATTTACGTGATATTTGGCAAAGTAAAATACCCGCAGTACTTATTACAGCAATGCGCGGTGAAGCGCTTAAAGCCGAAACTAAAAGCAAAGATATCCACTATTTAAGCAAACCTATTAAACCTGCAAAGCTAAAAGCTTTACTTAATCATAAAAGGCCAGCTTAATTCAAAAAGCATATAGTTATGATAAAATATTAATAATATTAAATAAGTAGGTATTTAAGTGAAATCATTCAGACTTTTTGTTGCTCAAGTATTAGAAAGTTCCGGAGAACAAATAAATCGGGGTCGCTACCTCGATTTTTGCTTAGTATTACTTATTTTAATTAATGTTATAGCGATCGTGATTGAATCAGTTCAGAGCATAGCCATCGAATATCGCATATATTTTATTTGGATTGAAATCATTTCAGTTGGCATATTCACCATAGAATATTTAGCGAGACTTTGGGCATGTGTTGATAAAGAAAAATATAGAAATAGCGGTGATAGCCATTTTAAAATGCGGCTAAAATACATCACCAGCCCTTTAGCTCTGATAGATTTATTGGCTATTTTACCTTCTTATTTAATGCTATTTGTGTCTTTTGATTTACGTTTTTTACGTGTAATACGCTTAATGCGCGTATTTAAACTCACCCGTTACTCTCGTGCTATGCAGTTGTTATTACAATCATTTAAAGAAGAAGCCAGCTCACTTGGCGCTGCTTTTTTTATTATGGCAATTGTACTGATCCTCGCTTCATGCGGTATATATTTAATAGAACATGATGTACAACCAGATAAGTTTGGTTCTATACCTGAATCTATGTGGTGGGCCATGGCCACATTAACAACGGTAGGTTATGGTGATGTTGTACCAATCACGCCATTAGGGCGCTTTTTTGGCGGTGTGATCACGGTATTAAGCATGGGCATGGTTGCAATCCCTACAGGTTTATTAGCTTCTAGTTTTTCTGAACAATTAAGAAAACGTCGCACATTATTTGAAGATACCGTGCATGCTTTTTTAGAAGACGGAAAATTAACAGATGATGAAAAAAACAAACTAGAACGACTGAGATTAGAGCTAGGTTTAGGTAAACAAGAAGCTAAATTAGCGATAAAAAAACAACAAACTAGTTTATATCAAAAACACTACTGCCCACATTGCGGTAAGAATACACAAAATTGAGTTTAGTATTTAATTGGTTTTAACATTCAAAATTAGAGCTGATAAATACTGTAATAAATATTGCTTAATTCAATAATTTCACCGAAAGTTCATGTGTCATTCCCGAGTTGTTTTATCGGGAATCTCATTTACATCTAAAAGTTTTAATTAAAGTTCATTAAACTCATCTAACCATTCGATAAAAGAATTAGATACTTTTGTAACAGTGCAAACATCACGTTCAAAAAACCAGACAGGTAAATCAGTTTGTTGTGTTTCACAATCAGCTAACTTAAAACAAAACATATTTCCCTTACAATCTGATGCAAACAAAACATGCCCTTTAGGCATACCAGTTAATTCATATAACTGAGAAAGTGAAGATACATCTTCAAGTGATAAAAAATCTTGTACTTCAGAAATATCAGAGCCTAAATCACAGATCTTAGTTAATACATTAGGCGTATGAACTAAACCATAGGTAGATATTAAATATTTATATGAGTCAGGTAAAAAACCATTTATCTTAGATTCAAGTTCTAAAATATCTTGTTCAGCGATAGGCACCATAGCCTGCTTACTGCCCCAATTTTTTACAAATAGATCTATGTTTTTCATTTAAGGTACTCCAATACTAATAACGTACCGATAGAGTTTATCTAAAGGTAAAAATTGTTGGCTAGAATAGGCTACAAAGCCAAAAAAACCAATGGTTTTGTTTTATTAAGTTACGAGATAGAAGCATCATTTGTCATTCCCTAAGTGTTTTATAGGGAATCTCATCATCAGATATAAACCTACAACTAAAAATTAAAACCAGATCTCCGATAAAACACCTCGGAGATGACGTTTTGGAGTTTGTAGTCATTGTCGTTTTTACATTTGTCTAATCCTATTACGATACAGACTAATCGGCAGTTATTCCCGAAGTGTTTCATCGGGAACCACACTTTAAGACGTTTACACCAATTTCAAGATTGACACGCTCTCCCTCTTTAATCACATCCGAAAGTAAATTATCAGTCTTGTAATGTTAAGTGCAGGATGCACGAACAAGCTATGTTTGCTACAAGGACGTAGCTCCATCGCGATTACAATACAACTGATGATTTAATTGAGGAGAAAGTGTCGTTCTTATAAATAAAAGTGGGGGCGGCTTTTTTTTGTTCGTTCTGGCCGTTTAAAAAGAATGGGCTAGGGTTATTTAAATTTATTATAAAGGAAGCCTTTAGATTTAGGCTTCCATTTATGACCCAAACTCCTTGCCCCAATCCTTACTCAATAACGCAACTACGCCCTCACTAGGGACAGGTTTGGAAAATAAAAATCCTTGTAGGTATGAACACCCTAACATTTCTAAAAATTGAACTTGTTCAAAAGTTTCTACACCTTCTGCGACACATTCTTTACCAAGACTATGTGCCATTGCCAATGTTGAATTGATGATGGTTTCATCATTAGTATCTACACCAATATCTTTAACAAAACTCTGATCGATTTTAAGTACGTCTATTGGGAATTTTTTTAAGTAAGTAAGAGATGAATAACCCGTGCCAAAGTCATCTAAATAGATTTTACAGCCAAGGGACTTTAGTTGCTGCATGCACTCTAATGCTTTTTCAGAGTCATGCATTAGTACTGTTTCAGTAATTTCAAATACAAGATGTTTAGGTTTAATGTCATATTCATTAATTAAAGATGAAATACAGCTAAATAATTGCGGGTTTTCAAAGTCTTTTGCTGATAAATTAACTGATAAATAACACTCAGGTAAAACTGTTAGCCAATCAGATAAATCTTTCAATGCTCTTTGAAGTGTTGCTAGTGTCATTTTTTTAATTAAACCAGTACTCTCAGCTGCTGGTATAAATTCACTAGGAGAAACCATACGGCCATTATCAGGCCACCTTAACAACACTTCAAAACCTAATGTTTTTTGTGTGATAACACATATAATTGGCTGATAATAATTAATGAACTTATCGTCTTCAAATGCTAATTTAAGGTCACTTTCTAACTGTAATTTTCTTTGAATCTTATGATTCATTTCTTGGCGGAAAAACTGATAACTATCACTACTATGTTTTTTAGCATGAAACATGGCGATATCAGCAGCTTTTAACAAGTCATTTGTTTCATCAGCATCTTCTGGAAACATTGCTATGCCCATACTTGAACCGACACTCACTTTTTGCAATCCCAATTTTACAGGCTTTGAAATATCTTGTGCTAGCTTATTACAGACAGTTAAGACTTCATCAACGAGATCGATATCTTCTAATAAGATAACAAACTCGTCACCACCTAATCTGGCTACTGTATCTTGCTCTCTGAGTGATAGTTTTAACCGATTTGCAATTTCAACCAATAATTCATCGCCATAATCATGACCTAAAGAATCGTTCACTTGCTTAAACCTATCCAAATCAATAAAGATTAAAGCCAGTTTATTTTCATGACGGCGTGCCAATTCTGTTGCATGACTTATACGATCTAAAAGCAAAGAACGATTTGGTAATTTAGTTAGTGAGTCATAGTTTGCTAATACGCGTAATTCATTTTCAGCTTCTTTTTGTTCGCTTATATCTGTAACAACAACGATGTAGTTTTCTATTGAATTATTTTGATTAGTTTCATCAGCAATCGCAGTGACTTTTATAATAACCGGATGTTTTACTTTATCTGGCGTGATGATTATTTCATCAAATTGAAAGTGTTCTGAAGGTTTGAGTTTAGCCAATATTCTTAAATAATTGAGACGAGTATCTTTACTTAAACCTAAATC
This sequence comes from Pseudoalteromonas sp. C2R02, assembly GCF_018860845.1. NCBI lineage: Bacteria > Pseudomonadati > Pseudomonadota > Gammaproteobacteria > Alteromonadales > Pseudoalteromonadaceae > Pseudoalteromonas > Pseudoalteromonas sp. C2R02. The sequence continues at coordinate 92,944 of NZ_JAHKQC010000027.1, read as the reverse complement.
TAACTTGCGACTTGATACGATGTTTTTTGAAAGATTAAAATCATCTCTTACAGCTTGATTGGTCGCACGAACACGAAATTTTTTATCTAAAATAAAAACCCAATCGCGAGTATGCTCAAATGCAGCACCAAATAAACGCGCGCTTTCTTCAAACACTAATTCACGCGTAATGTTGGTATAAGTACCTGATACATTAATAGGCTGACCATTATCCCAAACCATTACTTTGCCTAAGTCTTTATACCAACGCCAATGACCTGCAATATGACGTATTCTATAAGTACATTCAAAAGCACCTTTGTTAGTAGATAAAAACTCAAGCCATTCGATTCTAAATTTAGCCCGATCTTCTGGGTGAATCTTTTTTAAATAATCATCTAAACTAATTTTTTCATTTTCATAACCCAGATCTGTAATAAGCCTTGGCTGATAAATTAATGCTGAATCTGTATGCCAATCCCACACGCCAGAATGACTTGCTTGTAATGCCAACTTTAACCTTGCTTCACTTTGTTGTGTTTCTTTATGGGCTATCAATAGCTTACGTTGCATTTTATTACGTCGAGATAGCCAAACAAATATTACACTCAAAATGATAAATGCATAAGTGATTAACGCATAAGGAGAACGCCATGGTGCATAGGCCACATTAATTTTTAATGTGGCTGGTTTTGTATAAATACCAGTTAACGGATCTTTTGCACGAACGGATAGCGTGTATTTACCGGCATTTAATTTAGGAAACATCACTCGATTAGTATTTCGGGTTGTGACTTTTTTACCATCAGATAGTTGATATTCAAACTTAATACGATCTTGATATTTAAAGGCCATAGCAGAAAATGCGATATCTAAGCCAATATCATCATGATTTAATGCAATTTCATTTACTTGCGCTGTTGCTGGAATATCTAATTTACGAGACATCAATTGCACTGAAGTAATATTCACTTGCTCTATTAATGCTTGTTTTGGTCGATTATCAGAAGGTGTAAAAACAGTAATGCCTTTAACCGAACCATAAGCAATTCGGCCATTGCTTAATTTAGTTCCTGTGCTCCCATTGAACTCATTCACTTCAAGTCCATCTTCCACTGTATATTGTTGAAAATGCAAATTATCAGGGTCTAATCGCCAAATTCCTTTATGACTACTCATCCAAATAATACCGATATCATCAACAAACATATCGTAAAGTAACGAGCCTATAAATTTACGATCAATACGATGTACTTCTTTAAAGGTTTTTGCATCTAAGCCAATCAAACCTAGTGTATTAAATGATAGCCATAAAACACCATTTTTATCTACAGCATAAGAATTAATATTAATATCAGCGGTATCTTTTTTGTGTAATTGATAAATGACATCTAAAGATTCATTTGTAATATCATAACGATATAAAGTGCCAGAAGCATAAAATAGTGGAAAATCAGGTTTATCCGCAAGCGGCTCTAAAAACCCTATCGCTAAAAAGGGATCTATTGACTCAAAACCTTTATTTAAAGGAGTAATTGTTAAAGTATCTAGATTGTATTTAAACATGCCATGATCAGGGTGGATACCATATAGATCACCCTCTGAATTGGTATAAATACCATAAACCCTGTCTACAAGGTATTTTTCAAACTCTTTGCTGGTTGTTTTTGCTGGGGTAATTTCTTTTGAAACAGTATCAAACTTGAATAAACCGCGACTTGTTTGCAGCCATAAATCATTTTTATAAGGTAGCAATTTAAAAATACTAAAATTTTTATTATATTCATCAATAATATAATCTTTTAAGTAGCCTTCGGTTTGATAGCTTTCTACATCTAGTTGAGTCAAACCATTTGCGGTACCTAACCAAAGTTTCTTTTTAAACTCTACAATATCCCATACATTATGATGCGTTAACCCTTGCCCTTTTACATTATCAGGATGATAATTAAAAAAGAAATAATCTACGTTGGGCACAAAAAAAGCGCCATCCGTTTTTGTTGCCAACCACATTGAGCCATGCTGATCTTCAATCATATCAATAATACTGACATCTGATTGTGTATATTCGCTATCAGCTAAGCTATTATTTTTTACTAAATGATTATCTTCTGGGTAATATTCAAATACACCTTTATCCGTTGCGAGTTTCAACTTATTTTGTTTTTGATATATCTTCCATATATTTAAATCGGCTATATAAGTTGTAGATTTAAATGATACTTCCGGCTCTTCAAATAATGCTTGCGCATTGCTTATATCTACTTGATAAAGGCCCTTAACAGCACCCACCCAAAGTGTATTTTGATCTTTTAAAGCAAACGATTTTACATTATTTTGATCTACATGGATTTCAGTACTCTGAAGGTGATTTAGAACGCGCGTTCGACCAGATGCAATTTCATAAATATACGCACCCTCAGTAGTACCAATATAAATAAAACCTTGGTGATAAAATAATTGGCGGACCGCACTTTGAATTGTGGCATTTGGAATGTTGAATACAGGCTCTATTTTTCCAGTATGCATGTTTAATTTAGCTAAATCTCGCCCCCTGCCTAGCCAAATAGTGCCTGAATGACCTGAGTCTAATACACTAAAAACAGCTTTATACGAGACTTCATTTTCGTTGGTGGGCGCTTTTACAAACTGTTTAAATTCAGCTGTATCAGGATCATATCTAAAAACACCGACCAATAATGATGTAATCCAAATATAACCTTGGTTATCTTGATAAATCACATCAATAATGGCATCGGCTAAAACATTATCAGGCCCTAAAACGGCTTCAACTTGATAACCATCATATTTATTTAAGCCACCTTGGGTTGCTAACCAAAGGTAGCCCTTTTTATCAACTATCAAGTTACTTACATAGCTTTGGGCTAACCCTTCATTAGGGGAAAGGCGCACAACTTTAGCTTGAGCCGTTTGACAAACAAAGCTTAAAACTATGAAAAATATAAAATTTAGAAATGTTCTATAAAACAAATTATATACTCATTAAAATAACAGCAGATTGAATATGGACTTAATGAGTCTTTATTGTAACCAATTAGAAACAAAATCTACAAATTAAAATAACAATTAGTATGGGGAGAAAATAAGCTAATTATTCAGAGAATAACGCATTGCTGAAATCTTTCGCCCTTGATTTAAATAGTTATTAAGCATTATAGCTAAAGGTTCGGGCAGTGTTTGATATAAATTAAATCCAGTTGATAAGTACAAGCCGGTTAAATAAGTGTATGGAAAAGTGGTGATATCACGATGTTCAGTACTTTTATAATAACTAATTAGATGACGAATAAGCGATTTGGCAATGCCTTTTTGGCGCATTTCATCCGTGACAAATAAAGTACAAAGGAATAGATGCCCTGATATATTTTGTATTCTACAAGCAGCTATAATATCACTATTGTGGCGCACGACCCATACATCATCTTGTTTATTTGCTCTGCCTTTAACACGATTTAAGTCGTAAAACTTATTGATGATGGGTGTTTTAATTTTATCTAATAGTGATATTTCAAAATTTTTCTGCATACAAAACTACATTACAGTTAAGTATTGTTCAAACTGTTGTTTTAAATAATCTTGCTCTGAACTTGGGCGGGCTAAAATATTGCCATAAACAACATCTCGGCTAGTTTTACCTTTTTTTATTTGATAGGCCCAATAAGATGCTTCATAATCTAGTTGGATTTGATATTTTTCATTTCTAGGTAATAGGCAAAGGTTATAGTTCATTGAATGGTATGTTAACTTTGAAATTTGCCTCAGTATAAATGATTTCGTTTTAAAAACCTAACGGTGTATCTATCACAATGAATTTGAAATTTTGGCTTTTCTTAAGTGTTTTTATATTGAGTACTTTAAGTACTAAAGTAGATGCTGCTAAGGAAGTCGTTTTCAATTTACCGGTTAAAAATAGTCAATCTCAATATGTGATTGAGCTTATGACGCTTGCCTACAAATCTTTAGGCTACGACTTAGTATTAAAAGAGCATTCATATGACTCTGTATTACAGGCCGCAAATCAAGGTGTATTTGATGGTCAATTAGGACGAATTGCTGATATTAGTCAAGATTACCCTGATCTTATAAAAGTCCCTTTTGCATTATTTGATTTTAAATTATTGCTGATCCATGAAAAGAAAACCTGTGATCCATGTGATATCTCTCATTTTTCTTCTATCAGTTATAGATCTGGGTTTCCTGTTGCACATAAATTTTTGAACAAAGTGCAATATTTAGGAGATCGTATACCGGTTCAAAATATTAAAACGCAATTATCTCTTTTAGCACAGAAGAAAGTAGATGCAGTTTTATTATTAAATTTTCAGCTTTCTCATGATTTACCCCACTTTGAAAGCGCTAACTATCAAACTCAAGAAGTGAGTTTACTTAATTCCTATCATTTCTTACATGCAAAAAATAAAGACTTAATAGTGCCTCTAACCAAAAAGTTATTAGCATTAAAAGAAAGTGGTGTGATTCAAAAGTTAAAAGATAAACACGGCATTAAGAGCTATCGCTTTTAAAAATCAAAGCCATTTTGTTCACTGTGTTGCACTTCTTCATTCTTTTTACTCGCGGCGAGTTTTTGTTGATGACGTTTTTTCCTTTGCTGGCATAGCATAAGTACTTTCTTTTTCTCTGCAGTGCTCATTTTAAGCCAGTGAAACCGCTCATCTCTACTGCGATAGCACCCTAAACAAAAACCTCTAGAATTGGATTCACATACATCAATACAGGGACTCGGAATTTCAAATATTTCAATTTGTTGCATATATTCCTCCCTTTATTAATAAATATGTCCAAACAAGGTTAATCAGTTTATACGACGCCACTCAATAAAGGTGTGAGGTATATTAATACCAGTTCCAGTAAGTTAGTGCTCAAATATAAATTAGGATAAATATTCAAGAGCACAGGTTTATAGTTCCCGACTAAACCTAAGTACCTATATCCATATAAGCAAGGCGCTTGATTGAGTAATAGCTCGCTATTGGGATTGAAAGCAACGCAGCTATTGGATATTTAGACCATTTAGATTGAGTATATATTTATTGGAGCTGGTATAAGTATAGCCCGAATTTTAGGCACAAAAAAACCGCTTAAGCGGCTTTTTTAATGTTTATTTTCAGCTATTAAAGCTGTTTTAACTGTTTTTCTAAAGGTTTGGCATAAATACCTAAAACAATCTCTTTTAATTCATCTGGCACTTGCGCCATGCGTTTTTCAAACTGTTTTTTATCTGGCTCACTAACATCAGATACATTATGATTTGCAGCTATATAGTTACCGGGGTGCAAATAAAATGACGATAGAATTTGTTGATCTATGGTTTGAGCAAGCTCTTCTGGGGATTCACAACCTGAAACAATCGGCTGACCAAATGCCAAGTGAACATGACCTTTATTTGATCTAAAACCTTCCATAATACTATCCATATCTTCACCATCTTGCTTTTGATAATCACCAAATTTATCTTTATGGTAACGCTCATTCGCTTTAGCAATATCACATGGCTCAAATTGATAAGAAATAGAAACAGGCACAATATTAAGTTTCTGAACATACTCTTCAAAGCTTAACTTTTGCTTTCTACCTTGAAGCTGAATCATTTTAAGCAATGCAGGATCTGTATAGTCATTACCGTCTTTTGCTCGCCCTTCTTTTTGCGCTATCCATACTGAATTTCCTGTATCGATAGAATCAAAAATATATGCTGAAAGCTGACTTAGCGCTTTAAACATTTCTTTTGGCGCTTTGATTGAACGTTTAACAATAAAGCTTTTATTTAAACGCATTAATTCAGTGATATAAGGCACTTGTAATAAGTTATCGCCAATCGCAATGCGCACTGTACTCATATCATGAGAAAACATACCCCAGTTAACTAAAGCGGGATCTAAAGCAATATCTCTGTGATTAGATATAAATAAATATGACTTTGTTTTATCTAATTTATCGAGCCCAGAAAAAGTCACTTGCGATGTGGTTTTTTTTATCACTAAGCCTAAATATCTCGAAACTTCGTCTTGCAACTTTTCAACAGTATTTAGCTTTAGCCATTTTTTAGCTAATTGCCTTTTTAGTAAAGGTTTGGTGATAAACGATAAAGGTGATAACCACTTAGGGATATTATGTTTTGCAATTAAGTTAATAAAATCATCATCATTGATCAAGCGCTGTAATGATGCAGGCACTTCACTATCGTTATAGGGACGAATGTCTGCAAATTTATCTTCTTTTTGACTCACGTGGATTTGACTCTATACATTAATAAAACAAAATGAACCATAGTCTACCTTGACTACTCTCACTAAGCCAAGGTAAACATGTCGTACCAGTGTAAAAACAGCGGGATTTATATACAATTAAAAATTATACTAATGCCAACATATGATTATCCCACTTAATGCCTGAAACTGTTTGCTGTTTTATAGGTTTTTGACTCAAAGCTGCAATACGTTTTATCACACCCTTACCGTTGGACAACATAAAACCATCATCTGCTAATGCAACACCAGCACAATCTCTATTGTTATATAAACCAATAAATTTATCTGTATTTAAATCCCAGTAAGAAACTAAATCACCTCTAGGCGCACTGACTGCCGCTATATTCAAAGCGCTATCTATGCAAACGCTGGCTGTATATTGCTGCATTTTACGCCACGTTTTTTGCTCAACATCACATGCCTTTAACGCCGAATTACCTTGTTGGGTAAAAATAAGCGGTACCCTTTGATTTTTAGCACCTTGGTACTGCATACCAATTACCACTTTGTCTTGTGCACTCACTGCCAAGTGGCGAATACTCAGTTGATTATCGGGGGCATGAAACTGATTTATGATCTTGCCAGTTTGGGTATTTAAATAGGCCAAATTTGGTTTCATGGTATCCAAATTTAGCTTTTTTCTAGGTGTATTCGGATGAGTACCAATACCACCATTAGCTATCACTAAAGTAATGCCATCACTTAAAAAGGCACATTGGTGTGGACCGATGCCTCCGGAATCATACTCAGCTACGATATCAAATGTTGTAACATCTCTGACTACAATTTTTCCTTGTTGATTTTCATAGTCATTTTCTGGCGTAAATAGCCATTTTCCATCTGATGAAAACACGCCATGACCATAAAAATGTCGCCCTTCTTGAGATTTTATCGTTTGCCTTAAAGTGCCATCAGATAAATCAATATCAAAAATCATATTGCCGGGTCTGCGTGCAAAGGCAAATACGCGATTTTTATCGCTTGGTACTTGGGCTAAATCATGACCTCTATATGGGATCTCAACTTGTGATACGATATTGCCATTTTCGTCTAACTTAGCGACAAAGTGTTTATTATTTGATGTATTAAAAGCACTGGCATAATGCTTAGTATTTAAAGTGTCGCATACAGGTAAGGTCGCTATGCCAGCAAAAGCTAGCATAGACTTACAAAAACCTCTGCGATTAATATTAATCGCCGTCATTTGAATTAAACCCAGGGTTAAAACCAGTTACTTGCACAAAATCACTGGCCATAATTGTACGAAGGGCTGTAATTTTTGTTGCTATCTCAATTAACTGAGCACGAGTCTCTTGTTTAGTAATAGCTTGCTCTAATGACACACTTAAACCATCAATAGCTGTATAAACGTCAAAAAATGCATTTTTTATTGTGGTATCCAAAGTTTCATTTTCATTGATTTCAACTAAGTAATCATCAAAACCATAATCATTTGCACCTAAATAAACTAACTCTAACGCCTTTATATTTTCTTTAATATTGTCAAATGAAGTTTCGCTGCGGTACTGCTCAGCATAATCAACTCTACCAGGTAAAGCTGTGTCTAAGGCTTTATTGATTTTGTTATCAACAATTACTTCCATTAATTCAAACCAGTTAGTAAGTTGTTTTTCTAAAATTGCTTGCTCTGGTGTGCCTGCACAATCTGAACAACTAAAATCACCGGTACCATTGATATACTCATCACGACTAGTTTGTAACCACTTATCATTAATTGTCGATGTGATAGTTTTAACATTTGCTGCAATAGACATAACAGCTTCACAACGCTTCGCTTTATCATCTGCTACTAACAAACCGTTAACTGCTAACTCAGGATATAATAAATATTCTAAAGCCGGAATGCCCTGTGCACCATCTTGTGTTTGTGCGACAACTTCTTCATTTAATGGTTCAGCTGCTAATAAAGTTGCCACCCCCCTTGAAATAGCCGCATTCGTATCTGGCCAAATTTGTATTCGATAATTAAAAAAGCTTTCGGTTACAGGTCCTAGTTTAATTGGTTTACTATGCTGCCAAGACAAACTAAGCGCTGACCAACTTGATTGTAATTTTTTAAGCTCAGTCTCAGTCGCTGTTAAATTAGAACAAAAATCAATGCTCGCCATTTCAAAATCATCAGCTTTATTAACTAAATCACTATACGCTGGCAAAATATAATTATCGGCTAATGACGTTAATACTGCAGTCATCGCTTCATCTGGTGTTTTTTTGACTGGTTCAGTTGTACCGCCTGATCCGCCACCAGCATTGCCAGTTTCACCTGAATCTACCTTTTTAGAAGACCCTGAACCACCACATGCAGTTAATACAAAACTAATGGCTAAAATTAATGCTAAATTTTTCACTTTATTATCCTTAAATTTGTTTTAAGAAAAAGATAACCGCGTCTCTTTGCGATTTATCTAATTTTATAAATGCTTGTTGTGACGCCTTTGCTTCACCGCCATGCCATAAAATGGCTTCTTCTAATGTTCTGGCTCTACCATCATGTAAAAAAGCTTGATAACCTTGGATATGTTTTTGCAAACCTAAACCCCATAATGGTGCTGTTCGCCACTCTGAACTTGTTGCTTTAAATTCAGCTTTACCATCAGATAATCCTTCACCCATATCGTGTAAAGCAAGATCGGTATAAGGCCAAATTCTTTGTCCTGCCAACTCTTTTACTGGGTAGCTTTCATCGGTTTTAAAACTCGGCTGATGACATGAATGACAGTTCAATTGATAAAAAATTTCACGTCCTAATTGGGCTTGTTTACTTTTAAGTGAACGAGTTGGTTGAACTGCAACATGTTGACCCATGTAAACGGTTAAATCGTGTAGTTTTTCAGGGATCTCAAGCTGCTTATCATGTCCGCCAAGCAAAGATCTTTGACGACAGCCTATTTGTATGTGTGAACAGGTATCAGACTGAAAAAATGGATTTGTAATTCCAATATCATTTACAAACGCACCTGCCGTTTGTTGCGCTAAACTGGGGTGCAATGCTTTAAAACCAAAACGCCCTACAGCCACTTTTTGAGTTAATACATCAGGCACTAAATTGTACTTAGCACTAATTCCATCATTATTAGAATCGGCAATATCTTCAAGGACAAGTAAGTCCTCTTCTTTTATCGCATCAAGCAAACCCATGCCGTAAATAGCAGGTGCATAACGCGGTGATAAAACAGTGCTTTCTTCTAGCTTTCCATAATTTAAATTAACTAATTCATAGCTAGGTTTACGTAATTGATAAGATGAGCCGTCAGCGTAAGTGCCATTAATAAATTCATACTTGAGTTTTATTTCAGCTTCAGGTTCTATCACTGTTGAAAGGGCTTTATGAGACAAACGAATTGCAAATGGCTGTAATTGGCCACCATAATTTTCATCTATTTTTGAACCGTCGATTTTATCACCTAAACGGATCAGTAAAGCCATAGGTTTTGAAATACCTTCAACAGGTTCACGACCTCGACCACCTCTAGCATGACAAGCCTTGCATGAACGGGCATTAAATAAAGGCCCTAAGCCATCTCTATCTTCAGTTGCAGCAGGCGCTGCTATCCAAGGATCTCTAAAAAAAGAGAAACCATCCCAAAAATCTAATTCATCATCTAGGGATAAATTTCCTGATGGATGAATAAATGTTCTGGTATTAACCCTTTTTAAAGTTGCCTCACCTGCGGGTTTAAACTCACTGATATCAAACTCAGGTGCATATGTTTTATCTACGGGCAGACATGCAAACAAAACAATCAAGATACTCAATAAACAAAAGGCTCTCATTAAAGCGACTCTAAAAATGCTAATAATTGACTTCTTTGCGAGCTAGATAAAGCAACAAAGTTTTGTTTAGCCGTTTTAGCTTCACCATCGTGCCAAAGAATTGCTTCACTGATAGTGCGCGCGCGTCCATCATGCAAAAAAGTCGCATTTGGATTAACCGTTTGTACTAAGCCTAAACCCCAAAGTGCAGGCGTTTTCCATTCAGTCCCTGTTGCATTTCCTTCTGGACGATCATCTGCTAAACCATCACACTTTTGCACCCAATAACATTGTTCTCCTGAGATACACGCATTGCCTTCATTATCTTCACGTGTAATTTCAGCACATTGACCACCCATATCATGTAATAATAAATCTGTGTATGGATAAATTACTTGTTCGCTTAGTGCTGCAATTGGTGTTGATGACTCTGCTATATCTAATAAACCGGCATCACCGAGTAAACTCCCCTGCGCCTCGCCTGTTTTATGGCGTGGTACATGACAAGAAACACACTTACTTTCATGAAATAAAGTACGACCAGCTAATACATCTGCATCCCATGAATTAGTTTGTTTATTAAAGCCTCTACGCTCAGGTACAGCTAATAAACGGTTATAAAATTCGACCTGTGCTAACGATAATTTACTTAAATCTAAATTACCTGCTTCATTATCTTGCTCTTGTTTTGCTTTATTAATACAAGCTGCTTGTAAATCTGTGCAAGGTTCTTCTTGAGCAACAAAGTTAGTTATACCCATATCGCCACGATATGCACCTGATATTTGTTGTAATACAGATGCAGTTACCGCTTTATAGCCAAAGCGCGCTAATTTGTTTTCATTTGAGATTGGCTCTTCAACATAGACTGCTCTACCAGAGATACCATCATTATCGACATCGTCTTCGTCTGCATATGAAGTAATATATTCTTCAGGAATAGCACCTAATAAACCTGAACCAAATACCGCAGGGGATACTCTAGGTGAAAATCGAACAGAATCATTAAAGTCGCCATAAGACAGATCTTTTACTTTATAAATAGGCTTTCTTAGCTGATATGTTTCACCATCATTAAATTGACCATTTATTATCTCGTATTCTACAAATGCATAAGCTTCGCCATATGCAAGTCCTTCATTTAATGCACCATTATGCTTTGGCAATGCACCTTGTTCATGCCCTTCTACTGTGCCAAATGTTTGAATTTGATCTCCGTATATAACATCAGGTACACCTTTATCATCACTCACTCTTAAAAACATGCTTGTCATAGCCATTTTTGTATTTGCAGGTACTTCTCCACGACCGTCCTTAATATGGCAGCCTTGGCAAGTAGCGTTATTAAATAAAGGACCTTGCCCTTTATGTATGCCTCTAAATAAATGATCCCCGGTTTTAAATACACCATCGAGCTCAAAGTCACTATGAATAGCAGGAGCTGATTGACTAAACGCATCTTCATTAAATACATTTGTACTCGCTTCCCCGCCACTTAAATGCTCGTTTTCATCAGGTGTTTGAGAAGAGGTTGTTGGCAAACCATCTTTTGGCTGACCAGGAAAAGTGACATTACCACCGCCAGTATTACCGCCAGAGTTACCATCTATATTACCATTTGAATTGTTAGAAGAGTCTGAACCACCACCACATGCAGATACCAAAACACTTGAAGATATAAGAAGTGCTAAAATTTGCTTTTTCATTTTACGCCCATAGAATCAAAAGCTAATAAACAAAAAAACCCACTCAGTAGTGGGTTTTTAACTAATACAAAAAACTAACCACCAAATTCGTCAGTATCTTGTTTTAAATCACTTGTTGTTACTTCAAGTGCAGTGATCACTTCATTGATCACATCTGTTTGCGCTTTTAATGCTTCTATCGTTTCAGTTACTGCAGGTTTAAAATCAGCTAACTGAATCTGTAAATCAAATGACGTACCCATTTTAGCATTAGTATCAATAACTGACGCTTTTGCCATCGTTAGTTCAAGTGCAGCACGTAATTTATTAGCTAGTTCAGGGTGGCCCTCTACTACTAGTAAATCATAAATGCTTGCACCTTGTAATACTTCACCGGTATCACGAGTATACTGACCAGAAAATGCATTTTGAACGCCTTTTGCATTTAAGAAAATATCACGGTGAGTATTATCAGAAAAACATGAATGCTCATCTTCTTGTGAGTCTGTACGAAGTGCAATACTCATACGCTCACCCGCTAATTCACCGTAACTTAAACGACCCATGCCTTCTAAAATTTTTGCTAATGATACTTTTGAGTTATCTGTATTCGTGAAATTATTGTAATGAAAACCAGAACCAGGTGCCCAAGTATTAGCTACCGCTTGTAAGTCATCAATTAATAGTTCAGCTGCTGCGATTAGGAACTGGCCACGACGAATACATTGCTCATTATCAGCACCAGTTTCACCTGATGTACAAGTCCCGACTTTACCTTCAAAGTCATTTGCTACAGTGTAGTAATCTGATGCTTTACGATAGCCTGCAGAGTAATCACGATTAGCAGTGTATGTGCCATCTTCATTTAAATCCTGACCCCATAATAGAAACTCAATAGCATGGTAGCCAGACGTTACATTCGCTTCATCTTGTGCATCATTAACACCACCAAACGCAGCTTGTAATACAGCTTTATTGATTACAGGATAAGTTACGCTATCAGCAATGATATTTCCGCCTACAGGTAAAGATGATACGCTTTCAGGATTTTGTAAGTTATCCATATCTATAGTGTAATCAATAAATGCTTCGGCTAATGGCCAAGCATTTATCGCACCTTCAGGTCCCTCTTCAGGAACTAAAGTCCAATTTCCTTCTTCATCTTTTGTTAAATTATCAATTGGTCCTTCACGGAAACGGTAAACTTCAGACTCACCATAGGATTCACGCGAATCAAGCCACGCCTCTTTAGCTCTTGTGAAATTTTCTTCAGTTGGTGCTGTAACAAAAACTTCTAATTGTTCTTTTAATGCTTTAGCAGCAATTAAAGAATCGCTATAAACAGCATATGCATGTTGTGCATTTGTATTTACAACATCAGAAGTTGTAACAAAAACGCTTACGCCATTTGTACCATCAACACCATTCGTACCGTTAGCACCGTCAACACCATTAGTGCCATTCTTACCATCGTCACCGCCACAACCAGCTAAAATAGCCGCGCATACTATTGATAATGCAAAACTCTTAGAAAATTTCATTACGTTCCCTTAAACTGTAAATGATAATTAATATTATTTGTGAGTATTCTATATAGATACAATAACAAGATCAATAACGATAATTACTTTCATTTACATTTATTGACGTAGATCATGCTAATTGAAGTGCGCTTAAACAGTTATCTGCTACATTGAAAGGTTGGGTGACATATACTCATATAAGGGTGATGCGTTTATTTAAAAGTTAAACCCACAGAGACATTATTAAAAGCTTATGTAAATTACAACTTAGATAATTTACATAACCTTTGATTTTGAAGGGTTATATCTTAAAGCCTAAACCAGCCTTTAAGATATAAAAAACATGCTCATTAATAATTACTTTTTAAACCTTAAAACGACTAACCTAATTAACAGGGCTATCAGTAATATTGCAAATGCTTGCATTAGCCAATGTGGTAAGACATGGTTTTCTTCACCTAGCATAGGCGCAACTTCAATGCCGTAAGTCTCAACTAAAAAGTCAGTCAATAAACCAAATATAATCGCAATGCCTATTACACCAGTTAAATACGCAGCGACTGCACGTTTACCTAACTCATTGATCACCACACCTAAAGTGGCAATATTAGTAGCAGGGCCTGCAAGCATAAAAACTAAAACAGCACCGGGCGATACCCCTGAGAGTAATAATCCTGCAGCTATTGGCGTTGAAGCAGTAGCACAGATATACATAGGAATGCTGATCAAAACCACGACTACCATAGCTAAAATGCCAGTTCCCCATTGCGTAAAGAAGTCGTTAGGTACAAAAGTTTGAATCAGAGCAGCAAAAAATAAGCCTATTAATAACCATTTGGCGGTATCTTGTAATAACTTTGTACAGCTAAAATGAAGCGCTTCAAAAATCCGACTACTAGGTTCACCAATTGTATCAGTATGACTATGAGGTGTTTGATGTTTATTTTCAGAGCAACAAGCTACTTCTGCAGGTTTTGACTCTGGTTCTTTTTTGCTACAGCAACTAATTTCAACTTTTGGCTCTTTTTTACTACAACATGTTTCTTTTGCATCATGTTTATGCGCACTTTCTTCTGAAGTGGCACCTTTATCACGACCTACCAATAAACCAGCGACAATTGCACTTGTTATTGCAGCGATAGGTCTAATGACGGCCATAAATGGGCCTAATAAAACATAAGAGACTGAAATAGAATCAACGCCGGTTTCAGGTGTTGAAACTAAAAATGCAGTTGTTGCACTTTTAGAGGCACCCGCTCTTCTTAACCCTAAAGCCGCAGGGATCACACCACAAGAACATAAAGGCATAGGCGCACCAATTAATGCAGCTTTCACAGTTGAAACAAAACCCTCTTTGCCTAAATGTTTAATTAAGAAATTTTTTGGTAAATAAACCTTAATCAAACCTGCTATAAATAACCCTAATAAAAGCCAAGGTGCAGAAATAACAAACAGTTGCCAAAAGTTATCAGTTAACGCGATTAAATGAGTCATCAACATTCTCCAAAGCAGATAAAATTGAGCAATGTATTGCAGCTTCTTCACCGCCACAACAAGCGTCTGATAATAAACGTAATGAGTCTTTAAATCGTGTCAGTTCCATTATTTTAGCTTCAACTTGTGCAAGTTTTAAATCAGTTAATGATTTAACTTCACCACAACTATGATCTTGTTTTTCTAGATTAATAGATAATAATTCTTTAATTTCATTCAAACTAAAACCAATACTTTTGGCCCTAACAATAAACTGTAAACACCTTAAATCATTATCATTATATAAACGATAGCCGGATTCACTTCGCCCTGAAGGTTTTAATAAGCCATTTTTCTCATAATATCTAAGAGTATCTGTTGATACTGATAAAACCTTAGATAACTCACCTATTTTATACATAATCGTTTCCATCTGAGCTGTTAATACAAGCATAATAAACCTTAGAGTAAACACCAAGGTCAAGCATATTAATAAATTAAAAATTCACAGCTTGAAGTGAAGTACCGATATTGTCACAATGCGCAATTATATATCTCATTTTAAAATCGATGCATATGCCTGTAATCATGCAAAAAAATTTAATCAATATTGTTATTTTAGATGCCGCCACTTTAAATAATGCTGATTTATCTGCTTTAAATAATATTAATGAACAAGCAAACTCTGTTGTTAAGTCATATGAAACCACCAGTAAATCTCAAATACAAGAACACTGCAAAAATGCAGATGTCATTATTACTAATAAGATATGCTTAGGGCATGAAGATTTAATTAATTTACCTAAATTAAAATTGATATGTATTGCTGCAACCGGAACCAATAACATTGATTTAGTGACAGCTAAATCACAAGGAATAGCGGTCACCAATGTCGCTGGTTACTCTACAGCCTCAGTTGTACAACATACTTTCACACTTATCCTTACCTTAATGAGTAATAGCCATAAATATATTCAAGATTGCAAAAATGACGCTTGGCAAAAAAGTGATATGTTTTGTTTATTAAACCATCCTATTTCTGAGTTGGAAAATAAAACTCTGACAATTATCGGCTACGGTGCATTAGGTAAAGGCGTTGAAAATATTGCAAAAGCATTTGGCATGAAAGTATTAATTAGTGAGAGGAAAAACCAAGCTAGCAGAGAAGGCAGAACTAATTTTGAATCTGCGCTAAAACAAGCCGATATCGTTTCTATTCACTCACCACTCACAGAAGAAACTAAAAGTTTAATTTCTAATAATGAGTTTTCATTAATGAAACCAACAGCTGTTTTAATTAATACCGCAAGAGGTGGTATTGTAGATGAAACAGCCCTCGTTAAAGCACTTAAAAACAAATTAATAGCAGCATCTGCAACAGATGTATTAAGTCTTGAGCCTGCAAAAGAAAGCAACCCACTGATTCAATATAAAGGTGATAATTTAATTATTACACCACATATTGCTTGGGGTTCGAAAGAGTCTATTGCACGTTTAGTTAAAGAAATCAGCTTAAATATTATTGCTTTTTATAATGATGAAAATCGAAATAGAATCGTTTAAAAAGTCACTAATAAGTTAAATTAAGTGGTGATAACCAAAGTTTATCATCACTTAATAATTCCTTTGTTTTATCGCTTAATAATGGATTATGTAATTCAAAAATACGCCTTTGTGATAACTTCGCTTTTTTAATAACGCTAAAGATCATTTCATGGTTATAAAATAGCTTATCAAAGCTACCATCCTTAATTGCTTTTTTAAGGCCAAACTCTAATCTTTTAGACAACTCTCCATTATTTTTATTTACAAAAAAGTAGATTGGTGCGGGATATTTTAATAATAGTCTCGACTCTACCTTAAGATTTAAATCTTCTTTTATTTCACCCCAAGGTTCATGTAGCCCACGAGGGAAAAAGTCAAAGCGTTTCATTTTCAGCATTGGCAATAAGTTTCTAGCTGCCCCTTGGATCACATTAAAACCACCTGATAATAAAATTTGTGTATCTGGCCAATCAATACCTTGCCCTATGGAAGTTTGTTTTAATTGAGACAAGCTATTTATATCTGTAAATTGATATTGGTCATCTGCTCGAATGATACCAATGCGATATCCCATTAAACCTTTAAGTATGGGTATATAAACCGTATTAAACCTTTGTTCACGCTCTTTAGAAGTCATACTCCATACGACATCAACGACCTTGCCTTGCTCCAGCATATTTAATGTGCGGCCTTGGTGCATTTCTAATACTTGTTCTTGTAACTTAAAAGCACCATATTTATCACTGCTTTTTTCAAGCGCTAACTGTAATACATCTAAGTAATAACTTTGTTGTGCGTTTTTTAATAATAACGATGTGCCATATTTTACTGTTAAGGGAGGAATAGTGGGTTGTGCAAAAGCAGTGATACTGAAAAATATACTTATATGAAAAATCAAAATATATTTTATAAACACATTTAATCCATAAATTATTAATTCCACACTATTTTATATAGTAAGCTTTTGATTATTATTGAGCAATATAAAAAGCAAACGTGATTTGTTTTTATATTCATTTACGACTTTAAATTCAGAAGACACATTTCACCTGAGTTATATGAAACTCACCGTTTTTTACTGTAAAACCAATAATAAATACCTTATAAAAGGGCTAATTAAATCCCCAATCCTTTTGGAGTTAAAATGAAAAAGTCAGCTTTAGCCCTAGCGCTTGCATCAGTAATCACATTAAGTGCATGTAATACGACAGAGCAAGTATCACAACCATCAGTTGCAAAAGAGCAAGTGCAAGCTCAATTTTCTGATTTTTCTAAAAAGTTTATTAATGAGTTATGGAAAAATAACCCTGAATGGTCTCTTTGGGCAGGTTACGGTAAATACGATGACATTTTAACAGTGCCAAACAAATCGAGCCGTCAAAAAGATCTCGCTATCACACAAGCACAGCTTACTGCTTTAGAAAAATTCGATCTAAGTTCATTAAGCTCAAATCAACAAACTGATTACTACTTAATAGAAAACTTACTTAAAAAAAATATTTGGAGCTTAACTAAGTTTAAAAGCTGGCAATGGAACCCATCTAGTTACAATGTAGCGGGCGGTTTTGCAAAAATTATAAATGGTCGTTTTGACTCTGACAAAATTAAGTTTGAAAAAGTACTTCGTCGTTTAGTAAATGTACCGGATTATTATCACGCAGCACAAAACAATATTGAAAACCCAACAATTGAATATACACAGTTAGCGATTAGCCAAAATAAAGGCGCTTTTTCTGTTTTTTCACCTGAATTACTAACAAAAGTAAAAGCCTCTGAATTATCAAACAGTGATAAAGCACTATTCGAACAAAGATTTAATGCTGCTACTAAAGCTGTTCAAGGTTATATCGACTTTTTAACAGTGCTTGAAAAAGATCTAGCTAAAAATGGTAATGCCAGATCATTTAGAATTGGTGAAGCACTTTATGAAGAGAAGTTCGCCTTTGATATTCAATCAGGCTATACAGCTAAGGAAGTTTACCAAAAAGCAGTAAACGATAGAGATACTGTTTTACAAGAAATGATCAAAATCACAGAGCAACTTTGGCCTAAATATCTTGCAGATGAACCTATGCCTGCAGATAAGCAAAAAGCGGTTGCTAAACTAATTAAACATTTATCAGTTAAACATGTTTCAGCTGATGAATTCGTACCCGAAATTAAACATCAAATCCCTGTTCTTGAAAAGTTTGTAATGGATAAAGACTTAATTGACCTAGATCCTGAAAAGCCGCTAGTCGTGCGTGAAACACCTGATTATATGCGTGGTTTTGCTGGTGCATCAATTAGTGCTCCAGGTCCATACGAAACAAAAGAAAATACATACTACAATGTGACGCCACTTGATAATATGAACGCAGAGCAAGCTGAATCGTACTTACGTGAATACAATCATTGGATTTTACAAATACTGAATATTCATGAAGCAATTCCAGGACATTACACACAGTTAGTTTATTCAAATGAATCACCCTCTTTAATCAAGAGCATTTTAGGTAACGGCGCTATGGTTGAAGGCTGGGCGGTTTATTCTGAGCGCATGATGCTAGAAGAAGGTTATGGTGATTTTGAACCTGAAATGTGGTTGATGTATTACAAATGGAACTTGCGAGTGATCTGTAATACGATTTTAGATTACAGCATTCAAGTTAAAGGTATGACCGAACAGCAAGGTCTAGACTTATTAATGAATGATGCTTTTCAAGAACACGCTGAAGCATCAGGTAAATGGCGACGTGCAACACTAAGCCAAGTTCAATTAACAAGCTATTATACTGGTTATAGAGAAATATATGATTTCCGTGAACTACAAAAACAAAAACTAGGTAAAGACTTTGACTTAAAAACTTTCCACAATGAATTTTTAAGTTATGGCAGCGCGCCAGTTAAATATATTAGAGGATTAATGGACAAGTAAGTCATTTCACACTATAAAAAAGGAAGTAATACCAATTGTATTACTTCCTTTTTTTATTGAATATGTGTGAGTAATACAAGTGAAAGTGACCTTTTATGGCACCAGAGGATCGATACCAACACCAGGCGAAACCACAGTAAAGTACGGTGGTAACACAGCTTGTGTACTGATTGAAGCTGATAATAAAAAGCTTATTTTTGATGCGGGTACCGGTATTAAAAAACTAGGGGAGGAGCTCGCTTCTAATAATGAACCTGTCACTATTGTATTAAGCCATAACCATTGGGATCATATTCAAGGTTTTCCATTTTTCATACCCGCTTATCAAAAAAATAGACTTATCAATATTTACAGTGCACCTACTCAACCAATTGAACATAATGCCATTTTAGAACAGATGGATATGAGCACCTTCCCTGTTCCCTCAAAGGACTTAACTGCCGATATCAACATTATTCCGCTGATGAATGAATTTGAAAACATGATAATAAATGGGTTATGTGTTTCAGCCATTAAAATTAATCATCCTAATGGGGGTTTAGCCTATAAAATCAGCCATAACAGCAAAGTTGTGGCGTATGTTACAGATAATGAAATTTATTCAAAAGATAATTTAAATACTGACTTTGATTCTTGGGTTGCATTTTTAAGTGATGTTGACTGCTTGGTGCATGATGCACAATACACAGATCTAGAAATGCCGCTAAAATTAGGTTGGGGTCACTCCTCAATAGATCAAGCAATCAAATTAGCTAAAGCGGCAAAAATTAAAGTGCTCATTTTATATAGCCATGCACCAGAGAGAACCGATAAAGAGTTAGATAAATTCATAAGTGATATACAATTTGATGATTTACAGATTATCGCATCTCAAGAAGGTAAAACTCATGAAGTGTAATATTAACTTATTGACTCACTTCTCCAAATCAATTTATAGAGTATAGGCTTATGTCAAAACTAAATGATGCCGATGCACTCAAGCAATTACTAGCACTAAGCTACCGACTTTCAACAGAAAAAAATACGACTAAATTACTTGAAGATATTTTAATGAGCGCTAAAGCGCTTACTCATGCTGACGGCGGTACAATTTATTCAGTTACTGATAAAAACGAATTGAAATTTGAAACTTTAGTTAATGATTCTTTAAAACTTCATATGGGAGGCACATCTGACAAGCCAATCAATTTTGATTGCATTCCCATTTATATTGATGGACAAGCAAATAAAGATGCATTAGTCGCCTTAGCCGCAGCCACTCATGAAACAATCAATATCGAAGATGCGTATCAAGCAAAAGAGCACAATACCAGTGCTGCTCGTGCAATGGATAAAAAAACAGGATATAGAACACAATCGGTATTAACTGTACCACTTGAAAATCATGAAGGAGATATTAACGGTGTTTTACAGCTCATCAATGCACAAAGTGATGCGTTAGTTGTACCGTTTGATCAAAAAAATACTGACTTAGTGCTCTCTCTTGCTTCATTAGCTGCGGTTGCTTTAACTAATAAACAACTTATTTTAGATATGGAAATTTTATTCCAATCTCTAGCTAAGCTAATAGCGCAAGCTATTGATGAAAAATCACCTTATACAGGCGGGCACTGCAGAAGAGTACCAGAGCTAACTATGATGTTAGCCGATGCAGTAAACAAAATTGCGCTTGGACCTTTAAGTGATTTTAATTTAAATGACGATGAAAAACATACATTAAGTGTTGCTGGCTGGCTCCATGATTGTGGAAAAATAGCAACGCCTGAATATATTATGGATAAATCAACCAAACTAGAAACAGTATTTGATCGTATTGAACTAGTCAGTGCTAAATTTGAAATTGTGAATAAACAATTTGAAATCGAAGCATTAAAATTTCCGGATCAAAAAGATGAAATAATTCAAAAGCAAGTTCAGCTTATGAAAGATAAAACTTTTTTAGAACGCATTAATATTGGTGGTGAGTTTTTACCTCAAGATGATGTTGAGCGGGTTGCTCAAATAGCCAATGAATATCAAATTGATAAAAATGGTCAATTAGAACCCATTTTAACAAACACTGAAGTACGTTACTTGCAAATACAAAAAGGTACATTAAGTGATGAAGAAAGAAATGTAATCAATCACCATATTGATATAACCATTTTATTACTAGAATCTTTGCCATTCCCTAAACATTTAAGAAACGTACCAGAATACGCTGGCGGCCATCATGAAAAAATGGACGGTACAGGTTATCCACGAGGGTTAACCAAAGAACAAATGTCACTTCCCGCAAGAATGATGGCAATAGCTGATATCTTTGAAGCACTATCAGCTGGAGATAGACCCTATAAAGAAGCTAAAAAATTAAGTGAATGTATGAAAATAATGGGTTTTATGTCACTTGATAAACATATCGACAATGATCTCTTTAATGTTTTTGTTCATGAAAAAGTCTACTTACAATACGCTGATAAATTTATGAATGAAAAACAAATAGACGTCATTGATGAAACTAAAATACCAGGATTTTCACCTTTAACATCTTAATTATTAACTAGGGGTTTGATATTATTAAGGTATTAAATTTAAAGCATTGAGGAATAAGATGCGCCCATTAATTATTTTTATTCTTTTTTACTTGCTTTGCATACAAGTTCAGGCAAAAACCTTACAAAAAACAGTCAACGAAAATACTATTTCGTTTGACTATACTTGGCAAGATCATAGCCATAAAACTCAAACTTTAAGCTTTTCATTACCCAAAAAACTCATCAATAATAAATACCGACGCTTTAAACGCTACGATAAAGATAAAGCGATGAATCATATTTATAAAGCTTTATTAGAGCAAGCAAGTAGCTATAACCCAAGAGAAGTGCGAGTTCAATTTAAACAGCAATATTCACAACTAAGCTATACCATTAAAAGTAAAAGTGAAAAAAAAATAAATGAAGTTGAACAAAAACTCAAACAACTTGAAAATAAAACTTATTTAGATTTTTTAAAGCAACATCACTACATTGAATTTAATACGCCTTGGGCTGGTACAAAAATAAAACCAGATCATAAAAATTTTGTAATTGAAGGCGTCGATTACTTAGAGCCAGTAACGCAAGCGATTAGAGAATCTATTTCAGTTAAAAAGCCTAGAGTTTTAATCAACTTTGTTTTATCTTGGTTGCAATCAATCCCCTATTCCACTTTAGAAAGCAGAACAGAATCAAGCGGGTTAGGCTACTATCCACCGATTCGCGTGATAGCGCAAAACATAGGTGACTGTGATAGTAAGATGACTTTAATGTCAGCAATTATAAAAAAAATATACCCACGGCTCAGTCAATCACTTATTTATCTACCTCAACATGCCTTAATCGGTTTTCAATTACCTACTTTAAAAACTGATAAATATACAACAATAAATGGCTTGCACTATATTTTGGCAGAACCTGTCGGTCCTGCTAAATATCCATTATCTGAAATAGCAGATAGCTCAATTGGCTATATTGATGCTAAAAGTTATTTCCATGAAATAATTTAATTATAAAAACCCTTTTAAATTATCTAATTAAAGAATAAAGTTTTAACACTAATAATAAAAAGACACTCTTATGCGTTTATTACCTAAAATTGCAGGTTTATTAACTTTACCTTCCCTTGTTATCTCATCAAATGTACTAGCAAAATTTACAGCAGTACATAATGTAACCGGTTATACTTTAGAGCGAAGTGGCGAACTAAAAGAGTTTTCCACACTGGTATTTAAAAATGGCAAAGTGGTTAGAACCGGTGATGAGGCATTACTAAAAAGCTACCCTAATGCAAAAAAAATTGATGGTGAAAACCAATTTTTATTACCGGGCCTGATTGATGCCCATGGCCATATAATAGGGTTAGGTCAAAACTTATCTCGTTTAGATTTACGTGATACTCAATCTAAAAGAGATGTTGGTGAAAAGCTAAAAGCATTTTCAAAAAATAAAAATGGCTGGATTGTTGGCCGTGGTTGGAATCAGGAGAACTGGCCAAACAATCAATTCCCTACTGCAGCAGATTTAGATAAGTATGTCAGTGATATTCCTGTGGTATTAACTCGTGTAGATGGCCATGCAGTTTGGGCAAATAGTAAAGCAATGTCGCTTGCTAATATTACTTCACAAATTAAAGCGCCTATGGGCGGGGAAATTATAAGATTAGCCAATAATGAACCTAGCGGCATTTTTATAGATAAAGCAGAAGATTTAATTAATAACCACATCCCAAAAACAAATAAACAAGCTATTAATCAAGCGTTAGACTTAGCTGGAGAGCACTTATTAAGCTTAGGTATTACATCAGCACATGATGCGGGAATAAACAAAGATACTTGGGAAATTTATAAACAAAGAGCCAAAGATAAAAACTTACCGGTTAGAATATACGCCATGTTATCAGCAAGCGATCCCCAGTTAGATTTCATGTTAAAAGCAGGCACTTACCAAGAACAAAGTGATTTTTTATCTATTCGTAGCATAAAAGTTTATGCCGATGGCGCTTTAGGTAGCCGAGGTGCAGCTCTTTTAAGTGATTATGCGGACAGAGCACAGCACACAGGCCTTATGCTTGAGTCACAAGCGTCACTCGAAGACTTTTATACAAAAAGCTTTAAACATGGATTTACCGCCAATACTCATGCAATTGGTGACCGAGCTAATAAAATTGTTTTAGATGCCTATGAAAATGTATTTAAAAATACCGGTGGTCGCTTATTAAGAAATAGAATTGAACATGCTCAGATAGTGCACGTAGATGATATTCCTAGATTTAAATCATTAAATATAATTCCTTCTATGCAACCTGTGCACGCAACATCTGATATGCATATGGCAGAAGTAAGATTAGATGATAAACGCCTGCAAGGTGCTTATGCTTGGCAAGCTTTTATTAAACAAGGCTCTCATTTAGCCGCTGGTTCTGACTTTCCTGTAGAGTTAGCTAATATTTTCCATGGTTTATATTCAGCAATGGGCAGAATGGATCATCAACAAAAGCCTGAAAATGGCTGGCGCTCAGAGCAAGCATTAACACGCAAACAAGCGTTTAAAGCATTTACATTAGATGCAGCATACTCAGCACATCAAGAGTTTAAAATTGGATCATTAGAGAGAGGTAAATGGGCCGACTTTATCTTAGTTGATAAAGATATTTTTAAATCTGATATTGCAGAAGTTTACCAAACCCAAGTATTAGAAACTTGGATAGCCGGTGAGAAAAAGTACCAAAAGGACTAAGAATTAAGAACTAACATTGAGCATAAATATGTAGTTTACTTATTTATGCTCAGATAATTACATAATTTACGACATCTCTCATCATTACTAATAAATTAAAAGTTGCAAAGTAATTTAGCCAGTTACCAAGTCCTTTTTATTATCACGCATTAACTTTACAATATGGTATAAATTAACTAAAGCCAGTAGTGCATTGGCAAAAGCCACAGGCCAAGCGGTTATAATCAAACCATAAATAGCAAAGGTAAAACAGCCTGCTAAGTTAAGCCAACGTAGTTTTACAACGTCTGTCATCATGAGTGACATTACTAATAAAACCGATGCAAAGTAACCTAAATATTCCCAAGACATATAATTCCTCAGCCAAGCGCGTATAATCAATATAAAACATATTAAAGTGGCTCAGGTATACCTTGAAGGACATATGTCCAAAGCCCCAAAATACAAAAATAAATTCAGGCCTAACTATGTTTCAATATCATTTTTCAGCTAACTTAATAGAACAACTGCTCACTTACGCAGAAAAAGAATACCAACAAGAAAAAGGCGCTAGCCTTTTACATCAAGATCAACCTCTTACTAAATTATTATTAGTGAGATCAGGCACTGTTTCTTTTAGCTATGATGTCGGCAATGGCCGTAGATTATTGTTAGGTCAACTAGATTGTAATTTTACTTTGATTGGCGAAATTGAAGCGCTCAATGCTAAACCTTGTATTTACACTGTCACCTGCCAAACCGATGTAAGTTATCATTTAATTGATTTTAAACATTGGCAAAGTATTTTATTACAACAACCTGAATTATGTCTGTACACAGCCCAAACAGTTGCGGCTAAATTTTTAGAAAACCATCAAATAAACTTAGATAAATTACTTTTGCCTTTAAGCTATAATATTGCAAAAGACTGTTTATCTCGTCATCAAAATACCAGCCCCATTGTTTTACGCCCCTATCCGACTGTCAGCGCCGAAGCTGAGCGCTTTGCTACAACTGAGCGGGCATATCGCAGAGTTGTTTCAGAACTTGTTGAACAAGGCTTGATCGAAAGAACAGATAAAGGCTTAAAACCTATCAATGAAGATAAACTCAGCGACTTTATAGATCATTTTCATCAAAAATAATTTAATTACCATGAACCTTTCCGTAAATACTATCGTCTTGTAGATATAAGAAAATTAAAAGAGCTCTATTGAGAGATAGTTAAATTATGGAACAAGCCAAAGTAGAATTGTTAGTCATGGATGCAAAGCAAGCCGATGAGCAGGCTTTTACTGAGCTTTTTCAGTATTTTAATCCCGGTCTTTTAAGATTTTCTTATAAAATTTGCCATAACGAGCAGCTCGCTCACGACGCAGTACAAAATGCTTGGATTAAGATCACTAAATCTTTAAAACAACTACAAGACCCTCGCGCTTTTAAAAGCTGGGCTTATCAAGCTACTCGCTGGCAAACATTAGATTTAATAAAACATTACGCAAAAGAAAGAGCGCTTCAAGTTGATGAACCCATTGAAGCTTTAGCACAAACATTAAATGAAGCTGATGATGTGTTGCTTCATCATATCAATGAACTACCAGATATAGATAAACACACTATTCATTTATTTTATTTAGAGCAAATGAGCTTACAAGAAGTCAGTTTAATTTTAGAAGTACCTGTTGGCACAGTTAAATCTAGATTAAACCGAGCGCGTAAATTATTAAAACAGAAGATGGATAATTAACCTTAAGGAATACCGTTATGAACTTAGATGACAAAATTAAACAGTCTTTAGAATCTGAAGCTAAAAATTTAGATCATATACTGGCTCATGAACCGGGCATTTTTAAAATGTTACTCAATGCCTTTAAAGGTTCATTAGGCCGATGGATGATCTTAGTGGCTATTGTTACTTTTTTAATTACTTTAGTGATGTTTTGGGCTGGCTATCAATTCTTTTTTGTTGAAGTCTCAGATCAAACTCTAATGCTACATAAAATTCAGTGGGGTGTTGTATTATTACTTTCGACTATGGTGCAAATTGCTTTAAAAATGTGGACTTTTATGGAAATGAATCGCCAATCGGCTATGCGGGAAATAAAAAGACTTGAACTGACAATTGAAAAGCTCACTAATACATTAGATAAATAATTTAATCTCATATTATAAAAAAGGCTGCACTTAGTGCAGCCTTTCTAAGTTCAATGAGCTGAATTTAAACCAATAAATCTTTGATATTAGTTAAATCAGTTTTACCTTCAAGAATTTCATCTGGTGTTAAACCTGATAATTCATGTGGGAATACTAACCACTCTTCAGAATCATGGATAAAATAATCAGGAACGATATCAACTTTAGAGTTTTTAGGTTTGTAATAAGGACATGCAACACGTACATCTGTTGGCATATTCAAACGCATTAGTTTAGATAACTCTTCTTTTAATGCTTGGATACTACGACCAGAATCAAATACATCATCAACGATTAATAATTTATCGCCTGCATTGGCGTTTTCAACGATGTAATGTAAACCATGCACTTTGATTTCTTTTGACTGTAAACCAATACCATAATAAGAAGATGTACGAACAGCAATATGATCTGTTTCAACACCTTTAAAATCATAATATTCTTGCACTGCGATACCAATTGGAGCACCACCACGCCAAATACCAATTATAAAATCAGGGCGAAATCCATCATCATAAACTTGTGCGGCAACGCGGAACGAATCTTCTAACAGCTGTTGCGCTGTAATAAATCGTTTATCAGACATTTGAGGCTCCATAAGAGAAATTGGCTAACGCCATTAAATTGGGTGCGAATATTACACTAAAAGAAAGCTTATTTGTTGTTACAAGTCAAATTAGAGCGAAAAACCTAACAAAAAAGACAGCTTTGTTTTATTTTCAACCAAAAAATTAAATTAATTAATTAAAAAAAACGCGAACTATATTCGCGTCTTTAATTTAAATTTAGCTATATGAAATTAAGCTTTTTCCAGTAATGTTCTAGCCACTGTTCGCATACCTAAAGTAGTCGCGCCTGCAGCCCATTGTGGACCTGCATTATTTTCAAAACATGCAGCTAAGTCCATATGTACCCAACCTTGACCTTCGTTTCCAACAAAGCGAGATAAGAAGCCAGCTGCATTTGATGCGCCACCAAAACCACCGCCTTTTTGCAAACGACTATTGGCAGTATCAGCATAAGGAGATGGGCATTTATCTTGATGCCATTTTTCAAGTGGTAAAGGCCAAGCAGCTTCAAATTCTTCCGATGCAAAATCTTCTACTTCACGTACTAACGCTTTATCTAAACCAAATAAAGCGTTGTAATCTTGACCAACAGCCATTAATGCAGCGCCCGTTAAAGTGGCAGCATCAATAATAAGTGGTGCGCCAGTTTCAGTAGCAGCCATTAAACCATCAGCTAATACTAAACGGCCTTCTGCATCTGTATTTAATATTTCAACTGTTGTGCCATTTTTATACGTTAAAATATCACCTAATTTATATGCATTACTCGAAATCATATTTTCAGCACAACATAAAAATAATTTAATGCGCTTATCAATACCACGGTTAATCGCTAACGCTAAACCAGCAGTTACAGTACCTGCACCGCCCATATCACATTTCATTGTAGCCATGCCTTCGCTGGCTTTAATTGAATAACCACCTGAATCAAATGTAATGCCTTTACCTACTAGCGCAGCAGAAACAGGCGCATTTTCATCACCTGTCGGGTTATAATCTAACTCTAATAAAACAGGTTTACGAGCACTACCACGGCCAACAGCGTGAATACCTGTCCACTGTGCTTCTAATAAAGCGTCGCCTTTAATAATTTGGTAACTTACATGCTCAGGCGCTAAAGATTGAATAAATTCAGCTGCTTTTTCAGCCAAGCTTTCAGGGTAAATATCTTCAGCTGAACCATTAATTACTTTACGAGCAAATAACGCAGATGTTTTTAATGAAGCTAGTTCTTTTAAATCTGATTGTGCATTATCAACAAAAGTAACACCTTCTTGCGCCTTAGGGCTGACAAAACCTTGATAGAAAGCCCATTGGCTTTCTGTACACCAAGCATCACCTTCAAGAGACACTTCTTTTATACCTTGGCCAGCTAAAGAACGTGCCGCTTTTTGTACATGCTTTAAAGTTTCACTTTCTGATAAATGTACTAAAGCGCCACCATTATCAAAAGACAAGTTTACATTGCCCCAATGTGCCGCAGGTGCTTGTTCTGTTAATCTTACAATCATTTTTTCGCTCATTTGCATTTCTCTTGCATTATTGAAGTGACAAAAGTGTACTATAGCGCAGTTCACTACCAAAATAATTGAGACTAAATAAATGAAATTTAGTAGTACCTTAAGTTCTGCCACTTTAATTAAACGCTATAAACGATTTTTAGCAGATATAACGCTACCTGATGGTGAAGTCAGAACAATACATTGCGCTAATACAGGTGCAATGACAGGATGTGCAGAGCCTGGCTTTAAGGTTTATTACTCCACAAGCGATAACTTAAAAAGAAAATACCCAAATAGTTTAGAGCTTTGCCAAAATAACGCAGGTGATATGATTTGTGTGAATACCGCTTTGGCTAATAAAATTGTCAGTGAAGGCATCACAAATAACAAGATCCCTGAACTAAAAGGCTATGAAACCTTACAGCAAGAAGTAAAATATGGTGATGAAAATAGCAGAATTGACCTATTATTAACTGATGACAAACAAACCGATTGTTATATCGAAATTAAAAGTGTCACACTTTTAGGGCAAGATGCGCAGCATAATGGTCAAGGTTACTTTCCTGATGCAGTCACAACCCGAGGGCTAAAACATATAAGGGAGTTAATAAGCATGAAACAGCAAGGACATCGCGCTGTTTTATTATTTTTAGTACAGCACCAAGGGATCAAGAAACTATCGCCTGCTAGGCATGTAGATGAAAAATATGCCGACGGTATAAAACAAGCTTTAGATGCAGGTGTTGAGATTTTATGTTACAACACAGATATAGATATAAATAATATTGTGATAAATAAATCATTACCATTTTTACCTGTATAATGAACAAATCGTAAATTATTAAAACCGTGATTTTCTGTAATAACAAAAACAATGACTTACACAAAATCGTTTAAAGAATAATCAAGTTTAAATACTTATTTTTAAAAAGATATTCGTTAATTTAGCTTTATATTACAATAATCCTTGCTAATAGGCTGAGTTCTTGCTATTTATAGCCGCCGAATTTATATCGGGATTGAGAATAAGGATTAGGAGTCAGATATGGCAGAGCAAAAAAAATCAGGTCAATACGCTTACGCGGATATCCCACCGTATCAAGAAACACCTGGTGAAGAGTACATGAGCGATGATCAATTAGCTCACTTTAAAAACATTCTTGCTACTTGGCGTACTCAATTACGAGAAGAAGTTGACCGTACAAAAAACCATATGCAAGATGAAGCTGCAAACTTTCCAGATCCAGTAGATAGAGCAGCTCAAGAAGAAGAGTTTTCTTTAGAATTACGTACCCGTGACCGTGAACGTAAATTAATCAAGAAAATTGAAAAAACGCTTAAATTAATCGAAGAAGATGATTTTGGTTTCTGTAATTCATGTGGTATTGAGATAGGTATTCGTCGTTTAGAAGCCCGTCCTACTGCTGATTTATGTGTAGACTGTAAAACTCTTGCTGAAATTAAAGAAAAGCAAGCTGGTCATTAATAATAACTAATCAATTAATTGAATAGTTCATTATCAGGGGCATATCGAGGTCGATTTGCCCCCTCGCCTTCTGGACCACTTCATTTTGGTTCACTTGTTGCTGCACTTGCCAGCTTTTTAGATGCCAAATCACAATCTGGTCAGTGGTTAGTTCGCATTGAAGATATCGACACCCCACGCATTGTCAAAGGTGCGAGTGATTTAATATTAAAAACACTCGACGCTTATGGATTGCACTGGGACGAAGAGATTTGTTATCAAAGCAAACAACTCGACTTTTACCAACATCATTTAGAACCGCTACTTAATGCTAATCAGCTTTACGCCTGCCAATGTACACGTAAACAAATTAAAGCGTTAGGCGGCATATATAACAATGCCTGCAGAGATATCAATCTACCTTTTGATAATCAAGCCATTAGAATTAAGCAAAATTACCCAGTAAAAACGTTTAATGATGCTGTTCAAGGACAAGTATTAGTCGCTGAAACATTTGCCACTGAAGACTACATATTAAAAAGACGTGATGGTTTATTTGCTTATCAACTAGTTGTAGTTCTTGATGATATTAATCAGGATATTACGCATATCGTGCGTGGTGCCGACTTACTTGAACCTACAGTAAGGCAAATATCTTTATTTAAACAATTTAATAAAAAAGCACCTAACTTTGCCCATGTGCCATTAGTTGTAGCCGAACCGGGTTTTAAATTATCTAAGCAAAATTATGCACCTTCCATCGACATAAGCAAACCACAACTAGCACTTTATGATGCTTTACGTTTTTTGGGTCAAAATCCACCGATTGATTTAATCAAAGAAAATGTAGCTGATTTAATTAATTGGGCTGTTGTTCACTGGGATCTTACAACTGTACCTAGAGTGAATGAAATACAACTAATCAAGAATGATAACGCTCCTCACTGTCAATTTTTAGCTCTTTAATAAAAAATCAATCGCTCAAGCGCATATTTAGTGAGTTTACTCAGGTTTATACTTAAATTTTAAGCTGCTCTGGTATATGATACCCTCCTTAAATTTAAATTTTATTTCACTATGCATTAGGAGACTTGTTATTATTTCCAAAATATTTGATTTTTGCCGTAAAGTTGTCGGGCAAAATGGACAAAAAAAAACCGAAGATCAATCTCAGGAAGTAACAAGTATGGGTTCACCTCAAGTCATTGAACGCTCAGAACATGGCGTATCAAGAAAAAGCTTTAGCCCAAATGCGCTAAAAGTTTTATACCGTTTAAAAGATGGCGGCTATGATGCTTACTTAGTAGGTGGTTGTATTCGTGATGCGCTACTAGGTATAGAACCTAAAGACTTTGATGTTGTAACCAATGCCACTCCAGAACAAATTAAAAAACAATTTCGTAACTGTCGTTTGATCGGTAGACGTTTTCGTTTAGCGCATATTGTATTTGGCCGCGAAATCATTGAAGTTGCCACTATGCGTGGTCATCACGATGCCCCTGAAGATAAAAATCAAGTAAGCCAATCAAGTGAGCAAGGTCAGTTATTAAGAGATAATGTGTATGGTAGCATAGAAGAAGATGCTGAACGCCGTGACTTTTCTATCAACGCCCTATATTACTCGGTAAAAGATTTTAGCATCCGTGATTTTGCAGGCGGTATGGAAGCCATTAAGAATCGTAGTATTGAATTAATCGGCGATCCAGAAACAAGATACCGTGAAGATCCCGTACGTATGTTACGTGCGATTCGTTTTGCTACAAAACTAGATATGACGATTTCACCTAAAACAGAAGCGCCGATTTACGAGCTTTCATCGCTATTAGGTAATATTCCATCGGCACGTTTATTTGAAGAGTGCTTAAAACTTTTCTTAAATGGCAAAGCAGAACAAAACTTTTTATTATTAAGAAAATACGGTTTATTTAAAGAGTTATTCCCTGCGCTTGATGCATTAATTGAAGCATCGCCTGAAGGTGATGAGTTTAAACTCACTAAACAAATGTTTATCAATACCGATAAGCGCATTAATGCTGATAAAAAAGTAACACCCGCTTATGTTTTTGCTGTATTGCATTGGTATCCATTGCAAAATCGCTGCGCTAA
Source organism: Pseudoalteromonas sp. C2R02 (assembly GCF_018860845.1). NCBI lineage: Bacteria > Pseudomonadati > Pseudomonadota > Gammaproteobacteria > Alteromonadales > Pseudoalteromonadaceae > Pseudoalteromonas > Pseudoalteromonas sp. C2R02. Next base: position 60,692 of record NZ_JAHKQC010000027.1, on the reverse strand, counting down.
ATTAATGGCAGAACAAAAACAACCTGAGTATGAAATTTTCAATCTGGCAATTAATCAAATTCTTTCTGAAAGCTCAAAACATATTGCCGTACCAAAACGCTTTACATTAGGCGCTAGAGATATTTGGCATATTCAACAACGTATGCCTAGACGTACAGGTCAGCGCCCATTTAGATTAACACAGCAACCAAGGTTTAGAGCCTCTTATGACTTCTTATTATTAAGAGCCAATATTTCTGGCGGCGACCTAGTTGAACTTGCAGATTGGTGGACGGGTTATATCGATAAGGATGCACAAGTTCAAAAGCAAATGGTGCAAGACTTTAGCAGCCCTAAAAGCGCTAATGACTCAGATAAACCAAAAAAGCGCCGCAGACCTCGCCGTCGCAAACCAGCTAATGGCAATGTGCAAAATAACAATGAAAATAAGTCTGTAGAATAATGTCTCAATATCACACTGTATACTTAGGTTTAGGGGCTAACCTTAATGACCCTATAAACCAATTAAATCAAGCAGTGTCTGCATTAAAAGCATTACCTGATACTGACGATGAAATTAAGGTTTCTGCATTTTACAGCAGTAAACCTATGGGCCCACAAGATCAGCCTGATTATGTAAATGCAGTTGCCTGTATTGAAACAAAATTACAACCATTAGACTTATTAGCGTTAACACAAAAAATTGAACTTGATTTAGGCCGCGTTAGAAAAGACGAGCGCTGGGGGCCAAGAACCCTTGATATAGATATTCTATTATTTGGTGAACAAACTTTAAATTTACCGACCTTAACTGTGCCTCACTATGGCATGACATTAAGAGAGTTTGTTATTTACCCATTATTAGAAATAGCACCTAATATCACGATGCCTGACGGGATAAAAATTTCAGATTTACAAAAATCAGTGCCATTAAATGGCCTTTCAAAAATTCAACTTTAGACTTTTGAGTAATAAATAGAGAACAATAATGTCAAAAATCACTGTATCGACTTTAAGAAAAATGAAAAATGAAGGCACTAAAATAGGTGCTTTAACTGCATACGATGCGAGCTTTTCAAGCTTATTTGAAGATAATGGCGTTCATGTTTTATTAGTTGGCGATTCAATGGGCATGGTATTACAAGGTGGTAGCGATACTTTAGCTGTTACTAACCAAGATATTGCCTACCACACTAGATGTGTACGTGCGGGTGCACCAAGTACTTTTGTTATTGCTGACATGCCATTTATGACTTATTCAAATATTGCTGATACCTGTAAAAATGCAGCTGAGCTGATGCGCGCAGGCGCTAATATGGTAAAGCTTGAAGGTGGTGAATGGCTTTATGATTCAATCACAGCATTAACACAGCAAGGCATTCCAGTATGTGGTCACTTAGGTTTAACACCTCAGTCAGTTCATGTTTTTGGTGGATTTAAAATTCAAGGTAGAGAACAAGAACAAGCACAAAAAATGATAAGCGATGCTAAAGCATTAGAAAAAGCAGGCGCACAGCTATTAGTGCTAGAATGTATTCCTTCTGCCCTGGCTAAACTTATCACTGATGCAGTGAGTATTCCTACTATTGGCATAGGTGCAGGTAACCTAACCGATGGTCAAATATTAGTAATGCATGATCTAGTTGGCATTTCGGCTGGTTACATTCCTAAGTTTTCTAAAAACTTTTTATTAGAAGCTGGCAATATGCCTGATGCAGTTAAAAAATATATGACTGATGTTGCAAGTGGTGAGTTCCCTGCAAAAGAGCATGAGTTCAACTAATGAAAACAGTTACTGAAATTTCAGCATTACGCCAGCAAATCAAAGCTTGGAAACAAAGTGGCTTAACCGTGGCTTTTGTACCAACAATGGGCAACTTGCACCAAGGTCACTTTTCATTAATAGAAAAAGCAAAAACACTTGCCGATAAAGTTGTTGCCAGTATTTTTGTCAATCCAATGCAATTTGGCGCAAACGAAGATTTAGACAGTTACCCCAGAACATTAGAGCAAGATCAGCAAGGTCTTAAAGCCTTAGGCACCGATTTATTATTTACACCTACGCCTGATATTATTTATCCTAAAGGATTAGATGCACAAAGTTTTGTAGAAGTGCCAGGTGTATCTGAAGGACATTGTGCAGGAACACGTCCAGATCACTTCAGAGGCGTATCAACAGTTGTATGTAAATTATTTAATTTAGTGCAGCCTGATATCGCCTGTTTTGGTGAAAAAGACTTTCAACAACTGCAAGTGATCCGCACTATGGTTGAAGATTTATCTATGCCTATAGATATTATTGGTGTATCAACTAAACGTGAAGAGTCAGGTCTCGCTAAAAGCTCTAGAAACGGTTATTTAACAGCACAACAACAAGATGTTGCTAAAGTATTGTATGCTTGCCTGCAACACTCTCAAAAAGCCTTACAAAGCGGAGAGCGAGATTATTCATCTATCATTCAAACTGCTAAAAATACTTTATCAAAAGCAGGTTTAAAGCCTGATTACTTTAACATTTGTAATAAAGCTGATTTAAAAGAAGCTAAAGTTGATTGTAAGAGCTTTGTAATTTTAGCGGCTGCCTTTTTAGGTTCTGTTCGTTTAATTGACAATATACAAGTTGATATAAATGATTAATAAATTGATGACTTTTACTTTAGTTTTAGTGTCTTTATGTGTTTTATCGGCATGTAGTTTTAATACCTCTAAAGAAGTCAGTGAATATAAACTTGAAAGCAAACGCTGTGGCCAAAAATACTATCAATGTAATATTGTATGTAAAGGCAAAAATACAGGTCAAAATGTGGGTTTTGAAGTCTGTAATGCAAAATGTATCGATAAACAAAATCAATGTTTAGAATTTGCTAAGCGCTTAAAAGTCGCAGTAGAAAAAGATTAAAGAGATAAATATAAAAGTAAGTAGATTAACTTTAATTTACTTACTTTGTTAAAACCTGCTTCAATACCTGCATCATATCATCAAATTTCGGATTAAAAGTAAGTCGTGCGTGCGCCTTATCAGGCTCTTTATAGCCCCAAGCCGAATACCATATATCTCCTTTTTTATAACACTTGCTAAAAGCTGCATCTGTTTGACCATTGTCACAAATGCGATACCCTGAGGGAAAGCCAAAGTAGGTATTATCAGGCTTAAATAACATGCCCATGTGTGAATAATTACTTACCTGGTACTTATCTGATTTAGCCGAATAAACAATAATACGATTATCCTCAAAGTCAGGTTTATTACCAAACCAAACAAGTTTTGAATTTTTATGTGTAAAGTTTTGACTAAAATATTTTGCCACAGCTAATACATCTACAACTGAATCAGCTTCGCTCAAAACCATAAATACAGGTTTAGTAAATAGCTTCTTTTCCAATTTATTTTGCACATCACGGCTTGTGTAATAATATTGCGCAAATGCATTACTCGGTACTGGTGAGTATCGCGCTATATTAGTCATATAATTGGGTGACTTTAGCCAAGGCCAAGGCTTATATAAGGGTAATAATGGGCTGAGGCGGGCTAATTTAGTTTTAGCTTTAAATGCGGGTGAGAATAAAATAAGCCCCTTTATAGCATTATCAGACAAGGCAGCACTGGTTACTAAATTAGCGCCTGTAGAGAACCCTCCCAAATAAACATTGTCTACTTGTGCTTTTAATGCATTGATCTGAATATCAACCAGCCTTACCCAAGCATCTGATGATACGGATAGTAAATCTGCAGGGCGAGATCCATGCCCTGGTAGCAACAAGACTCTGACTAAAAAGCCTTGTTTATTTAACGTTTGTGCAATATCTGAGAAATAATATGGAGAGTCACCTAAACCATGAACGAATAAGATACCTTTGGAATTTTCAGAACCTGAATTCAATTTAGCAGGCAGCTCAAAGGGTGTATTAAATTTAAGCTCTTTGGTTCGATTTTGAGTTAAGAAAACACGATTATCACTTAACCAATTTTTAGCTGCTAATTGATATGCTTCAAAGCTCTTGAACTCTATGGGTAACTGACTGGGTGATTTTTGATAAACAGCATGCTTAGGCACATTATTTTGCGCACAGCCTAATTGTATAATAATTAAGCTACCCATAATAAAACGCAGCAATAAAACTTTAAATTCAAGTCTGAACATAATAACAACTACTTTAATGTTTTTTACTTTGGAAACAATCATATAATAAATTAAAAATAAATGTATTATTATCACCTTAGATACATTGACTAAAAAGCGATCGTATATATACTTAAAATTAGCTTGAAAATACGTTTAATATTTATGCAATACTTTATCGATGTAACACTTAATAATACCTCGTCCTGTTTTCATAAGTAATAGCACTATATTTCAGCAAAACCGCTGTTAAGTGCTACGGCCTAATTTAACAAAATAAGTCGTTATCTTAGTAGCAACAATTACTCTTGAATAAAATAGGATCGAACGATGTCAAATACAACTACTGGTACTGTAAAATGGTTTAATGAATCTAAAGGCTTTGGATTTATTGAACAAGAAAATGGCCCTGATGTTTTTGCTCATTTCAGCGCTATTGAAAGTACTGGTTTTAAAACGCTTGCTGAAGGCCAACGTGTACAGTTTACAGTTACACAAGGTCAAAAAGGTCCACAAGCAGAAAAAATCACTGTTATCTAAATCAGGTTACCACCATTAGATAATAAATAAGAGGAAGCCAAATCGCTTCCTTTTTTATTAGCTAAATTTTGAAGATCTGACAATTATAGTTTGAAGTGATAAAACGAAAAAACCGCCCTTTCGGGCGGTTTGCTGCTTTAATAATTCAGGGTAAATTGAACTATTATAATCCGATTTTAGCTAATTCTTTTTTAACTAATTTAGCTGAAAGTGGTACATAACCATCTTTTTCAACAATGCCTTGACCTGTTTTAGACAATACCATTTGTAAAAATTGCGCTTCAATTGGTGCTAATGGCTTATTTGGGTGCTTGTTTACGTAAAGATATAAGAAACGAGATAATGGGTATTTACCTTTCGCTACATTATCTAAAGTTGCATCAACATAGTTTGTGCCTTTTTTAGCTAGCGGTACAGTACGAACACCTGACGTTTTGTAACCAATACCTGAGTAACCAATTGCATTTACTGATGAAGAGATTGACTGTACAACTGAAGCTGAACCTGGTTGCTCATTTACGTTACTACGGAAATCACCTTTACAAAGTGCTTTCTTTTTAAAGTAACCGTAAGTACCTGATACAGAGTTACGACCGTATAATTGAACATCTTTACCAGCCCAGTTACCTTCAAGGCCAACATCGCTCCAACGATTAACTTGAGAACCAGAACCACATTTACGAGTTGAAGAGAAAATTGAATCAACTTGAGAAATCGTTAAACCTTCAATTGGGTTATCTTTATGTACAAATACTGCTAAAGCATCAATTGCTACACGAATTTCAGTTGGTTTGTAACCGTGACGCTTCTCAAAAGCTTCTACTTCTTTTGACTTCATTTTTCGGCTCATAGGACCGAAATTTGAAGTACCTTCCGTTAATGCTGGCGGCGCAGTTGAAGAACCCGCAGCTTGAATTTGAATATTTACATTAGGGTAAATACGTTTGTATTCTTCAGCCCAATAAGTCATCATGTTTGCTAATGTATCTGAGCCTACAGATGAGAAGTTACCAGTTACACCGCTTGTTTTAGTGTATTCTGGAATTGATTTATCTAGTGCAGCAACATTAGCTGAAACTAAAGTTGTAAGTGTTAGGCCCATAGCGGCAACTAAATTTTTAAATTTCATTGGTAACTCCAATCTTTCTCAATTTGTGAACCTCAACTATTTGAAGTCCGTTCTAATTAACTGCCGCTATTATTCATCTTTTAAATGACAGTTAGATTACTACTTTATGACACTTTTATGACCTGCAAATAAAGTGTCATATTTTCTAATTCTATCGAATCTACTTAAGATTTTTTACACGTTCATTCGAAAAACTAAAGGAAAAACAAGAACCTTCACCTACAACACTGTCAATATTCAAATGTGATTCATGACGTGATAAAACATGTTTTGTGATAGCAAGCCCTAATCCTGATCCGCCTGTTTTACGAGAACGTGCCTGATCAACACGATAAAAACGCTCTGTTAAACGACCTATATGCTCAGGCCCAATACCCTCGCCATTGTCATGAACAGCAAAATGCGCTTCACCATTTTTCATCTGCCAAACAATACGAATATGACCTGGCTCAGGTATATAATGTATCGCATTAAATATTAAGTTAGAAAAAGCACTTCTTAATTCTTCAGTTTTTCCTAATATAGATAAATTAGCATCGACCTCTAACTCTATAACATGCTTTTTATCCGCATTTAATGTTTCAGTTTGAACCAAAATGAGCTTTAACATATTTGGGATATCAACTAATTCATCTTGTTCCGTTTTACGAGGCCCTTCTATACGGGATAAAATCAGTAATTGATTTACAAGCCCGTTCATTCGTTCACACTGCTCCGACATAGTACCGTGTGCTTTCCCCCAAATCCCTAATGGTGGCATAGCGTCAGCATCCATCATTTCAAGGTATCCTGAAATAACAGTAAGCGGTGTTCTCAGTTCATGAGATACGTTAGCTACAAAATCTTTTCTTATTTGCTCTAACATTTTTAATTGAGTCACGTCTCGCACCACAACCATCAGCTGTGTTTCATATGGCATCACACGAAATTCTAAAATCTGTTCAGTGCCTAAAGGAGAGTCAAGCTCCAATGGTTCATGGAAGTCATTATTGTTCATATATTTGGCGAAATCAGGGTGACGAATTAAATTATCTAATCTTTGACCACTGTCACTCGGCCATTTTAATCCAAGCACTTGAACTGCCAGTTTATTACACCACACAATGCTGAGATCTTTTTGTAAAACAATGACAGCATCAGGAACCGCTTCTGCACCTTCTCTAAATCGCCTTATCAAACCTGCTAATTCATTTCGCTTATCTCTGTTTCTATGCTGTAACCTGTAAATACCATCAAAAATTTGCTCCCAGCTACCCTCTCCTTCAGGCGGATTAAAGCTTTTTTGATTGTGCAGCCAATCGCTTAATTTATATAACTGCTTATAATGCCAAAATAATAGGCTTGCAGTTCCAAGGAATAAAAGTAAAAAAGGAGCCCCGATTAGGACTCCGATCAATGATAATGGTAAAAAATACATAAATAAGCGCTGTATTAAGGTGCGCTTATTGATCACTCTGAACATAAAGTAACCCTAGTTATTTGGTTTAAATTAAACCTTATTTGAAAAACGATATCCTGAACCACGAACAGTTTGCACTAACTTATCATGTGCACTTGTGATCGCCTTTCTTAAACGACGAATATGCACATCTACCGTACGATCTTCAACATATACATTAGTGCCCCAAACTTGATCTAACAATTGCTCTCGGCTATAAACACGCTCAGGGTGGGTCATAAAAAAGTGTAATAATTTAAATTCTGTAGGTCCCATATCAAGCTCTTTACCAGCTGATGTGACACGATGTGAGATTGGGTCTAATCGTAAACCATGCACTTCAATAGACTCTTCTAAAGCTGTTGGAGATACTCTGCGGATCACAGCTTTTATACGTGCCATCAGCTCTTTAGGAGAAAAAGGTTTAGTAACATAGTCATCAGCCCCCACTTCTAAGCCTTTAATTTTGTCTTCTTCTTCGCCACGTGCTGTGAGCATGATGATTGGAATTTTTCGAGTATGATCATTTTGTTTAATTTTTTTAGCTATTTGAATACCACTGGTATCTGGTAGCATCCAATCTAATAAAATTAATTCAGGATATGGTTCAACAGCAAGTGCTTCCATAGCAGAATCATAATCTTCAGCTTCAACAGCTTGATAACCGTTTTGCTCAAGTACAAACACCAACATTTCTCTGATGGGCGCTTCATCATCAACTACAAGTATTTTTCGTGACATTCCTGATTATCTCTCAAAGTTCCTAATTACATTCATTATTATGATTAAATATGACAGTTTTATGAACCTTGATTAGATATTAGCCCATAACTGCTATTTATTGCATATCGATTTGCTTTGACTGAAACAATTTAACAGATACAATCACTTTATTAACATAATAACAATAATAAACAACATGAATTCTGATACGGATATTAAACTCAATATATTACTAATTGAATCTAACTTAAGTAGCCGCTCTCATCTTAAGCGTATTCTAAAACAAAGCGGTTGCCTTAACATCACAGTAGTAAAAAATGGTGCAGAATTAATATCGAAACCTAAACTACTTGATTTTGATTTACTGATTTTAGATTTTGATATTGATAACTGCTTCACTGGTACTGAATTCATAAGACAATTACTGACTCTTAAAATTCTGCAAGATCATACCCGAATCATTTTTATAACAGATCAGGCAGATAAAGTATCTGCAGATTTACCATTTAGGTACGTTACAACTGATATCATCGAAAAACCAGTAAATCATGCTAAATTAACTCAAAAACTACAGTATTTTGACGCTAGCTCAAAAAGGTTGAAATTGTTACTAAAACAATTATCTAAAGCTAATGGCATACAAAAACAAAATATATTACAACATGCGCAATTTGTTGGATTAGATAATCAAGAAAAAAATGAGCTTAACCTAATCAAAGCAACAAATTTATTAAAATGTGATTTACCTGGTACAGCTTTAGATACATTAAAAACGATAAGTAATGCAGCTATACAAGCAAGTGCTCAAATAGCACTGTTTAATTTATGTGGTAACGAAAGTAAATTTAAACTCACTTTACTTAAAATGCAGTCATTAAATATACTTTCTAGAAAACAAATTTTATATAAAGTTCACCATGCTATTAATAAAAAAGAATCATTTCAGGCATTAAAAATATTTGATAACTTAGATGAGTTTTCATTTACCACTGAAGAAGTAGAGTTAAAGGCCCTTTTAATACTTGAAAACCATTCAATTGAAGAAGCCACTGATTATCTACAACAAAAACTAAGAACCACATTAGAAAACCAGCATTATCGAAATTCATTATCTTTAACATGGATCAAATGTTTAGTCTTAGATCGCACACTTAACCATAAAGCGGATCAGGAGTTTAATGAATTATTTGCACTGCGTTGTAAAAAAGCTTGGTCCGAGATAAGCCAAAATCAAAGCCCTATTGATATGTCAGGATATCAAAATGTAATAAAATTAATTTTAAACATTTGTTTAGAACCTGAAAATAAAGATAAGCACTTATCAAAACTCAACATTCTGATAAAACAGCCGCAGGACTGCCATAAACAGCTTTTATTGACCTGCGCACACGCATTATTAAAGCAAGTAAAAGTACTGCACAATTTATATAACAAACGTTTATCTTTAATAGGTATGATGGATCTGAGTGCTCAAGAGATTTCATTCAACTATTGCATGAACAAAGTATTTAACGATCAATTTAGAGATCCAAAAATAAAAGCAGCGCTATTTAATCGCTGGGGTATAGATAAACAAAACCAAGGAATGAGTTTTCAGGCTTTAAGTCAGTTTTCACAAGCACATCTGTTAATGCCACTTAACAGTGTGTATTTATTAAATTTTTTAAATACGATGCAAAGTTTAAATATCAATAAGTATTGGCAATTCTCGCAAAAAAATCTTATAAAACATGCACAAACACTTGAATTAAATAGCCAACAGGATCAGAGACTAAAGCAACTTTCAGTAGAGACTCTATGATCTTTTAGATCAAATAATTACCAACTAAAGTAATCATATTTAAATGTCAGATCATTTTTTTACTTAGATGATTTTAATTTGATAAAGTTTGATTAATTTTCAGACATAAATAGTTGGTAATTTACTCTAAAATGACTGAACAACTTAATAAAAACGATCTTAATGACTTATATTACGATCTAAGTAAGTAAAAAACTGATCCCAAAGCCCGCTTTATGATCCCTCTTAGTAATATTATGATCCACGCACAAAAAAGCCCTCATTGAGAGGGCTTTCATTTTAAAAGGCAATTAGCCTATTAAATTACTTTACTAACGCATTTAACTCGCCAGCAGCATATTTCATTGACATAGCATCAAGTGAAATTGCTTTAAGTTTGTCTGCTTGACCTGCAGTACCAAACGCTTCGTAGCGATCAATACAAATGTCAGTCATAGCTTGTGTCGCTGCAGCTAAAAACTTACGAGGATCAAAATTAGCTGGATTTTCAGCTAAATGACGGCGAACAGCACCAGTAGATGCTAAACGTAAATCTGTATCGATATTTACTTTACGTACGCCATACTTGATACCTTCAACGATTTGCTCAACTGGTACACCGTAAGTTTCTGGCATTTCACCACCAAACTCATTGATCACTTTTAACCACTCTTGTGGTACAGATGAAGAACCGTGCATTACTAAATGTGTATTTGGAATGCGTTTATGAATCGCTTTGATTTGATCAATTGCTAAAATATCACCCGTTGGTGGACGAGAGAACTTGTAAGCTCCATGAGAAGTACCACACGCAATTGCTAGTGCATCAACATTTGTTTTCTTAACAAAGTCAGCTGCTTCTTCTGGATCAGTTAACAGTTGATCTAATGATAATTTACCAACAGCACCAATACCGTCTTCTTCACCCGCTTCACCTGTTTCTAATGAACCAAGTACACCTAGCTCACCCTCAACTGAAACACCACATGCATGTGCCATTTCAACAGTACGGCTTGTAACATCTACGTTGTACTCATAAGTAGAAGCTGTTTTACCATCTTCAAATAAAGAACCATCCATCATTACTGATGAAAAACCTAATTGGATTGAACGCTGACAAATTGCAGGTGATGTACCGTGATCTTGATGCATAACAACAGGAATATGTGGCCATTCTTCAATTGCAGCTAAAATCATATGACGAATGAAAGGGGCACCAGCGTATTTACGCGCACCAGCTGAACCTTGTACGATCACAGGACTGTTTGTTTTATCAGCCGCTTCCATTATTGCACGCATTTGCTCTTGGTTATTTACATTAAACGCCGGAACGCCGTAACCATTTTCAGCTGCATGGTCCAAAAGTTGACGCATACTAATTAAAGCCATTTTGCTTTCTCCAATTGTTGATAGTATTCACTCTTAGATTAGTCTAAGTAACTTACTATCGGGTTTTGAACGAGTAATTAAATAGCTAAATTTATTTGTGAGAGTTAAATTTAGCTACTTTTTGTTTTAGGGAATAATCCCTCTTGCTACATTATTTTGCGCGTTGCTCTAACATTTCAACAGCAGGTAGCTTTTTGCCTTCTAAGAACTCTAAGAATGCACCACCGCCAGTTGAGATATAAGATATTTTATCTGCAACATTATATTTATCAATAGCAGCTAACGTATCACCGCCACCAGCGATTGAAAAAGCGTTAGACTCAGCAATTGCATTTGCGATTGCTTCAGTGCCATTACCAAACTGGTCAAATTCAAATACGCCTACAGGACCATTCCAAACAACTGTGCCTGCATTTTTAATAATTTCGGCCAATGCGTTTGCAGAATCTGGACCAATATCAAAAATCATATCTTCGCTTGTTACATCTTCAACATTTTTAAGTGTTGCTACTGCAGACTCTGAAAACTCAGAAGCAACAACAACATCTGTTGGTACTGGAATATCACCATTATTAGCTTGAGCTGCTGTTACTAAGCGCTTAGCTTCATCAATTAAATCAGCTTCAAATAATGATTTACCTACTTGATGATCTGCTGCTGCAATAAATGTATTGGCAATACCACCACCACAAACAAGTTGATCAACGATCGTAGATAATGAATCTAATACTGTAAGTTTAGTCGAAACTTTAGAACCACCAACAATAGCAACAAATGGACGCGCTGGATTATCTAGTGCTTTACCTAATGCTTCTAGCTCAGCAGCTAGAAGTGGACCAGCACATGCTGTATTTGCGTGTAAGCCGACACCATGCGTTGAAGCTTGAGCACGATGCGCAGTACCAAATGCATCCATTACATATACATCACATAAAGCAGCTAATTGTTTTGCAAGTGCTTCGTCGTTTTTCTTTTCACCCTTATTAAAACGTACGTTTTCAAAAACAACAATTTCGTTGTCATTAATTTCTACGCCGTTTAAGTAATCTTTTTCAAGACGAACATTTTGCTCTAAAGCATCATTTAAATAATCAACAACAGGTGATAATGAAAACTCATCTGCAAATTCACCTTCAGTTGGGCGACCTAAGTGAGACATTACCATTACTTTAGCGCCTTTTTCTAAAGCTAACTTAATAGTAGGTAAAGAGGCACGAATACGTGCATCAGAAGTCACTTTTCCATCCTTGACTGGCACATTAAGATCTTCACGAATTAATACACGCTTACCTGATAAATCTAGATCTGCCATTTTAATGACTGACATGAAATTCTCCTTAGTTAATTAAATACTGCACTTAAATTTTGGGGTTAATTAATTTCTTTATTTGGCAAGCATCATAGCTTTAGCCGTATCTAACATGCGATTTGCAAAACCCCATTCATTATCACACCACACTAAACATTTCACTAAACGCTTATGGCTTACACGGGTTTGAGTTCCGTCTATAATGCTCGAATGTGGGTCATGATTAAAATCAATTGATACTAAAGGCTCTTCTGTATAGCTTAAAATACCCGCAAGTCTTTCGTTGCTAGTTGCTGATAAAACTTGATTAACTTGCTCTATGGTTACATCGGTATGAGTTGTAATGCTTAAATCCATTGCCGTAACATTTATTGTTGGTACGCGCATTGCGATTGCTTCAAAACGACCTTCAAATTTTGGTAAAATTCTTTCAATACCACGGGCTAATTTTGTATCAACAGGAATAATAGATTGGCTAGCAGCACGCGTGCGGCGTAAATCCGGATGATAAGCATCAATTACTTGTTGATCATGCATAGATGCATGAATAGTTGTAATTGCACCAGATTCGATACCAAAAGCATCGTCTAGCACTTTAATCACTGGCACAATGCAATTTGTAGTACATGAGCCATTTGAGACTATCAAATCTTCTGCATTCAACTGTTCATCATTAATACCATAAACAATCGTAGCATCCATGTCTGAGTCAGCAGGTTGTGAAAATAGTACTTTTTTGGCACCAGCGTTAATATGCAACATGGCATGCTCACGAGAATGGTATATGCCGGTACATTCAAGCACAACATCAATATTTAAATCTTGCCAAGGTAAAAATGCGGGAGACTTTTCATTGAAAAGCGCAATACGATCTTCTTCAACAGTTAAATAGTTATCATCAAGAGAAACATCAAATTTAAAACGACCATGGGAAGTATCGTATTTTAATAAATGTGCGATGCCTTTAGGATCTGCAAGCTCATTAATTGCGACTATTTGAAATTGATCGGTGAGGTTTGCTTCATATAAAGCACGTACAATATTACGGCCTATTCGGCCAAAACCATTAATTGCTAATCTTATTGCCATTGAAGTAAAAAGTTCTTAAAGAAGCCATATCAAATTTGGTGGTATTGTAATCGACCTTGCCCCTGAACCCCAGAGAAAATTGCCATTTATTTTATGAGAAATTTTGAAGTTGATTTTTGAGCATAAAAAAAGATCTTTGTTTTATCGACAAAGATCTTTTTTAAGTAATTAATACTACTTTACTAGCAGTTTAATTTTTTATTAAAACAATTCGTTTGCTTTCGCTACGATGTTATTAACTGTAAAACCAAAGTGTTCAAATAACTCGTTAGCAGGTGCAGACTCACCAAATGTCGTCATACCAACAACAGCGCCATTTAAACCAACATATTTGTACCAGTAATCGGCGATGCCAGCTTCAATCGCTACGCGACGTGAAACCGCTGCTGGTAATACTGATTCTTTATATGCAGCATCTTGCGCTTCAAATACATCCGTAGATGGTAATGAAACAACACGTACTGTTTTACCTGACTCACGTAACTGTGTTGCTGAATCTTGTGCTAATTGCACTTCAGAACCAGTTGCGATTAAGATTAGATCAGGGTTATTATTAGCTGCATTACAAGATAGTACGTAACCACCTTTTGCTACGTTTGCTAACTGCTCAGCAGTACGCTCTTGTTGTGCTAAACCTTGACGTGTAAAGATTAGTGAAGTTGGGCCATCTTTACGTTCAATTGCCGCTTTCCATGCAATTGCAGATTCAACTTGGTCACATGGACGCCAGTTATCAAGATTAGGTGTTAAACGCATGCTCGCAATTTGCTCTACCGGTTGGTGAGTTGGACCATCTTCACCTAAACCAATTGAATCATGTGTATATACAAAAATTGCAGGTTGCTTCATTAATGCCGCCATACGTACAGCATTACGTGCGTATTCCATAAACATTAAGAAAGTTGCACCGTAAGGAATAAAACCTTTATGCAATGTAATACCGTTCATGATTGCCGACATACCAAATTCACGTACACCATAGTTGATGTAGTTACCTGATGCATCAGTACCTGTTAAGCTTTTAGAACCATCCCAAATTGTAAGATTAGAACCAGCTAAATCAGCCGAACCGCCCATAAACTCAGGAAGCATAGGACCAAACGCATTTAATGCATTTTGTGATGCTTTACGTGTCGCGATACCTGAAGGGTTAGCTTGTAACTCTTCAACATATGCTTGAGATTTTTCAGCCCAATCAGCTGGCAATTCGCTGTTTTGACGACGTTCTAATTCTGCAGCTAATTCTGGGTGTGCAGCTTTATATGCATCAAATTTTTCGTTCCAGCTAGACTCTGAATCAGAACCTTTTGCTTTAGCGTCCCAATCAGAATAAACATCTTCAGGGATTTCAAATGCGCCATGTTCCCAGTTTAAGAATTCACGTGCAGCTGCAATCTCGTTATCTCCTAATGGAGCACCGTGACAATCATGGCTACCTGATTTATTTGGTGAACCGTAACCAATAACTGTTTTACAACAAATTAATGTTGGTTTAGAAGTCTCTGCACGTGCTTCATCAATTGCTGCACGAATTTCTTCACTGTTATGACCATCAACATTAGCAATGACATGCCAACCGTATGATTCAAAACGAGCTGGAGTATCATCAGTAAACCAACCTTCAACTTCGCCATCAATTGAAATGCCATTGTCATCCCAAAAAGCAACTAATTTACCTAAACCTAATGTACCCGCTAATGAACATGCTTCATGAGAAACACCTTCCATTAAACAGCCATCGCCTAAGAAAGTATAAGTGAAGTGATCTACGATATCGTGACCTTCACGGTTAAACTGTGCGCCTAAAGATTTTTCGGCAATCGCCATACCAACAGCATTAGTAATACCTTGGCCTAATGGACCTGTAGTTGTTTCAACACCTGGTGCATAACCATACTCTGGGTGACCTGGCGTTTTAGAATCCATTTGACGGAAATCTTTAAGATCTTCAATTGAAAGTTGATAGCCAGATAAATGAAGCAAAGAATATATCAGCATTGAACCATGACCATTTGAGAGTATAAATCGGTCACGATCAACCCATTCTGGGTTTGTTGGATTATGCTTTAGATAATCACGCCATAAAACCTCAGCGATATCCGCCATACCCATAGGGGCACCCGGATGACCTGATTTGGCTTTTTGAACGGCGTCCATTGATAGGACTCTAATAGCATTTGCTAGTTCTTTGCGAGATGGCATAACTTCTTCTACCTTCAATTTTGTGCGCTGGAAATAATTTAAGTTTTTACTAAATTGCAGGTTTGCAAAAATAGAACAGCCATTCTTACTTATTAAGGATTCTTGAGCAATAAAAACCCCTACAAATTTTAAGTTCTTTAGTTTTTTTCATACAATTTAGAATATTAACGCTATAATTTATAACGTTTAGACGTCTAGGCGTAAAAAAACTATGAAATTGTAATCGCTTCAGATAAAATACATCCATTATTTTTACCTAGCGCATGCTTCACCTCCATAGACAACTTGTAGGTGTAAAAACCAGCGCTCTCTATTGTGAGTATACATAAAATGGCGAAACATTTTTTTACTTCTGAATCAGTATCAGAAGGTCATCCGGATAAAATTGCTGATCAAATCTCTGATGCTGTATTAGATGCCATCATTGCTAAAGATAAGCATGCGAGAGTTGCCTGTGAAACTATGGTAAAAACGGGTGTTGCGATTATCTCTGGTGAAGTATCAACTAATGCTTGGGTTGATTTAGAAAAACTTACACGTAACGTGATCAGTGAAATTGGCTATACATCTTCTGATGTAGGTTTTGATGGCGAAACATGTGGTATCATGAATTTAATTGGTCAACAGTCTCCAGAAATCGCACAAGGTGTTGATCGTTCAAAACCTGAAGAGCAAGGCGCTGGTGACCAAGGTTTAATGTTTGGTTATGCAACAAATGAAACACCAACATTAATGCCTGCACCACTTTACTACTCTCATCGTTTAGTTGAGCGTCAAGCTGAAGCGCGTAAATCAGGTATTTTACCTTGGTTACGTCCAGATGCTAAATCTCAGGTGACTTTTGTTTATGAAGATAACAAACCAGTAGCTATTGATACTGTTGTTTTATCGACTCAGCATAATCCTGATATCAAGCAAGACGATTTAGTTAATGCGGTAATGGAAAATATCATTAAACATGTTTTACCAGCTGAACTATTAACTGAAGATACTAAATATCATATCAATCCAACGGGCCGTTTTGTAATTGGTGGTCCGGTAGGTGATTGTGGTTTAACTGGTCGTAAAATCATTGTTGATACATACGGCGGTATGGCACGTCACGGCGGCGGTGCTTTTTCTGGTAAAGATCCATCAAAAGTTGACCGTAGTGCTGCATACGCAGGTCGTTATGTTGCAAAAAATATCGTTGCTGCTGGACTTGCTGATCGGTGTGAGATTCAAGTGTCTTACGCTATTGGTGTTGCAGAGCCTACATCTATCTCTGTTGATACATTTGGCACAGGTAAAGTATCTGAAGAACGTTTAGTTGAACTAGTACGTGAACACTTCGACTTACGTCCTTACGGCATTACTAAGATGTTAGATTTATTACATCCTATGTACCAACAAACTGCTGCATACGGGCACTTCGGTCGCGAACCATATGAAATGACTGTAGGCGATGATACTTTTACAGCATTCAGCTGGGAAAAAACAGATAAAGCAGACGCATTAAAAGCATCTGCAGGTTTGTAAACTAACTCTATTCTAGAGAATAAAAAAAGGTGAAGCTTAACTTCACCTTTTTTTATGTCTAATTATTGAATTACTAAAAAGTCGATTTAAACCAATCCCAGATACCTAAAGAAAAGTCATCAAATATATTAATGCCAAGCGCTGATTTAATAAGATATAAAATTAAAAGTCCTAACCCTGCACAAAAGCTCAAAAAAATAGTACCAAAAAATGCTTGTACCAATAAACCAAATTGTTTTTCTGCCCGAGTTAATTCTCTTAAATTTCTTCCAGCTACAAAAACATAATAATAACGATAGCGGAAAAACTTTACTGTACTTCTAAAATCAACCGCATGTTTACCCCAACTCCTAGCACTAACGGCTATTTTTAAATTTGCTAATTGCTCCTCAGTAAAACTGTCTTGCACATCTTCAGGCATTTTCTCTAGTAATTTTTTAAGTCCACAATCATGTTTTAAACTCTGCCTTATTTTTTTATTTTCATCTTCAAAGCCTACTTCGGCTCCATTTAGGAGTTTACTTTCTTTATTTGCAATATTCATTTTTCACCCAAGATGAAGATAAACTTTTATATTTTTGATTAAACTTTATTTGAATACAGATAATGTGAGCTACCCCATACTCTTCGGCATTAATTAATATGTTTTTTAATAAGTGAGGATGATTAGTAAAACTCTCTAACAGTTTATAAAAAAGCAGGGTTTGTGTTGAATTTAAATCAGAGAGATTTTGCATATATATATCAAACACCTCTAAAATAACCTCTTTCTTATAAGGTCCATAAAATAAAGCTTTATCTATATAGCTTTGAGTTTCAATAGATAAGCCTTCGATTAAAGAATTTATTCTAGCAAGATCACTCCATACAATAGGCCAAGACTCTCTATAAATTAGGGAGGTTTTATATATTTCTTTTATTTCTTTTATTTTATGCTGCTTTTCAAATTTACTTATTATTCCCCAATGAATAATTTTGCCTTTAGTATGTAGATAATGAGGGTTTTCAGAACTATAACTGATCGCTTTATTTATTGCTAAAAGTGCATCATCATAGTCTCGTCTATTATCCACCAATTCAGACCTAGACCATTCATCAATATGATAACTTGCATTGAAGTACCACATACTTGCTAATGCCCACTGAAAAGAAATAAACGCAAATGCCAAAGTCAGAATAATTAATAAACTGATACAGAAATCAGTTACTGAACTATTTAATTTTTTCATATTATCTAAATAATGATTTAGTAATATCATAAGGAGTTTGATGAAAAATCTTGTGAGAAGTTTCTTCTCCTAACAATTCAGTTACTTTATTGTGAGCAATGCTCAAGATAGGCGGCCTACGTTGAATATTGTGGCTATCTGAAGCGACTACATCAATCACACCATCAAGCAATAACTTTTCAGATAATAATTGTACTTTTTGGCCAAAGTGACCTGTTAATGAAGAAGCTGTCAATTGGAATAAACAGCCTAAACTTTGAAATTGTTTGATTTTTTCGGGAGCTTTTAATATATCTCGATTTCGCTCAGGATGAGCTATTAAAGGCTTTATATTATGTAATGTGAGCCATCGGATTAACTTTTCACATCCATGAGGAACATGGCTATGAGGTAGTTCTAATAACAATACTTTTTGACCTTCAACTTGTCCTATAAATGGAATTCGACCTTGCTCAATTTCTGGTAGTAATTGTGCATCTATCCTTACCTCAGCAGCATAGGCTATATCTAAGTTAATATTATTCTCTGATAATAAAGCTTTAAGTTCATGAACTTCGGATTTAATTTTATATATCGTATTATCAAATCGACCAAAATGAATATGAGGTGTCATCACCATACGCTTTATACCATCTTTTTCAGCTATCTGAAAAAGAGACAAAGATTCATCTTTGTCTCTAGCGCCATCATCTATTCCTGGAATTAAATGGCTATGAATATCTATCATGCTTTGCTAGCATTGTGAGCATTACCATATTCATAATAATATGCATTTTCATCTTTACTAACCGTGGCCATATCTAACTGGTTAAGTACAACACCACCCACTTTTGCATTTGCTTGTAACAACTTACCTATGCCTATTTTTGCAATTCCTGTGCGTGTATCATCAGATTTCACAACATACAAGATAGAATCTGCATATTTAGATATTATTAATGCGTCACTAACAGCTTGAACCGGTGCTGTATCTATCACCACCTTATCAAATTTAATTCTCACCATGTCTATAACTTCACTGAATTTTTCAGAAGACAATAATTCAAGTGGGTTTGGCGGTAATTGACCACAAGGCATAATAGTCACGCCAGATTGCTCATCAACATAAATACAATCTTCAAATTTTTCAGTACCTGCAATCAGATTGGCAATACCAGGATGATATGAAGGGATACCATATTTTTTACATAAGCTAGGTTTTCTCATATCAGCATCAATTAACAAAACATTTTCTATTTGTGCTAAAGCTGATGAAAAACTAACAGATACCGCACTTTTACCCTCATTTGGTAATGAAGATGTCACTTCAATTACTGTATTATCAGAGTCTAAGTGAGTTAATAAAAAATTGGTTCTCAAGGTTCTAACCGACTCTGAATAGCCTTTCTCTGAAGCATCAAAAAATTGATGTGTATTAATTTCCTCACCTTTTTGTAAATTTAGTAAAGGCAAAGTCCCTAAAAGGCGTTGAGATAAAATGCTTTCCACATCACTCACACTTTTAAAAGTATCATTTAAAAGCTCTCTTAGAATTGCCAAACCAATACCAAAAGCGACTGAAAAAATGAATGCAATAGCCACTAGTTTCTTTTTATTTGGTTTAATTGGGTAACGGGGTTCCATCGCTTTTTCAACAAAAGTTACCGGTTCTGAATTAAAATCACCTGTTACTTGTGTTTCTTTCGACCGCCTTAAAAACTGGTTAAATAAGTTTTTATTAGCTTCTACATCACGTAATAACTTATGAAAAGTTAATTCTTTTTTACTCACGTCTTGGTATTTTAACTTTGTAAGTGTTAATTCATTTTGTAATCTATTTAATTTATCTTCAGCATTTAACACTGATTGATCAACTTCATCAATAAATCCAGATATCCTATCATTGAAACGACTTTTTAAAAGCCTTACTTCTTCTACAGCAGCCTGCATGACAGGATGTTTAGGTCCATATACTTTAGATAACTCAGCATGTTTTAATTCTGAACTTAAAAGCTGAGCGTTGGCATTTTTAATTAATTCATGATCTTTTAACTCTGAGATAAATTTCAGCTTATCATTTTCCCCATGTTTATTTATTAACTGAGCGATAGTCTTTAGCTGTATTAACTCATTTCTTGCTTCATTGAATTGTTCTGTTAATAATGTTACTTCATTGTCTATCATGGTCACAGCGCCATCGATATCAACTAAGTTCTCTTGCTCTCGATACCTTTGTAATTTCTCTTCTGAAGCATCTAGTCTTACTCTTAACTCATCTAAACGACCACCGAGCCATTGAGATGCCTTCTCAGTTATGCCTAATTTTGCTGCCATCTGAGTTTCAATATATATTTCACCCACCGCATTTGCAGCAGCAGCTGCCACCTCTGGATTTGGGTGCTCAAAATAAATTTCAACCAAATGGCTCCAACCAACACGTTTTACCTTTAGGCTTTTTTGAAATATTTTGACTTTCCTTTGAATTTCATAAAGCGCTCTTTTTTCAGGTGAAATACGAACAACTTCCTTCTTAGGTAAAAATGGTATGCTATTTTGTAGCTTATCTAATAATCCTAATTCACTTTGAAGGCTTTTATCAGGTGATTTATACATATCTAGCTTGCTAATTACTTTTCTTGCAATATCACCTGACTGTAATAATTCTAACTGAGTAATCCCATACTCTTGTCTTTGTGTATTAGCAGCATAAACTTCTTTAACAGAAACGGCTTGAACTCTAGCAGAATCAAAAAGGATGGTTGCTTTAGCTTGATAAACAGACTGAATATTAGCTAAAACTATGGATACCAAAACAGTAATTAGAATTGCAAAACCAACAATTAAAAACTTGTATTTTAATACAGTTTTTAATAATCGATTGATATCTAAGCCTTTAGCCTGATCTAAGCTTAAGTTATCTTGTATATTTATATTCGAATGCGTATCCATTAAAAAAACCTTCGCTCTATTGTTACAGTATCACCAGCATTTACTTTTGTTTTTAGCAAGGCTTGATTTTGCATTTCTTTACTACCTTCCCTGTATATATACACCTTTTCGGTTGAGGCTCTTTCTGTTAATCCGCCAGCAAGGGCAATTGCTTGATTAATTGTCATACCAGGCTGATAAGGGTACCCCCCCGGAGTTCTAACTTCTCCATGAATATAAAAAGATCTATATTGAGTAATATGAACAAAAACATTGGGATTAATTAAAAAATCACCATTTAAGCGTGCGTAAATATTATTTTGTAACTGTTTCGCTGTTAAACCAGATACTTTAATATCACCGAGAAAGGGGTAATTTATTTTTCCGCTGTTGCCAATTTGAGTATTTAAAGTCAAATCATCCTGCCCATAAACCTTAATCTCAATATGATCTCCTGAACCTAAAATATATTCATTATTAGCAAAAGCATTCATTGGCATAAATAAAACTAAACAAACTAAATATAAAAAATTTTTCACAACCTTCCCTACATTGAAATATTAAAATTTAAGCCAGCTAAGTTTTTATCAAAAGACATGATTTCTGTTGTTGAATCATTATCCTTAATTTCGATAAACACCCCGATCTCTAACCAACGTTGAATTAAATATGAAATACTAAAGCTTCCAGTTAATATTTCATCTTTACGATAAATACCTGTGTATACATCAGTTGTAAAAGAGGCACCTATACTTGAACGTAACTTTTCATTCCAGTTATGATTCCAGTTAAGTGCATATAAACTTTGATTGACATAATCACCTTCTGTTGTTGGGTCTTTGGCGGCTCGTGAAGTTTCAAATGTGATATTTGTATATGTTAATGGCTGCCATTGAATTTGTGCCTCCCAGCTTAAGCCGCTAAAGTTTTCTCTACTAGAGCCTACAAAAGATTTATTTTGATAACCTAATTTTGCCAAACCCGTTGTCATTGAGGTCATTTCCCACTGAACACCTAATAAGGCTCTATTATCTTTAGAATCACGGCTAATAGTATTATCTTCAATTTGATCATATTTAATATCTTCGCGACTAAGGTCTAAAAATAAATCGGTTTCTGAATCCATTTTATAAAAAAGTGATGAGCCAAATTTTATAGAACTAGTATCTCTATATTTAGAGATACTTCTAAAATTGTCATATTTTTTATTCTCGGATTGTGCTTCAAATGCGATACGGGTAAATGAACTCATTGCGCCAAATTCATATTTACCACCTAAAATATGCTTTTTATAAGTTAAGGGTTCAGGAAGCGCACTCCCAGTCCCTTCAGTCACTCCAGTACCTCTGGGCTCAGATTGGCTAAAAGCAGAAGCAAGTAAATCAAATCTATGTTTATTACTTGGTTCAAAGTGAGCTGATAAATTAGCTTCTGTATCTAAATAATTATCATCAGAATTTTTACCATAGCTACCCGAACTCAACCCTAAATCCAATTTGTATTGGTTCAAGCCATCATCAAATACTAAACCAATCGATGGTGTAACTATCAGGATAGAGTCTCCTTGTTTATCTGAGGCTTGCTGATAAATATTATCATCGTACTTACTAACGACATTTAATAAAGGTTTAACAACCACGCCATTTTCTAAATAAATCTCAGAAGATGCTGTACCATGTGTCGTATAGCAAAATACTCCTGCAAATAATGATATTTTTATACAAGTTTTCACTTTTAAGGATCCTAATTTAGTACGCATTTTTACCCGTAAATCCTTTAAATACAGTCAAAAAAATGATTTTTAAATCGAACCAAAGTGACCAATGCTTAATATATTGCAAATCATAATCAACTCTATTTTCCATTTTTTCTAAAGTATCGGTTTCACCTCGCCAGCCATTTATTTGTGCCCAGCCAGTAATGCCTGGCTTTACTTTATGGCGTAACATATAAAACTCAACTTTCTTTCTATATTCTTCATTATGAGATACAGCATGAGGTCGAGGCCCTACAATTGACATATCACCTGTCACTACATTAAAAAATTGTGGCAACTCATCTAAACTTGTACGGCGTAAGAAACCACCTAAAGGCGTAATTCGGCTATCATTTTTTGTCGCTTGAGTGACTACATCACTGTTTTCAGTAACTGTCATAGAGCGAAATTTCCAAACCTTTATTTTTTGACCTGCTAAGCCATATCTATCTTGCTTAAATAAGATAGGCCCTTTAGATGTGTATTTAATACATAATGCAATAATCATTAAAATTGGAGATATCAGGGCTAATATAGTTAAGCCTAAAATGATGTCTTCACTTCTTTTAACCCATTCTTTTATACCTAAATATGGAGATTCAAAAACACTTAAGGTGTCAATATCACCAACATGGTCTATACGAGCATGTATTAAGTTTGATAAAAAGAAATCAGGAATAAAATGAACATCAACAGTCGTGTCGCCTAAGCGACTCAATATATCTGCAATACGTTTTTCAGCTTTTAAAGGCAATGCGATAAACAAAACATCTATTTCACCATTTCTAGCGCGATTGACAGCATCATTTACTGAGCCCTCTATTGTATAGTTTTGATTTTGAAATACCCTTTCTGGGGAGCGGTCTTCAAAAAAACCAACACTGTCATAACCTAGTTCATTATGCTGCTCAATCTGTTTAGCAATTCGAACACCAGCATCTGTTGCTCCTATAATTGCAGCTTTCTTTATGCTAAAGCCTAATTTTCTTCTATTAACTTTATAGCTTCGCAAAATTAAGCGCCAAAGAAATAAGTTCACGAATGAGAAAGCAAACCAACAAGCTATAGTGACACGAGACAATTGCTCTGAAAATTTAAAGATAAAGGCGAATAAAAATAAAGCGGCAAAAGCAACTGTTAAAGTAAGCCAAGCACTTAACACCATAGAACGAAGCTTCCCAGCCCTCCATGAACGGTATAAATCAACCCCTTCTGCAACATATAAAAAAGCAACTAATACAATAAGTAAAACAACTAAATATTCGCGACCTAACCTTACGCCATATACACTTGCAGCTAAATATAATGATATGACTAATATAATAAGATCAAAAAACCGACAAATGACTGAATTAGATTTCGTTCCAGCTTTAAAAGTTGATGACTTTTTCACTTTTCACTCCCTGAAGATATAACACTTTGAATGCCCCTTTTATAAACCGAAACCTTGTTAGTTTCCGGTTTTATTCAATTAAATTTTTACGTTAACAAAGCTAATACTTGTTTTGTTTTTTCTATCATTAACTTCTCATTACCTTTAGTTTCTAGATTCAATCTCAGCAATGATTCCGTATTTGATTTTCGAAGATTAAACCTCCAAGCTCCCATATTTATGCTGATCCCATCTGTATAGTCTATGTTGATAGCATCACTTTTATATACAGATAATACCTTTGCAATTACAGAATCAGCATCTGAAACTTTTCTATTTATTTCGCCAGGTGATGGATATGCTGATACTCTATTTTTGACTAAATTAGATAAAGAAGACTCTTTAACACAAAGAAGTTCTGCAACTAATAACCAAGGGATCATGCCTGAATCACAATATGAAAAATCTCTGAAATAATGGTGAGCACTCATTTCACCACCATAGATAGCATCTTCAGAACGCATTCTTTCTTTTATAAATGCATGACCTGTTTTACTTTGAATGGCTTGACCACCAGCTTTATTGACAAGATCTATGGTATTCCAGCTTAAACGTGGGTCATGAATTATCTTTTCACCAGGATTTTTTTGTAAAAAAGCTTCAGCTAAAAGGCCTACAATATAATAGCCTTCAATAAAGTCGCCATTCTCATCAAATAAGAAGCATCTATCAAAATCGCCATCCCAAGCAATACCCATATCTGCTTTATGCTCAATAACAGCATCAATAGTCTCTTGCCTGTTCTCTGGCAATAACGGGTTTGGAATACCATTAGGAAAATTCCCATCTGGTAAATGGTTAATTTTTATAAACTCAATAGGTACATTTAATTTTTTAAATTCAACTTCCAATGAATCAATTACATGACCTGCAGCACCATTACCTGAATTTACAACTAATTTAAGCGGTTTTATATTTTGAATATCTACATAGGTTAATAAGTGCTTTACATATTGATCTAAAGTCGAGGTATTCTTGATTGTGCCTCTTACAACTGCTTTTTCTTTAAAATCTTGTGACTCAGCCAAAACTTTAATATCAAATAGCCCAGTATCACCACTGATAGGTTGAGCTTGAGCTTTAACAAGCTTCATACCATTAAAATTCATTGGGTTATGACTTGCCGTTACTTCTATACCACCATCTACTTTTAAATGAGATGTTGCAAAGTAGATTTCTTCAGTTCCTGTCATTCCAAGATCTAAAACATTAACCCCAGCATCCATTAAACCGTTTGCTAAAGATAGCTTCAACTCATTAGACGTAAGCCTAACATCACCACCAACAACGACTGATTTAGGTGATAAAATATCTCCATATGCGCGCCCAATACGATAAGCGATATCCGCATTTAACTCTTTACCTAGCTCACCTCTTATATCGTAAGCTTTAAAACAAGTTAATTTTTTAGACTCTACAGTTGAGTTTGAGTTAATGTTTGCTCTTTCCTCATCTAATATTGCGTTAGATGAATTTAATCCCTTTGACATTTATAAACCTTAAAAATGAAAACTACTTAAAAATCAAATTATTTAAATTAGTAGACTTAACTACGACCGTATTTATCTTCAAACCTTACAATATCATCCTCACCTAAATATGAGCCTGATTGCACTTCTATCAATTCAAGCGGAATAACACCTGGATTTTCTAACGCATGGACAACACCGATAGGAATATAAGTTGATTGATTCTCAGTTAATAAGATTTCATTATCACCATTAGTGATTTTTGCAGTTCCAGACACAACAACCCAATGCTCAGCTCTATGATGATGCATTTGAACTGATAATTTTGCGCCTGGCTTAACTGTTATACGCTTTACTTGAAATCTTTCTCCGTTATCAAGAGAGTCATACTTCCCCCAAGGCCTATATACTTCACGGTGAAAAGTAGCTTCGCTTCGCACTTCTTTCTTCAACTCATTTACAATGGACTTAACTTCTTGTGCCTTATCTTTATGGGCAACTAAGATTGCATCTTTTGTATTTACGATAACTAAATCATCAACACCAACTAAAGCAACAAGCTTATCATCACTCATAACTAATGAGTTCTGGGTATCGGTAGCCTTAATATCACCTTTGAAAACATTGCCATTATTGTCTTTCTCAGACACTTGCCATAAAGCGGAGAAACCACCGATATCATTCCAACCAGCATCCATAGGCACAACAACTGCATCAGTACTACCCACTTGTTGGCAAATAGGCTCCATAACTGCGTAATCAATAGATTCATCTGGACATGCTAAAAATGCTGATTTATTTATTCGAATAAAATCATTATCCACATCCTGTTGCTGCATTGATTTTTCACATGCTTCATATATATCAGGACGAAATTGTTTTAACACAGCTAAATAACGGCTAGCTTTAAACATAAACATACCGCTATTCCAATAAAATTCTCCAGAATGAACATAAGACTGAGCAGTTTTTAGATCTGGTTTTTCAACAAAGCTTGAGACTCTAAAAGCAGAACCTAATTGATTTTTAACCGCTTCTCCACGTTTTACATAGCCGTAACCAGTTTCTGGAGTTTTTGCAACAATACCAAAAGTTACAAGCTTGTCATCTTGGGCATGAATATAAGCTTGTTTAATTGATTTTTGAAATTCATCTTTATTTTCTATTACATGATCTGCAGCTAAAACAAGTAAGATAGGATCATCTTCACCTTTATTATTTTCTAAAGCTTTAAATGCGGCCAATGCAATTGCTGGTGCAGTATTTCTTCCTACAGGTTCTAAGAAAATTCCGCTATGTTTCACACCCAGTTGCCTAATTTGCTCTGCGGCAATAAATCTATGCTCTTCATTACAAATAAGCATACTAGGTTGATTGTTTAATCCCTCTAAACGAGAAATTGTCTGCTGAAGCATTGTTTGCTCACCATAAAGTGATAAAAATTGCTTTGGGTAATTCCCTCTTGATAATGGCCATAACCGAGTACCAGAACCACCAGCCATAATTACGGGTAAGATCATAATAAAAATTCCTTTGTATTACTCATCATTATTTTTAACTGTTCGCGCCAATGATTTGCAGGGTAAATTTGATATGACTCTGTTGAATCAAGCAAGCTAAATTGTGGTCTTTTAGCAGGCGTAGGATACTCTTGGCTTGAAATTGCTTTTATTGGGATTTTTTTATTTAAAATATCACATTCAATGGCAATATCCTGTATAGCAACTGCAAAGTCGTACCAAGATGCAACCCCTAAATCACTCCAGTTATATAGAGGTTTTATCAGTTCTTGTGATGTTAATTTCCAAATGAAACTAGCTAGCTCTTTAGCTGATGTTGGACATCCAATTTGATCAGCTACAACATTTAGAGAGTCTTTCGCTGCCATCAACCTAAGCATGGTTTTAACAAAGTTATTTCCATAACCTGAGTAAAGCCAAGAAGTACGCACAATAGCTGAATCTTCTGGGTGATTTTCAAATATTGCTTTTTCACCTGCTAACTTTGACGCACCATATACGTTTATTGGATGAGTTTTATCTGAGGTTTTATAAGCGCTATTTTTTTTCCCATCAAAAACAAAATCAGTTGAAACATGAATAAGTCGTATATTATTTGATTTACAAACCTTAGCGATATTTTCCACAGCAGAAAAGTTAATCGCATAAGCTGCATCGCTATCAGTTTCAGCTTTATCAACTGCAGTATAAGCAGATGCATTTACGACTACTGATGGGTTGAACTTTGCAATTTGATCAGAAATTGAATTAATTGATTCAATTTCTATATTTTCACGCCCAAGAGCAAGCACTTCGATTCGGTTTGGTTTTGTATCAATGAGCTCTGATGCAAGTTGTCCGCTCTTACCAATAATCAAGACTTTCATTTTAATTCCATTAAATTAGTCTAATATTTAAAATGGCTGTTCACAGCCAATGCAGTGAACGACTTATTTGCCTAATCGCTCTCTTTGATAACTACCATCTTGAACATGTTTGCTCCAATCTAAATTAGATAGGTACCATTGAACTGTTTTTTTAATACCAGATTCAAAAGTCTCTAATGGTTGCCATCCTAATTTTTTATGTATTTTAGACGCATCAATTGCATATCGTTCATCATGACCGGGTCTATCTGCTACATAAGTAATAAGCTGGTTAAAATCAGTAATACCCTCAGGTTTATTATTTACTAATTGATTTAAGTGTTCACAAATTGTTTTAACTACTTCTATATTTTGCTTTTCATTAAAACCACCTATATTATAGGTTTCACCTAACTTTCCTTCACTGACAACTAAATAAAGCGCACGGGCATGGTCTTCAACAAATAGCCAGTCTCTTATCTGTTTACCATTACCATATATAGGCAGCTCTTTTCCTTCCAATGCATTTAAAATCACTAAAGGTATTAATTTCTCAGGGAAGTGAAAAGGACCATAATTATTTGAACAATTAGTAATAACAACAGGCAAGTTGTAAGTTCGATGCCAAGCTCTTACTAAATGATCAGATGCTGCTTTTGAAGCTGAATAAGGAGAGCTTGGTTCATACGATGTTTCTTCTGTAAATAAACCTGTTTCTCCCAAATCACCATAAACTTCATCTGTAGAGATATGATGAAAGCGAAAATCTGATTTTTTATCTGTTTCTAAAGTTAAATAATAACTTCTCGCAGCTTCTAGTAACGCATAAGTGCCAACAATATTGGTTTCAATAAACTCACCAGGCCCATCAATTGAACGATCCACATGACTTTCAGCTGCTAAATGCATAATATAATCGGGCTGATATTTTTCAAATAAATGACTCACCATTTGGCGATCACAGATATCACCTTGTATAAAGTGATAACGCTCATTATCTTCAATCGACTTTAGAGATTCTAAGTTCCCTGCATAAGTTAATTTATCAAAGTTAATAACTGTATTATCAGTTTCATTAATTAAATAACGCACCAAAGCTGAACCAATAAACCCGGCTCCGCCAGTAATAAAAATAGTTTTACTCATTGTTTACTCTTCTGAAGTCTGATTATGCAAAAAAAGGCGCGTTTTTAAATAACAATCCACTTTCATCCTTGGATGACAGCGATGTCATTAAATCTTTATTTATAGGCCATTTTATATCTAGATCTGGATCGTTCCAAAGAATACTTTGTTCGAACTGTGGCGCGTAATAATCTGTACATTTGTAAACAAATTCAGCCGATTCTGAAGTAACGTAAAAGCCATGAGCAAAACCTGCAGGCACCCACAATTGTTGCTTATTCTCAGCCGATAAATAATGGCCATACCACTGACCAAAGGTTTTACTGCTCTTTCGCATATCAATTACAACATCAAATACTACACCTTGTGTTACACGCACAAGCTTACCTTGAGTTTGCTCTGTTTGATAATGCATACCACGTAAAATCCCTTGAGAAGATTTACTATGATTTTCTTGAACAAAAGTAACGTCAGCTACGTTTTTTCTAAACCAATCATCACGAAAAGTTTCAAAGAAAAAACCTCTTTCATCACCAAATACTTTAGGTTCTAGGATCTTTAAGTCTTGAATTTCGGTCTCGATAACACGCATTAAAATACTCTCTGTGTAAGTAAATTAAGCAGATATTCACCATAACCACTCTTACGTAAAGGGCCAGCTAAATCTCTCAATTGAGCATCAGAGATATAACCCATACGATAAGCAACTTCTTCAGGACAGTTTACTTTAAGACCTTGACGTTTTTCGATGGTTTCAATAAATTGAGCAGCTTGAAGTAAACTGTCGTGTGTTCCAGTGTCTAACCAAGCAGTACCACGGCCCATAATTTCTACATTTAATGTGCCAGCTGTTAAATATTGCTCTATAACATCGGTAATTTCATATTCACCACGCGCAGATGGTTTTACATTTTTAGCATACTCAACTACTTTATTATCAAAAAAGTATAAACCAGGCACTGCATAATTAGACTTTGGTTTAACTGGTTTTTCTTCAATAGAAATCGCGATGCCATCATTATCAAATTCAACAACACCATATGCATTAGGGTTGGCTACATGATAACCAAATACAGTGCCACCTTCTTGTTGCTTACTTGCTACAAGTAATGACTTAACTAAATCATGACCATAAAAAAGGTTATCTCCTAGGATTAATGCAACATTAGCATCGCCTATAAACGCTTCACCAAGTAAAAATGCCTGCGCTAAACCATCTGGAGAAGGTTGTATCTTATATTCTATTGATATGCCCCAATCACTACCATTACCTAATAAAGCTTCAAATTTAGGCTGTTCTTCTTCGGTTGTAATAATAAGGACTTCTTTAATACCAGCATTCATTAATGTTGCTATTGGGTAATAAACCATAGGTTTATCGTATACAGGCATAAGTTGTTTACTGACCACTTTTGTAAGCGGATAGAGTCGAGTTCCACTGCCACCGGCAAGGATAATTCCTTTTCTATTCATGAATCCATTTCTTGGTTATTGCTAAAAAAGGAACATTCTAATGATAAATTATTAAATTTTCAATTTATTGTTCAATAATTTCTTGATCTGTTAATTGATATTTTATTTTTTTTATAAAGTAACACTAGGTAATTTCAACAACAATACAATTAGATTCAACAACTTATTAATTAATAAAAATTAAAGGTTATTTTTCTAACCGACTAAAATGAACATATTAATTTTAATATTATAACTTATAGCTATTTTATTACTTACTGACCCCTTTTAGCTAAGAAGTTTATTTGCTAGGATTCCCCTCTTCTTGTGCCTAATAAAGAAAAGCAAGATAAAGGACATCGAATTTACATAAAATTAACACGCCATATAATTTACTAAGTTGATGTTACTGTTAGAATACATGGAAAGTGAAATAAAATGAAAATTGGATATTTTACAAATCAATACCCAAAAGTTAGCCATAGTTTTATTCGTCGAGAAATATTAGCATTAGAAAAAATGGGAACCTCTATATCTAGGTATGCATTAAAATCGAACCTCAATGAATTAGTCGATAAAAATGATATTGAGGAATATAAAAAAACAAAATATATACTCTCAACTTCAAAAATAACTATAATTAAAACTTTCTTTTTAATATTAATAAATAAACCTTTTTTATGGCTAAAAACACTTTTATTAGCAAATAAAATTGGATTCAAATCAGAGCGTGGACTTTTTCGACACTACATTTACTTTTTAGAGGCATGTATACTTTCTGATTGGATTGAAAAAGACAACATACAACACTTACATGCACACTTTGGAACGAACCCAGCAGCTATCGCCCTACTAGCATCCAAACTATCTAAGATTCCATTTAGTTTTACAGTTCATGGACCTGAAGAGTTTGATAAACCTAACTTCATATCTTTGCCTGAAAAAATTAAAAGCGCAGCTTTTGTAATAGCGATTAGTTCATTTGGAAAAAGCCAACTTTACCGGTTAGTACCAAATCAGTATTGGGAGAAGATTAAGATAGTCCATTGCGGCTTAGAAAAAAGTTTCTATCATGGCACCTTTGACGAAATAGGCACTAAGAATCATCTAGTTTGTATAGGTCGACTATGTGAGCAAAAGGGGCAAATATTATTAATAGAAGCACTAAATATATTAGCTAAAAAAGGAGTGAATTTTAGCCTCACTCTTGTTGGTGATGGCGATATGCGAACAGATATTGAAAATAAAATAGCAGAATACAATTTACAAAGAAATATTAATATTACTGGTTGGCAAAGTTGCCAACAAGTAAAGAAGCTTATTTTACAATCAAAGCTGACTGTTCTACCAAGTTTTGCAGAAGGTCTACCTGTTGTTATTATGGAGTCAATGAGCTTATCAAAACCTGTAATTTCCACCTTTATCGCAGGTATTCCTGAATTAATAACGCATAATGAAAATGGCTGGTTAGTTCCAGCTGGTGATTCGACGAAGTTATCTGAAGCGATAGAAGAAGCTTTAAACTTAAATAACTCCGAAATAACAGAAATAGGTAACCGAGCAAAAAAAGTGGTTACTCAACGGCACAATATAGATATTGAAGCTAAAAAGCTAATTTCGCATTTTAAAAATATTTGTAAAAAAAGAAGCCTATCATGATTACCATAACTATTTTTAGCTATGTTTTATTAATACCTTTTATTATTATTATTACTTTTCTCTCTATTGAAATATTTATTGGTACAATTTTTTTCAATAAAAAGAATAAAGAAATTAATGGCTTCAGACCTGATGTGACAATTTTGATCCCCGCTCATAATGAGTCATTAGCCATTGTAGATACGCTAAGTAATTTACTTATGCATACGCAAGATAATGATAGAGTTGTCGTGGTAGCCGATAACTGCACTGACGATACCGCTGAATTAGCAAAAAGCTTTGGTGTTCAGGTTTTACAAAGAAATGAGCCTAATTTAGTAGGTAAAGGGTATGCCTTGGATTTTGGAATAAAACACATATCTAAATCCCCTACTAAAATTATAATTTTATTAGATGCTGACTGTAAAATAGAAAGCAATACAATAGATCAGCTATCAATTGCAGCTTTAAAATATGATAAACCAATACAAGCTTTATATTTAATGACTTCAGATCCCTGCCACTCTATCAATCAAAAGATTAGTCTTTTTGCATTTTTCATTAAAAATCAGATACGGCCTTTAGGTTTAAAGCTTCTTGGCTTACCTTGCCACTTGATGGGTAGTGGCATGGCTTTTCCTTGGCATTTAATTAGCAAAGTACATCTAGCAAACTCCGATTTAGTCGAAGATATGAAACTTGGTATTGATTTCACATTAAATAATAACAGCCCCATATTCTTACCCACAACAAAGGTGGTCAGTGTATTGCCAAATGATTTACAAGCTCGGCATAGTCAGAGGAAAAGGTGGGAACTAGGACACTTAAATACAATAAAAACTTATATTCCACATTTAATTAGCTATGTTATTAAGCATAAAAGAATAAAAGATATTTTATTTACTATCGATCTATCAATTCCACCTATCAGCTTATTATGTTTGGTTACGTTACTTTATTTAATCTTTTATTTATTTATTTCTTATCTTACTTTTAATATGTTTTATATTATATCACTGCTTTTAGCTTGTACTTTATTTTCATTCTCAATCATGCTGACTTGGTTAATAAGAGCTAGGGATATTATATCGATAAGGGAGATTCTCACAATTCCTATGTATATCTTGAGTAAGCTAACAATATATTCTGATTTTTTTAAAAATAAGAAAATTGGCTGGGTCAAAACAAAAAGGGATAAAAAAAATGATAAGTAGCTAACTTCTCAAATAAGCACTACTTAAAAAATATGACATCATTAAATTTGATATTTGTAATGCAAGATCTGCTCATAAGCTAAATGAGTGCTTGAAAAGTTAATTTATAATAGCGCTTAATTAATTAACCTTTTAACTCTGGACTTAAGCTCTTTTTTACTTTTAGCTAAGGTTGTCTCTACTTTATTTTTAGGCATTAGCCAGTATTTTTTAATTTTTTCTGACGGTCTTGCTTTGAATATTGTAGTGTGATGCCCCCCATATACCTCTCCAGAATTATCCCCTGCTTCCTTAGTATAATAATATGCTGCAAAAGAGTTCCTAGAAATATTTTCAGGTGAATTAACAGCATTCACACCATGAAAGCTAAAATCACTTGTTGTAAAAAGTACACAGCGATTGAATACAGGCTCAAAAGATTGGATACAATCTTGAACATCCTTATCCCATAACTCAACTTGCCCACCCCACTTTTTTTCCCACGTAGGATTAAGGTAAATCAATATGTTTAGTCGGCGATATAAATTTAATTTTGTCTCGAAATTGAAATCTACATGAACATCAAGTAAACCTGATGTATTGGTTAAATGTATTCCACCACCGGAAAAATCAGGATCCCATATCAGATCCTTAATTCCTGTTAAGGTAGATATATTATCTATAAATTCAGGTTCTGACAAAGCCTGAGATAATAGCTTAACTGGATCAGGAAAATCATTTAAATCTGTGATTTGAATTTTCAAATTTTCATTTAAAGAACTAAACTCTCGACCAATTGTGCGAGCTTCTGAATATTTTGGGTAGGATTTGACTAATGAATTAGCAAATTTAATATCTAAGAAATCATCGATACATATAGAGGGAAAAGGTTTCGCATCTTTATATTTTTTCCCTAATTTATCCCAGTCATGATCTTCTATTATCTTCATTTTATGTCCTTTTAAATGATTTGCTTTAAGCCTACTTTTAGGTAAGCTCATGCTTGGTAAATATACAAATAGGTTATCGATTGAAACCTGAACGGATATAGTTATTTACTGAAGGCGAAGTAAGCCTCTCATCCCATTCTCCAAGACTTCTATTTCTCAACAGGTTCAAGTATGCATCTAAGGTAGGAGCCTCGCCGATACTTGACATATATTCATCTATACTAATATCTGGGTTTGGCCAACTAGGATCAAACATGTCTTCTCTAGCAGCCCACTTATATATAATATTATCATTACTCACAACCCCATCTTGCAAGATAATAGCCTGCATGCTTTCTGACGTACCAGCCACATTAGCGACTATATTTCTAGTCAATTCAATAGTCCCCCCCCAATCTAAGGCGTTTTTATCAACTTCAATACCCCATATTGCTTTTGAACCACCACCTTGTTTTCCTTCAAGTATTACATTATCTTGAACTAATGCATGGGATCCATTTTGTATTGGATGCTCTGCATTGTAACCAAACTCAAAACCTATCGGATTTTCAGCAAATAAATTATTAGTATAAACACCTCCTGGGCGCCCTTTTATTGCATGATTTGATGATCTTGTTGACACATTATTTTTCACGGTAATATTTTCTGCAATGTTACTCCATTGAATATACACATTGTGATTAAATACAGTTGAAGTTGCTTCTGAAACCTGTGAATTCCAACCATTATGATCAAAGACGTTATCTTCCATGAGAATCCCATCCACACCTGAAATATAGATACCTGAACTATGAGATATACCTTTATATCCATAACTATCCAAAATAATACATCGTTTGATACTAACGTTTGAATGATAGCCATTATATTCTGAAATATTTAAATTAGTGCCAAAAAATCGAATCACAGTATCTTCAATTAAAATATTTTCACCACTGCCAACGATTCTTAATCCAGAACTCCCTTCAGTACTATCAATAAAGTCAGCTGAATTGGGGTCTCTAGCATTAGCATAAAAATCAAGACCTATAATAGCTAAGTTTGAGGTTTCTCTTCCTGCGCTATTCAATCCTGTTTCTCTACCAGTTTTAATTAATGGTCTTTGACCCGAAGAACCATAAAAACCTAAAACCATAGGCTCAGATAAAGCACGTCCTGATTTCGAAAAGATACCAAAACTTTCATTATTCCACGTATCCCCACGGTTTAATAAAATCCAATCAGGATAACCGTCTCTAAGTTGAGATATTGCAGCCGAAAGCGTTTTATAAGGTAATATCGAAACATTTGGATTAGTAGGACTCTCCATTTCAGATGCATTAATAGCAGTACCAGTTGCATCATCACCACTTTGACTACTGACATAAATAATTTTTGAATCATTTGATGGACTAAAAGCTGTAGAGAAAGTTGGTGTAATAGCGATATCAACTTGATCAATATCTGTTAAACCAGCCCCATCTGTAACGGTTAGCTCAAATGAAACGGTTTGCTTTGATAGTAAAATGGGAGAGGTAAAGTCAGGTTTTTCCGAATTAACATCACTTAGTGCCACTTTTATACCAGTAGAGTCAACTTGCAGCCAATTAAATGAAACCGTTCCTTCTAGATCTGTTGAATTACTTGCGTCAAGCTGGACTAGACTGCCACTAGTTATATTTTGGTCAACCCCAGCATCAGCTACTGGTAACTCATTTTCAATAACGGTAATAGAGATTCGGTCAACCCCTGTTGCATTTTCATTATCTGTTGCTGTAAGTTCAAAAATTAAGACCTCTTCATCAATTACATCTGGTGCGATAAAACTTGCTGATTCGATATTAGAATCTGTTATTACTACATTTTGTCCTGATACCTGACTCCATAAATAGTCATCAATTGTTCCATCTGAATCAGTAACATGACCTAAAAGAGAAACTTGACTTAATTCTTTTACAGACTTGTTAACTCCAGCATCAACAACCGGAGGATTATTATTTGGAACGACCTTAACTCGTACTTCATCACTAGCAGATAACCCTTCATTATCGGTAACTATCAAATTGAATGTTATATATTCACTTTTTACAATAGTTGGGGATATAAAAGTGCTTATGTTGCTCTGCGAACTTTCTAAGGTCACTAAAGTGCCAGATATTTGTTCCCACAAATATGATTCGATTACACCATCAGTATCGATTCCTTGTCCAGAAAGGGTAACTAAACTTTGTTCATCTATAGTTTGATCTTCCCCTGCATTTGATGAAGGTGCTTCATTCTTTGGGTTAACCGATATTTGCAACCTATCACTTGCTGATAAATTTTCATTATCTGTCACTATTAACTCAAAAGTTAGCACTTCAGCTTCTGTGAGTACCGGTGCCGTAAAACTTGCTTGTTGACTGCCGCTATTATT